>NZ_JBKGGX010000014.1:0-171870 GCF_052041925.1 Pseudomonas sp. SMN5
GGGGCAAGCGCTTTTGGTTACTTTTGGCGCTTTCCAAAAGTGACCCGCCGTAAGGGCGGAACCCTAAGCCGCCGTTACCGCAGCAACGAATATGTACCCGGTCAAAAAATCCACACAGACCGACACACAGCCATCGCGAGCAGGCCTGCTCCCCCAGGACCCGCAGCCGGTCTTGATGCTCCGCATTTAGCAGGTTTTGGGGCCGCTTCGCAGCCCAGCGGGAGCAAGCTCCCTCGCCACGTATTGAGCTAGGAAGCGATTGAAAACAAAAAGCCCACCTTCCGGTGGGCTTCCTGTTCAGCGTTCAAGCACCATCAAAACAGCCGGGTCTTGGGCGCTTCTTCCTTTACCGGTTCGTTCTTCCCGGTCTCAGCATTCCAGCCACCACCCAGCGCCTTGTACAGATTGACCTCACTGGTCAATTGCGCGAGGCGGTCGGTGATCAGCGATTGTTGGGCGCTGAACAGCTGACGCTGGGCGTCGAGGAAGGTCAGGTTGCTGTCGACGCCGATGCGATAGCGACGCTCGGCCAGACGGTAGTAATCCTGGTTGGCGGCGACGAAGTCGGTCTGGGCCTGCAACTGCTCGTTGTAGGTCTGGCGCGCGGCCAGGCCGTCGGAGACTTCCTGGAAGGCCGTCTGAATCGACTTCTCATACTGCGCGACGTTGATGTCTTTCTGGACCTTGGCGTAATCCAGGCTTGCCCGCAGGCTGCCGGCGTTGAAGATCGGCAGGTTGATCTGCGGGGCGAAGCTCCAGGTGCCCGAGCCGCCCTTGAACAGTCCGGACAGATCCGGGCTGAGGGTACCGGCGTTGGCCGTCAGGCTGATACTCGGGAAGAACGCGGCCCGTGCGGCGCCGATGTTGGCGTTGGCGGCCAGCAGGTTGCGTTCGGCCTGGAGGATGTCCGGGCGACGTTGCAGTAAGTCGGACGGCAGCCCGGCTGGCACTTCGCTGAGCAGATCGTCGCTCAGCGGTTGCGATTGCAGGTTGGCCGGCAGGCCGGTGCCCAGCAGCAAGGTCAGGCTGTTTTCGTCCTGGGCGACCTGGCGGGTGTAGCGCGCCAGTTGCACGCGGGCATTTTCCACAGCGGTACGGGCCTGGCTCAGGTCCAGCGCCGAGGCCACGCCCACATCGGCGCTGCGGGTGGTCAGCTTGAGGCTTTGCTCATAGGTCGCCAGGGTGTCCTGGGTCAGCTTGAGCAATTCCTTGTCGGCCTGCCAGGTCAGGTAGGCGTTGGCGACGTTCGCCACCAGGCTGATCTGCGTGCTGCGCCGGGCTTCTTCGGTGGCGAAGTAGCTTTGCAGCGCTTGCTCGCTCAGGCTGCGAACGCGACCGAACAGGTCCAGTTCATAGGCGCTGATGCCCAGGGTGGCGGAATAGGAACTGCTGATTGCCGCTTCACCGGTCTGCGAAGCCCGTGCCGGCACGCGCTGTCGGCTGGCGGCACCGGTGGCCGAGACCGCCGGGAACAGGTCGGCGCGCTGGATACGGTATTGCGCGGCGTAGGCATCGATGTTCAGCGCCGCGACCCGCAGGTCGCGGTTGTTTTCCAGGGCCAACTGGATCAGCTGCTGCAACGCCGGGTCATGGAAAAACTGTTTCCAGCCCTGCTCGGCGGCGGCCTGGCCGGGCGCCTTGGCAGGCTCGTAGGCCGGCCCTTGCGGGTACTGCGCCGCGACCGGGGCTTCGGGCCGCTGATAGTCGGGAATCAGCGAGCAGCCGCTGAGCACGACTGCGGCGATGGTCAGGGAAAGTAGCGACTTGCTCATTGGCCAGCCTCTTTGGAAGTTTCAGGAGTGTCGTCGTGGTCGGCATTTTTGCGGCGACCGATGGACGATACGGACACGAAGAACAATGGCACCCAGAAGATTGCCAGGACGGTCGCGGTGATCATACCGCCGATCACCCCGGTACCGATGGCATGCTGGCTGCCCGAACCGGCGCCAGTGGAGATTGCCAGCGGGACCACGCCGAGGACGAACGCCAGGGAGGTCATGATGATCGGCCGCAGACGCATCCTACAGGCTTCGATGGCGGCGTCCATCAGGCTGCGGCCCTGTTCGTGGAGTTCCTTGGCGAACTCGACGATCAGGATGGCGTTCTTCGCCGCCAGGCCGATGGTCGTCAGCAGGCCCACCTGGAAGTACACGTCGTTGGACAGCCCGCGCAGGCTGGTCGCCAGCAGGGCACCGATGATCCCCAATGGCACCACCAGCATGACCGCGATCGGAATCGACCAGCTTTCATACAGCGCCGCCAGGCACAGGAACACCATCAGCAGCGACAGGGCATACAGCGCTGGTGCCTGGGAGCCCGACAGACGTTCCTCGTAGGACAGCCCGGTCCAGGAAATACCCACACCGGCCGGCAGTTTCTTGGCAATGGCTTCGACTTCGGCCATGGCTTCACCGGTGGAGTAGCCCGGAGCCGGGACACCCAGGATCTCCATTGCTTCCACCCCGTTGTAGCGGGCCAGCTTCGGCGAACCGTAGATCCACTCACCCTTGGCGAAGGCGGTGAACGGCACCATGGTGCCGGCGCTGTTGCGCACGTACCATTTCTTGAGGTCTTCGGGGCTCATGCGGGCATTCGGCTGACCCTGCACGTACACCTTTTTCACCCGGCCACGGTCGATGAAGTCGTTCACGTAGCTACTGCCCAGGGCAATCGACAAGGTGCTGTTGATGTCCGACAGGGTGATGCCCAGTGCGCTGGCCTTCTCGTCATCGATTTCCAGTTGGTATTGCGGCTCGTCGTTCAGGCCGTTCGGACGGACCTGGGCCAGCACCTTGCTCTGGGACGCCATGCCCAGGAACTGGTTGCGTGCCTCCATCAGTTTTTCATGGCCGATGCCGGCGCGATCCTGCAGGAACACGTCGAAACCGGTGGCGTTACCCAGTTCCATCACCGCCGGCGGGGCGAAGGCGAACACCATCGCGTCGCGGAAGGTGAAGAAGTGTTGCTGTGCACGGGCCGAGATCTTGAACACCGTGTTATCGGCGTTACGTTCTTCCCACGGCTTGAGCATGATGAACGCCAAACCCGAACTCTGGCCACGACCGGCGAAGTTGAAGCCGGTCACGGTAAACACCGAGGCCACGCCATCCCCTTCGCCGCCGTCCTTGCCCGGACGCAGCAGGAACTCGCGCATGTTGTCCACCACCACCTGGGTCCGCTCGGCGCTGGAACCGGCCGGCGTCTGCACTTGGGCGAACAGCACGCCCTGGTCCTCTTCCGGCAGGAACGCGGTCGGGATGCGGCTGAACAACCAGACCATGCCGACCACGATGATGATGTAGGCCAGCAGGTATGGCGCCTTGTGCCGGAGTATGTTGCCTACGCCGCGCTCGTAGCTGCGCACGCCACGGTCGAAGGTGCGGTTGAACCAGCCGAAGAAACCGCGCTTCGGTGTGCCGTGCTCGCCTTTCGGGATCGCCTTGAGCATGGTGGCGCACAAGGCTGGGGTGAAGATCAGTGCAACCAGCACCGACAGGGCCATGGCCGAGACGATGGTGATGGAGAACTGCTTGTAGATCACACCGGTGGAGCCGCCGAAGAACGCCATCGGCAGCAGTACCGCCGAGAGCACCAGGGCGATACCCACCAGGGCGCCCTGGATCTGGCCCATGGATTTCTTGGTGGCTTCCTTGGGTGACAGGCCTTCCTCGCTCATCACCCGCTCGACGTTTTCCACCACGACGATGGCGTCGTCCACCAGCAAGCCGATGGCCAGCACCATGCCGAACATGGTCAGGGTATTGATGCTGAAGCCGAACGCGGCGAGGATCCCGAAGGTACCCAGCAACACCACCGGCACCGTCATCGTGGTGATGATGGTGGCGCGGAAGTTCTGCAGGAACAGGAACATCACCAGGAATACCAGGACGACCGCTTCGACCAGGGTTTCCACTACACCCTTGATCGATTCGCTCACCACTGGCGTGGTGTCATACGGGAACACCACTTCCATGCCCGGCGGGAAGAACGGCTTGAGATTGTCCACGGTCTGGCGCAGCGCCCTGGCCGTGTCGAGGGCGTTGGCACCGGTAGCCAGCCGCACCGCCAGACCCGACGCCGGAGCACCGTTGAACTGGGCGTTGATGGCGTAGTTTTCACCCCCCAGGGCGACATCGGCGACGTCACCGACACGTACCTGCGAGCCATCCGGGTTGACCTTGAGCAGAATCGCCTTGAATTGCTCGGCGGTCTGCAGGCGTGTCTTGCCGATGATGGTGGCGTTCAGTTGCTGGCCGGGCACGGCAGGCAGTCCACCGAGCTGGCCGGACGAGACCTGGACGTTCTGCGCGGAGATCGCGGCGCTCACGTCAGCCGGAGTCAGGCTGTAGTTATTCAGCTTGGCCGGGTCGAGCCAGATCCTCATCGCGTACTGGGCGCCGAAAACCTGGAAGTCACCCACGCCGGAAGTACGCGAGATCGGATCCTGCATGTTCGACACGATGTAGTTGGAAAGGTCTTCCCGGGTCATGGTGCCGTCGCGCGACACCACGCCGATCACCATCAGGAAGTTCCTCACTGACTTGGTCACGCGGATACCCTGCTGCTGTACTTCTTGCGGCAGCAGCGGGGTCGCCAGGTTCAGCTTGTTCTGGACCTGTACCTGCGCGGTGTCGGAGTTGGTGCCTTGCTCGAAGGTCGCGGTGATGGTCATGCTGCCGTCGGAGTTACTTTCCGAGGAAACATAACGCAGGTTGTCGATACCGTTGAGCTGTTGCTCGATGACCTGCACCACGGTGTCCTGCACGGTCTGCGCGGATGCACCCGGGTAGGTGACCTGGATCGCAATGGCCGGCGGCGCGATGCTCGGGTACTGGTTGATCGGCAACTTGAGGATCGACAGGGCCCCGACCAGCATGATCACCAGGGCAATCACCCAGGCGAAAATCGGACGGTCGATAAAGAATTTCGACATGGTTTACTCCCCTTTGCCGCCGGCTGCTTTATCAGCTGCCTGAGCGGGGGCCGGGTTCTTGGCACCAACGTTGGTGGCTTCGACGGCCTTGACTTGCACCCCTGGACGTACGTACTGCAAGCCTTCGGTGATCAGGCGGTCGCCGGCCTTGAGGCCGTCTTCGATCAGCCATTGGCTGCCAACGGTGCGGCTGGCCTTGAGCTGGCGCAGCTCGACCTTGTCGTCCGCGCCAACGACCAACGCGGTCGGTGTGCCCTTGAGGTCACGGGTCACGCCTTGCTGCGGTGCGAGGATCGCCGCGCTGTTCACCCCAGCCTGCAATTGCGCGTGGACGAACATGCCCGGCAGCAGGGTATGGTCCGGGTTCGGGAACACGGCGCGCAAGGTCACGGAACCGGTGGTCTGGTCGACCGACACTTCCGAGAACTCCAGCTTGCCTTCATGGGGATACTGGCTGCCGTCTTCCAGGGTCAGCTTGACCATGGCGGCGTTGTCGCCGGCTTTTTGCAGGCGACCGCTTTCCAGTTCGCGGCGCAGTTGCAGCAGCTCCACCGAGCTCTGGGTCACGTCGACGTAGATCGGGTCCAGTTGCTGGATGGTCGCCAGGGCGTCGGCCTGGCCATTGCTCACCAGCGCCCCTTCGGTCACCGAAGAGCGACCGATACGGCCGGAAATCGGCGCGTAGACCTTGGTGTAGCGCACGTTGATCTGGGCCGTCTGCAGGTTGGCTTCCGACTCGAGGCGGTTAGCCACGGCGGTGTCGTATTCCTGGCGACTGACCGCTTGCTCATCCACCAGTTGCTTGTAGCGGTCGGCAATCGACTTGGTGGACCGCAGGTTGGCCTCGGCGCTTTTCAGGGTCGCTTCGTACACGGCCGGGTCGATCTGGTAGAGCTGCTGGCCGGCCTTGACGTCGGCGCCTTCCTTGAACAGGCGCTTGAGGATGATGCCATTGACCTGCGGGCGAACTTCGGCGACACGGAATGCGCTGGTGCGCCCTGGCAGTTCCGAGGTCAGGGTGAAAGGCTGTGTCTTGAGGGTTACGTAGCCGACCTGAGGCGGGGGTGCGGCAGGCGCCGCTTCTTCCTTCTTGCATCCGCTGAGCAGCGATGCCAGGGCGATGGCGGTAACCAGAGCGGTAACAGCTGGCTTGAATTGCATGGAGATCCTCGGGTCAGGCGCGCAACAGGCGCACTCGAAAGGTGGAAGGTGAAAAAGAGCGCGAAAAACAATTAGTAGGATGCTAAGAAATATACTTACGTACACGGTTGTTTGTAAACAGCAAAATTGCGTACCATCCGTATTTACAAAAGCCTGACAAAGGCCCGTGCGGATCGATGACGCGTCTGAGCGAACGTTGCCGCAATGCTGTTCAGCTGATCCTTACGCATTTCCGATGCACCCTGATTGAGGTTTTACTGCCATGGTCCGTCGTACCAAAGAGGAAGCCCTGGAGACTCGCAGCCAGATACTTGAAGCGGCCGAAAAAGCCTTCTTCGAGCGCGGCGTAGCGCGCACCACGCTGGCGGATATTGCGACGCTGGCCGGCGTCACGCGCGGCGCCATCTATTGGCATTTCAGCAACAAGGCCGACCTGCTCCAGGCCATGCTCGATACCTTGCATGAACCGTTGGATGACCTGGCCCGCGCCAGCGAAAATGAAGAGGAGCTTGACCCGCTGGGCTGCACGCGCAAATTGCTTGTGCAATTGTTTCAACAGGTTGCACTCGACCCGAAGACGCGTCGCATTAATGAGATTTTGTTCCATAAGTGCGAGTTCACCGATGAAATGTGCGATCTGCGCCAGCAGCGGCGCCAGGTCAGCCTCGATTGCAATGTGCGGATCGCCCTGTCGTTGCGCAATGCGATGAAGCGCGGCCAGTTGCCCGGCGACCTGGATCCCGAAAGGGCAGCAGTGGCCATTCATGCTTACATCGACGGCATTCTGTACCAGTGGCTGCTGGCTCCTGACAGCTTCGCGCTGGCCGCCGAGGCGGAGCGCTGGGTGGATATCGGGCTGGACATGCTGCGCCTGAGCCCCAACCTGCGCAAATGAAACAAAATGCGTAATTGCATCGTATTGTGTCAATGGGTTCGGCCAGGGTGCTTTTATAAACCGACACAACGGTTGTTAATAGCTGACCGGCGCCAAATTTTGTAGGAAATTTGTTTCCACCTTTGAAAAGAACGTGCGACGGGCCCCGTCCGGAACCCCGCACTTGGGAGCCTGTCGATCCCATGAGGCGTGCCGGACGGGGTGATAATCAACCCAGCGTGATTTCCACGGTGAAGTTAAAAGGCTCTTCGCTGGCGCCGTGCAGGAACCGGGTCGAACATGGAATGGGCGTTGCGCCAATTGAGGTCACCCTGTTTGTGCGAACGGGTGTCAGAGTTGGGGAGAGTGTACCAAAGGAAGTGTTGACTCTTAGACCGAAGTCGAGCAGGCAAGCAATGTCCCGGTCGCCAAAAATAATGAAGTGCTTGAACATGTCTTTACTTGGGCTGCCCAGTTTTCTGGAATAAGCGAAGTCGAATCTCAGCGCTTGGATATCCCACGGGCCCAGGGCCCCGAGTTCATTCGTATCGAACGCCAGGTTGTGGTCGCTGACGGCGAAGGTATGGTCGGTGTGGTTGATGAGCTTAATAACGAAGCGGGTGCGGCTTGCACGGATGGGCTCCTGCTGCCAATCCCGGATTTGTTGATCGACTACGCCGTTCAGCTGCGCTTTTTCCATCAAAGCCTTGAAAACTTCCAGGTTGTCATCGGTTCCAAGGGATGCAACGTATTTGTAAAGGACGTTCAGTGGGGCATGGCCGAACTGGGCAAGAAGCTTTTCAAAGAAGCCGTTATCGCCGGGCGTGGCGTTTTCAGTGATGTCTTTCATATTGAATTCCTTTTCAAAATGGGAAGAGGGCAAATAGTTGGCTTGGTGCCGGCTCGACTATGGCTGGAAGTAAGGCGCTTATAAAGTTCGGCTAGTTTTCCGAATATTAAGTTGGAATAAAAAAGCCCTGGCTCTTTCGAGTCAGGGCTTCTTCACTTCAGACGATGTCAGAGCACTGGGTAATCGATATACCCCACCGGACCCTTGCCATAGAAGGTTTCCGGGTGTGGCTCGTTCAACGGCGCATCAGCCTTCAAGCGTGCCGGCAAGTCCGGGTTGGCAATGAATGGCACACCGAAGGCGACGGCGTCGGCCTTGCCCTCGGCCAGCCAGGCATTGGCGCTGTCCTTGGTGAAGCGTTCATTGGCGATGTATGGGCCGCCGAAGGCTTGCTTGAGTTGTGGGCCGATGCTGTCGTCGCCTTCCTTCTCGCGCGAGCAAATGAAGGCAATACCGCGCTTGCCCAGTTCACGGGCAACGTAGCTGAAGGTTTCCAGGCGATTGTCGTCGCCCATGTCATGGGCATCGGCGCGGGGTGCCAGATGCACGCCAACCCGACCGGCGCCCCAGACTTCGATGGCCGCATCGGTCACTTCCAGCAGCAGGCGGGCGCGGTTTTCCAGGGAGCCGCCGTACTGATCGGTGCGCTGGTTGGTGCTGCTTTGCAGAAACTGGTCGAGCAGGTAACCGTTGGCGCCGTGGATTTCCACGCCGTCGAAGCCAGCGGCCTTGGCGTTCTCGGCACCGACGCGGTAGGCATCGACGATGTCGGCGATTTCAGCGGTTTCCAGCGCTCGCGGGGTCGGATATTCGGCCAGCGGGCGTACCAGGCTTACGTGGCCCTTGGGCTGAATGGCGCTCGGCGCCACCGGAGCTTCACCACTGAGGTAGGACGGGTGGGAGACCCGGCCGACGTGCCACAGTTGCAGGAAAATCTTGCCGCCGGCGCCATGGATCGCCTTGGTGACGTTGGCCCAGCCGCGGACCTGGTCGTTGGACCAGATGCCGGGAGTGTCCGGGTAACCTACGCCCATCGGCGTGACGGAGGTCGCTTCGCTGAGAATCAGGCCGGCGGAGGCGCGCTGGACGTAGTACTCGGCCATCAACGCATTGGGAACGCGACCCGCGTCGGCGCGGCAACGGGTGAGCGGGGCCATGATGATGCGGTTTTTCAGCTCGATGTCGCCGAGTTTGATCGGATCGAAAATAGTCGTCATCTGTTACAACCTCGAAAAAATGGAAGGGTTTAATCTCAACGAGTTACCGCAGCCAGGTCGGCATTGCTGCCGCCCTGGCGGAAAGTGATCAAGGTCACCAGCAGCGCCAGCACCGCCAGTGCACCGGCGGCCAGGGGCACGGTGGTCAGCCCCATGCCGCGGTCGATGACGCTGCCGCCGACCCAGGCGCCCAAGGCGTTGCCAATGTTGAAAGCGCCGATGTTCAGGGTGGACACCAGGTTCGGCGCGGCTTTGCCGAAGGTCACCACATTGACCTGCAGGGCCGGCACGGCGGCGAAGCAAGCGGTGGCCCAGAGGAACAGGGTGATCTCGGTGGGGATCAGCGCCACGCTGGTCCAGCTCAGCACGGTGGAGACCACGGCCATGGTGATGAACACGCCGATCAGGGTGTTCGCCAGGCTCTTGTCCGCCAGCTTGCCGCCGATGATGTTGCCCAGGGTCAGGCCCAGGCCGATCAGTACCAGGGTCCAGGTCACGCCACGGGGCGATACGCCGGTCACTTCACCCAGCAGCGGGGCGACGTAGGTGAACAGGGTGAACACCGAGGCGGAGAACAGCGCGGTCATGCTCAGGGACAACCAAAGTCCAGCCCCCTTGAGCGCTACCAGTTCCGAACGCATGTCGAGTTTTTCTTCGTCGCGCTTGGCCGGCAGGAAGCGGATCAGCCCGATCAATGCCACCACGCCAATGACGGTCACCGCCCAGAACGTCGAGCGCCAGCCGGCTTCCTGGCCCAGTGCGGTGCCCAGGGGTACGCCGAGCACGTTGGCCAGGGTCAGGCCGGTGAACATCAGGGCCACGGCCGAGGCACGCTTGTTCGGCGCCACCAGGCCGGCGGCCACCACCGAACCGATACCGAAGAACGCCCCGTGGCACAGGGCCGTGATGACCCGTGCAAACATCAGCACGTTGTAATCGCTGGCAATGGCGCAGAGCAGGTTGCCGATGATGAAAATCCCCATCAGCGCCACGAGCGCAGCCTTGCGTGGCAGCCGGGCGGTGGCCAGGGCCATGAACGGTGCGCCGATGGCGACGCCCAGGGCGTAGCCGGTGACCAGCCAACCGGCGCCGGGAATCGACACGCCGAGGTCGGCCGCCACATCGGGCAACAGGCCCATGATGACGAATTCGGTGGTGCCGATGGCAAAGGCGCTCAGGGCCAGGATGAGAAGTGAGAGGGGCATGGCGGGTCCTTGTCTGGTCAGAGCTCTTGGCTCATTTGCTTGAGAAACTGCTGGATCAATTCCTCGTTGCGTTTGAAGAAGTGCCATTGACCGACCTTCTGGCTGGTGATCAGTCCCGCCCGTTGCAACACCGCCAGATGCGCCGATACCGTGGACTGCGACAGGCCGCAGCGTTGGTCGATCTGGCCGGCGCAGATACCGAATTCGTGGTTGTGCAACTGTTCGGGGAACTGGACCTTGGGGTCTTTGAGCCAGTTGAGAATGTCTCGCCGTACCGGGTGCGCCAGGGCTTTTATTATTTCGTCGAGGTCGAGGGTCATGGTGGCAGTTCGTTTGGATTGGGTGAGTAAAACGCTATATCGCGATGAGGCGAACCTTAAATCGTTATTTCGCGATACACCAATATGGATTTGTTCTGACCAGCGAACAAATCGCTATATCGGGTTATAACGATATGAGCGCGACAGTGCTAAGCTGCGCCCATGAACTATCTCGCACACCTGCACCTGGGCGGCCCTGGCCGCGAACAACTGCTCGGCAGTCTCTACGGCGATTTCGTCAAAGGGCCGCTGCAAGGGCTGTACGACCCGCGGATCGAAGCCGCGATTGCCTTGCATCGACGCATCGACACGTATACCGATCGCCACCCTCTGGTGGACGTCGCCCTGTCGCGCTTTTCCACGGTGCGCCGACGCTATGCCGGAATCGTGCTCGACGTGTTTTTCGACCACTGCCTGGCCCGGGACTGGACGTTGTATGGCGAGGGGCCGCTGATGGATTTCACCGCCCGCGTATATCACGTGCTCGGCACTGAACCACAGTTGCCCGGACGCCTGGCGCAAATTGCGCCACACATGGTGGCGAATGACTGGTTGGGTTCTTATCAGGCGTTCGACGTACTCGGGCAGGTACTGCGCGGCATTTCCCGACGCCTGACCCGCCCCGAGGAATTGGCTGGGGCGATGGAGGAGTTGACCAGGCTCTATGAGCCATTGAGCGAGGATTTCCGGTTGTTTTATCCGCAGCTTCAGGACTTTGCTCAGAGCCAGGTCACACAGCCGTTCTAACTGTGGGAGCGAGCCTGCTCGCGATTGCGATGTAACAGTCAATATCTCTGTTGAATGTCAGACCGCAATCGCGAGCAGGCTCGCTCCCACAGGGGATCTCATTGGCATTTCAAATCATGCGGCAATGGCAGGGCGCATCGGCACCTGCTGCTTCTCGGGGACTGCGCCAAACAACACCTTGTGCACGGCTTGCTGCGCCTGGAAGGCCAGCACCGCCCTTTCCTGGCCGTGGCAGGCGATGGGTTGCAGCAGATAGATGTGCACGTCGCCGCGATCGTTGGCAAACAGGCGCATCAGGTGCGACAGCAGATCGTCATCGCCAATGAACGGTGCCAGGGCGTCCGGCTCGCCGTTGCGCAGGTAACGGATCGCCACCGGTTGCAACGCGACCTCGGCATCGATCGCCGCCGACAGCAGCCGACCATGAAAGGTGCGCAGTGAGCGGCCGTCGGTGGTGGTGCCTTCGGGAAACATCAGCAACGGATGGGCCTGTTGCAGATGACGGCTCATCTGCTTGCGGATCAATTGGCTGTCACCCGACCCGCGACGGATGAACAGACTGCCGGCCTTGGCCGCCAGCCACCCGGCCACCGGCCAGGTACGCACTTCGGCCTTGGACAGGAACGACAGTGGCGTGAGCATGCCCAGCAGCGGGATGTCGGTCCAGGACACGTGGTTGCTGACCCACAGCATCGGCTGCTGCGGCAGTTGCCCATGGACCGTCACCGAAAACGGCAAGGCATGGCTCAACCGCGCCATGAAGAACCTCGACCAGCGCTGACGGCGGACCATGGAGTTGGCCAGCCCGAGGCGCTCGAACAGACCGAACACGGTGGCCATGCCCAGGCCCAGCGCCACCACCAGCAGCACCCGCGCGATACGCGCGTACACCCGCGGCCGGCTCATCACACCGCTGCCTTGAAGTGGCGGGCGTAGCGTGGGCAGAGTTCGTCGCGCTTGAGCAGGATGAACACGTCGGCCACCTGGAAATCCTCGTCCCAGCACGGTTCGCCACAGATCTTCGCGCCCAGGCGCATGTAGGCCTTGAGCAGGGGCGGCATCTCGGCGATGACGTTGGAAGGTACGTCCAGGCTCGGCAACGGCTTTTTCGGCACCGCTTGCAGGTGTTCGGTGCACAGGTAGCGTTCGCGCAGGCGTTGCATGATTGCCTGGGCCTGGATGCCGCCGTCCTGCATGGGGATGCTCGCGCAACCCATCAGGTAACTGTAGCCGCCTTCGTTCAGGACTTCGGCCAACTCGCCCCAGAGCACGGCGATGGTGCCGCCGTTGCGGTAGGCCGGGTCGACGCAGGTGCGGCCGATTTCCAGGATCGGGCCCTTGAGGTGGACCAGGCCGTGGAGGCTGAATTCTTCTTCGCTGTAGAAGCGGCCCAGGCTGCTGGCGGCCTGGTGGTCGAGCAGGCGAGTGGTGGCCACGAGGCGGCCGGTGTTCAGGTCGCGCACGCCGATGTGGGCGCAGTGAACATCGTAGTCATCCATGTCCAGACCCATTTCCGCGCCTTTGAGCTTGGCGTTGAATTCGCCGCTGAAGACGTTGAAGCGCAAGGCTTGGGCTTCTTGCAAAGCCTTGGCGCCAATCAGGCGTTCGGCTTGCAGGCGGCGTTCATTGCCGGTGTCGCTGATGCGGGCGATCTGAGTCATAGCGAATCTCCGTGCGGGCTGTGCAGTTGCAGCCACTCGACTTTCTTTATGCAGCCATGTTGTGCAAAGTCAGGCTATGTAGCCCCGGTGTCATCGCCATGAAGCTTTGGTGATGCTTATATGACAGCCCTCGAGGAGCCGCCCATGCCCTGGCAAACCCTGATCCAACGCGGCGAACGCCTGCCCGCCCATCCGGACCTGGCCGAGGGCTATGCGACGTTGTTGCAACACTTGGGGCCGGTGACACCGTTCGAGCTGGCGGTGGCCGGGGCACGGCTGATGGCGACGCCGGGGCTGGCGTTTCTGGTGGGTTATCAGGCGGCTCTGCGGGTGCTCTGGCCGAGCGCGCCCCAAGGCCTTGGTGCGCTGTGTGCCACCGAACAACGCAGCTTGCGCCCGGCGGATATGCAGACCCGTCTCAACGACTTGCGTCTGAGCGGACGCAAGGATTTCGTTACCGCCGGCGACGCGGCCGAATGGCTGCTCATCGCCGCTCGCAATGAGGCGCCCGGCGAGGCACCGCGTCTCAAGCTGGCGGTGGCCTATCCCGGCGAGCCCGGCGTGACCCTGGAAAAACTCCCGGCCATCGCCCTGATGCCGGACATCAGCCATGGTCGCGTACTGCTTGACGATGCGTTGTGCGAACTGCTCGCGGGCGATGGCTGGGACGCGTATGTCAAACCGTTCCGCACCCTGGAAGATCTCTATGTGCTCAGCGCCATGACCGCCTGGTTGTATGGCGTGGGCCAGGAATGCGAGTGGCCCCAGGCGTTGTTGCTGCGGCTGCTGGCGTTGCTGGCGGGGTGTGCCGAGGTCAGTCGTCACAATCCGTCCAGCACGGCGGGGCATGTGTTGCTGGGCGGATTGTTTGCCCAGTTCCACGGGCTCGATGGCGAATTGAATGAGGCCCTGGCTGCAGGACCGGCGTCCTGGCGCCAGATGTGGAGCCGGGACAGGGCGGTGATGGAGATGGCGGCGGGCGCGCGGGCCAAGCGCTTGACGAAGGCGTTGGGTAGCGCCTGACTCTGACCTTTGTGGGAGCGAGCCTGCTCGCGATAGTGGTGTATCAGCCAATGTGATGGCGACTGACCTGGCGCTATCGCGAGCAGGCTCGCTCCCACAGGTTTTGTAAAGGAGCTCGCATAGGGAAGCACCCAACATCCAAACTGTCATCAACCCTGACTAGGCTCAGCAGGTTCAATCCTGCGAGCCCCCATCCATGTCCAAAGGCTGGCTGCTGATCCCATTCCTGCTGCTCAACCTGAGCGCCCATGCCGAAGACTGGCCCGGCGAACAATGGCCGACCGCACCGCGCCCCACCGGACCAGCCATCGAAACCTTGGAACACTACGCTTTCCCGGCCCGGGACGATGTCACCCGCCAAGGCATCCGCACCGACGCGCTGCTGGTGATCCAGGACGGTCGCCTGGTCTACGAGCGCTACGCCGGAGCGACCGGCGCCGAGACCCCGCACCTGACTTGGTCCATCAGCAAAAGCCTGTTGGCCACGCTGTTCGGCGTGGCCTACGGTGAAAAGCGATTCGGCCTGCAAGACCCGGTCGTCAACTACTACCCGGCGCTGAGCAAGCACCCGGCCATGACCCTCGCCGACCTGTTCCACTGGGCGTCGGGCCTGGACTGGCAGGAAGACTACGAATACGCGCCGCTCAATTCTTCCGTGGTGGCGATGCTCTACACCCGCGGGCGCCGCGACATGGCGGCGTTCACCGCGCAGCATCCGAGCTTCAGCTCGCCGGGGCGGGTGTTCCGGTACTCCAGCGGCGACAGCAACCTGCTGGCGGCCGCACTGAAGAATATCGTCGGCCCGGCACGCTATGCCGATTATCCGTGGACGGCGCTGTTCGAACCGTTGGGGATTCACCACGCCACTTGGGAGACCGACGCCAGCGGCACTTTCGTCGGGTCATCCTATGCCTACCTCACGGCGCGGGATCTGGCGCGGGTCGGTCTGTTGATGCAACGCGACGGTCGCTGGGGCGGACGGCAGCTGATCCCCAGGGAATGGGTCGCCTTCAACCGTGAGCCTTTCGCGTATTTCCAGGCCGGCCAGGACGAGGCCGTGCCCGGCGGCCACTGGTGGCTCAACCGCGCCGCCGACCCGACGCTGCGTCCATGGCCCGATGCGCCGGCGGACACCTTCGCCGCACTGGGGCATTGGGGCCAGGCGCTGTACGTCATTCCCAGCGCGCGGCTGGTGATCGTGCGCTACGGCGATGACCGCGACGGCAGCTATCGCCACAACGAACTGCTCAAGCGGGCCATGGCCGCGTTCGCCGGGATGGTGCAACCATGAAGCGCAAAGTGGTTCTTACGCTGATGCTGGCGCTGTTTGTGGCGTTGTTGGCGTGGGTCTGGCTCGAACGGGTGGAGCTGCGAGCCTTTCCCGACATCATCAGCGCCTACACCGCCAAGGAGTATTGCTCGTGCCGCTACGTGATGCAGCAACCGGCCGAGTATTGCCGGGGCTATGTAAAGCAGTCGGTGCCCATCAGTGATTTTTTCGAGAGCCCCGAGGCGAAACGCATCACCGTCAGCGGGCTTGGGCGTAGCAACAGTGCGCGGTGGATAGGGGAGCGGCAGGGGTGTCGGCTGGAGCCGTAAAACCGGCACGCCGCGACCGCCGTTGTGGCGATGGAGCTTGCTCCCGCTGGGCTGCGAAGCAGCCCCGGTTTTTGCTCGTCTGAACAATTTCGCGAGTGCTGCGCACTGGAGTGCAAGCCCAGCCCAGCGGGAGCAAGCTCCCTCGCCACAGGTGTTGACCAGTCCCCGGGCTGAACAATGAATGTCAGATGCAGGACAACTGTCGAAACAGACAGTTTGCAAGCGCCCTCGGCCCGGTTAAGGTTCGCCACAGGTTTATCTGCCTTCCGAGTGTTTATGTTCAAGCGGTCTTTTTCTCTTGCTGTCGCGACCTTGCTGCTGGCCGGCGCTGTGCTGCCGGTCCGGGCCGACTGGTACCTGGACGGTGAGTCGTCGCGGCTGTCGTTTATCAGCAGCAAGAACGGCAATGTCTCCGAAGTCCAGCGTTTCCTGGTGCTGCACGGTCAAGTCCAACCCGATGGACTGGCGCGTCTTGAAGTGGAGCTGGAGTCGATCAACAGCGGCATTCCCCTGCGGGACGAGCGCATGCGCGCCGAGCTGTTCGAGATCAAGCAATTTGCCGAGGCCACCGCCACCGCGCAGATCAATCTCGCGCCGATCCAGGACCTGGCCAACGGTGCGCAATTGGAACTGCGCCTGCCGCTGACGGTGAACCTGCACGGCAAGCAGCACGAATACAACGTCGAACTGTTGGCGACGCGCCTGGATGAACGACGGTTCCAAGTGGTGACGTTGGAGCCGGTGGTGCTCAACGCGGCGGATTTCGACCTCGCGCCGGGCCTGGAAAAATTGCGCAACCTGGCCGGGTTGTCAGCCATCAGCCTTTCGGTGCCGGTGAACGCGGTGCTGATCTTTACGGCGCGCTGACGTGGGCGGCCCGGTTTTTCCCTGGCGCGAAGGCAATCGCTTCGAGCTGTTGATCGATGGCCCGCAGTTTTTTCCGCGTATGTTGGTGGAAATCGCCCGCGCCCAGGAACAGGTCGAACTGGAGCTGTACCTGGTGGAGGCCGGAGCGTGCGCCGAGGCGATGGTGCAGGCGCTGGTTCAGGCCGCTGAGCGTGGCGTGCGGGTGCGTTGTCTGTTCGATGACTATGGCAGCCTGGCGTTTACTCTCAGTCTGCGCAACCGCCTGATCGAGGCCGGGGTTGAGCTGCGGTTCTATAACCGCCTGAGCTGGCGGCGCTGGGTGCGCAACCTCTACCGCGATCACCGCAAGCTGTTACTGGTGGACCAGCGCCTGGCCGTGGTCGGTGGCACCGGGGTGACCGATGAATTCTGGAACCCCCTCGATGACCGCAGCGAGTGGCATGAGGTCATGGTGGAAATCGTCGGCCCGCTGGTGCTCGACTGGCAGTTGCTGTTCGACCGCCAGTGGATCGCCAACCGGCATCGCCGGGCCTGGAAGCCGGCGTCCAACTTCGGCTTGCCGCGCCTGCCGCGGGTTCCTCCGGTGGGCGAGGGCATCGGTCGGGTGGCGTATGCCGACGCCCGTCAGCACCGCGACATTCTGCAATCGCTGTCCCGGGCGTTGAACAGCGGACAGAAACGCATCTGGATGGCGACCCCGTATTTCCTGCCGACCTGGAACGTGCGCCGTTCGCTGCGCAAGGCCGCCGCCCGCGGCATCGACGTGCGGCTGTTGCTCACCGGGCCGCGCACCGATCACCCGTCGGTGCGCTACGCCGGGCACCGTTACTACCCGCGATTGCTCAAGGCCGGGGTGAAGATCTTCGAATACCAGCCGTGCTTCCTGCATTTGAAAATGGTGCTGGTGGACGATTGGGTCAGCATCGGCTCATGCAACTTCGATCACTGGAACCTGCGCTTCAACCTGGAGGCCAACCTCGAAGCCCTGGACACCGGGCTCAGTCGTGCGGTGGCGGCAAGTTTCGAACGCGATTTCGCCCAGAGCCTGCAAGTCAGCCTCGACGCCTGGCAGCGCCGGCCGCTGTGGAAGCGGTTCAAGCAGCGGGTGTGGGGGTTGGTGGATCGGGTGGTGGTGAACCTGCTGGGGCGACGGGGCTAGCCTGAACACCCAGATACAACTGTGGGAGCGAGCTTGCTCGCGATGGCGGTCTGATGTTCAACATCTAAGTTGAATGTTAAGCCGCTATCGCGAGCAAGCTCGCTCCCACATGGGTTTTGTGTTGCCTGGGAATCAGAGCAACTCAAAACTCTGCTGTTTCACATCCCTGGAATCCAATCCGATCTGCACGTTGAACTTGCCCGGCTCGGCTGCGTACTTGAGCTGGGCGTTGAAGAACTTCAGGTCGTCTTCGCTGATGGTGAAGTGAACGACCTTCTTCTCACCGGCCTTGAGCATGACCTTGCGGAAGTTTTTCAGCTCCTTGACCGGGCGGATCACCGAACCGGCCACGTCCTGGATGTACAGCTGCACCACGGTCTCGCCGTCTCGCTTGCCGGTGTTCTCCACGGTCACGCTGGCATCGAGCTGGCCGGTCTTGTTCAGTGTGGTGGCCGACAGGGCCATGTCCGACAGGCTGAATTCGGTGTAGCTCAAGCCGTAGCCGAACGGATAGAGCGGGCCCGTGATGTCATCGAAGTACTGCGAGGTGTAGTTGCCCGGTTTGCCTGGCGTGAAGGGCCGTCCGATGCTCAGGTGGTTGTAGTAGGTAGGAATCTGGCCCACCGAGCGTGGGAAGGTAATCGGTAGCTTGCCCGACGGGTTGTAGTCGCCGAACAGTACGTCAGCGATGGCGTTGCCGCCTTCGGTGCCGCTGAACCAGGTTTCCAGGATCGCATCGGCCTGCTGTTGTTCTTCGAGCAACGACAGTGGGCGGCCGTTCATCAGCACCAGCACCAGCGGCTTGCCGGTGGCCTTGAGGGCCTTGAGCAGCTCGCGCTGGCTGGCGGGGATGTTCAGGTCGGTGCGGCTCGACGATTCATGGGACATGCCACGGGACTCACCCACGGCGGCCACCACTACATCGGCCTCCTTGGCGGCTTTCACCGCTTCGTCGATCAGCACCTGGGCCGGGCGCGGGTCGTCCACCACTTCCGGAGCGTCGAAGTTGAGGAAGTTCAGGTAGTCGAGCACCTTCTTATCGCCAGTGATGTTGGCGCCACGGGCGTAGATGAATTTCGCGTCACCGCCCAAGGCCCGGCTCATACCGTCGAACAGCGTGACCGACTGTGCCGGGCGCCCGGCGGCGGCCCAACTGCCCATCATGTCGATCGGTGCCTTGGCGAGCGGGCCGACCAGGGCAATCCTGGCATCCTTTTTCAGCGGCAGGGTCTGGTTGCGGTTTTCCAGCAGCACCATGCTGCGGCGCGCTACGTCCCGGGCGTCGGCGCGGTGCAGGCGGTTTTCGGCGTAGGTGTCGGCCGGATCGTCTTCGGCCTTGCCGATGCGCAGGTACGGGTCCTTGAACAGACCCATGTCGTACTTGGCCGCGAGTACTTCGTGCACGGCGTTATCGATATCGCTCTGCTCGATTTCACCGGACTTGAGCAAGCCGGGCAGTTCCTTGCCGTACAGCGAATCGTTCATGCTCATGTGGATGCCGGCCTTGATCGCCAGCTTCGCCGCTTCGCGACCGTCCCGGGCGACGCCGTGATTGATCAGCTCGAAAATCGCACCGTGGTCACTGACCGCCAGGCCCTTGAAGCCCCATTGCTTGCGCAGCAGGTCGTTCATCAGCCAGGTGTTGGCGGTGGCCGGCACGCCGTTGATGGAGTTCAGCGCGACCATCACCCCGCCCGCGCCGGCGTCGATGGCGGCGCGGTAGGGCGGCAGGTAGTCCTGGTACATTTTCATCGGGCTCATGTCCACGATGTTGTAGTCCCGGCCGCCTTCCACCGCGCCGTACAGGGCGAAGTGCTTGACGCTGGCCATGATGCTGTCGGCGGCGTTGGTGCCGGTGCCCTGGAACGCCTTGACCATCACTGCGGCAATGCGCGACACCAGGTAAGTGTCTTCGCCAAAACCTTCGGAGGTGCGGCCCCAGCGTGGGTCGCGGGAAATGTCGACCATCGGCGCGAAAGTGATGTCGAGGCTGTCAGCGGCGGCTTCCTGAGCGGCAATCCGGCCGGAATGGTAAATGGCGTCCATGTCCCAGCTTGAGGCCAGGGCCAGGGGAATCGGGAAAATGGTGCGGTGGCCGTGGATTACGTCATAGGCGAAGAACATCGGGATCTTCAACCGGCTGCGCATGGCCGCGTCCTGCATCGGACGGTTTTCGGCGCGAGTGATGGAGTTGAACGTGGCGCCGATGTTGCCGGCGGCGATTTCCTTGCGAATCAGCTCTCGGGGCATTTCCGGGCCGATGCTGATCAGCCGCAGCTGGCCGATCTTTTCTTCGAGGGTCATCTGCTTCATCAGGTTACTGATGAACGCTTCCTTGTTCTCCATGGGGGCTGGAACGTTGTCGGCAAATACGGATTGACTGGCAAGACTGACAAACAGGCCCAGCAAACACAGCTTCTTCATGAATAGTTTTCTCGCAAGCCTAAAGGGCGGTGATCAGGACACGCCGGTCAGCCAAAATATAAGGAGCGGCTATTGTTGTTCGGTCAAATACAGCACACTTTCGAACCCATGGGGCTGAAGATAGTTCGCACTGTGGTTTCGCACTGCGCATTTTTTAGCCCATCGATCCGATTCAATCCAGCGCGGCGGCCGATTATGCCCCAGGTGCCGGTGAGATAGGTGGCTGTGTTTTCAATGTAAGGCAAGGGAGAGCTTCACCCGATGAATCTACGACTCAAACAGCGCACCGGCGTGCAGGTGCTGGCGCTGATGCTGTTCACCACGCTGTTGGCCGGTTGCGGCATCAACAATATTCCGACCCTGGACGAGCAGGCCAAGGCCGCCTGGGGCCAGGTGCAGAATCAGTACCAGCGCCGCGCCGACCTGATCCCCAACCTGGTGGAAACCGTCAAGGGGTACGCCCAGCACGAGCAGGACACGCTCACGGCGGTGGTTGAAGCACGGGCCAAGGCCACTTCGATCCAGGTGGACGTCAATACCCTAGACAACCCCGAGAAACTCAAGCAGTTCCAACAGGCCCAGGATCAGTTGAGCGGCGCGTTGAGTCGGTTGATGGTGGTATCCGAACGTTATCCGGAGCTCAAGGCCAACCAGAATTTCCTCGCCCTGCAATCGCAGCTCGAAGGCACCGAGAACCGCATCGCCGTAGCTCGCCGCGACTTCATCCTGGCGGTCCAGAAATACAACACTGAAATTCGAACGTTCCCGGGGCGCCTGTGGCACAGCGTGATGTACAGCGACCTGCCGCTGCGCCAGACCTTCGAGGCCACCAGCCCCGACGCGGAAAAAGCGCCGCAGGTGAAATTCTGATCGACGCTATGCAAGCCAAGGCATTACCAGGGAAGAGGTTCCAATGCGTGTGTTGAAGTTTGGCCTGGTGCTGTTGCTCTGGGTGTTCGCAGTCACGGCCCAGGCCGAATTGAAATTCCCGGCGCTGACCGGGCGGGTAGTGGACAGCGCCCAGTTGCTCGAACCCTCGGTGCGGGCGCAGTTGGAGGGGCAACTCAAGGCCCATGAACAGGCCACCGGCGAACAAGTGGTGGTCGTCACCCTGCCTGACCTGCAAGGTGCCAGGATCGAAGACTTCGGGTATCTGTTGGGGCGCCATTGGGGGATCGGGCAGAAGGATAAAAACAACGGCGCATTGCTGATCGTTGCGCGCGATGACCGTAAACTGCGCATCGAAGTGGGCTATGGCCTGGAAGATCGCCTGACCGATGCCCAGAGTTCGGTGATTATCAATCAGGTGATCACGCCTGCGTTCAAGACCGGCGATTTCAGCAAAGGCATCAGCGATGGCGTGGCGGCGATGCTGGTGGTGCTGGGCGGCAGCCCGCTGGACGAACCGGCCCAGGCCTACAACACCGATGATGAGGATCAAGGGGATTTCGCCCACCGCCATCCGTGGTTGTTTGTGTTCCTGATCATGCTGTTTATCACCACCGTCATGCTGGGGCAGATGCTCGGAATCCTGCCTTCGGTCAGCGTCAGCACCGGTGGCTCCAGCCGGAGCAGCTCTGGCGGCGAGTCCAGCAGCAATGACAGTTCCAGCAGCAGCGACGATGATTTTCGCGGCGGCGGAGGCAGTTTTGGAGGCGGCGGTTCGTCGGGCGGCTGGTGACAATAATAATGAGCAGGCATTTCTAACCATGGCATTACTGACTGAACACGAACAACGCAAGGTCGCCGAGGCCATTGCCCGAGTCGAGCGCGATACCGATGCCGAACTGGTCACGGTGCTCGCCGCCCGTGCCGACGACTATGCCTACATCCCATTGCTGTGGGCCAGCCTCTTCGCGTTGGTGGTCCCCGGCGTGGTGCATTACCTCACTGGGTGGCTGGCCATGCACAGCCTGCTGCTGGTGCAATGGATCAGCTTCATCGTGTTGTGCCTGGTGTTCCGCATTCCCAAGGTCACCACCCACCTGGTTCCCCGTTCCGTGCGGCATTGGCGGGCTTCGAACCTGGCGCGCCGGCAATTTCTCGAACAGAACCTGCACCACACGGTGGGCAGCACGGGGATGCTGATCTTTGTCTGCGAGGCCGAGCGGTACGTGGAAATCCTGGTCGACGAGGGTATTTCCAAACGACTCGACAACAGGAACTGGGACGCCATCGTCGCGGCGTTCACCCAACAAGTCCGCCAGGGCCAGACGCTTCAGGGCTTTGTGAGTTGCATCGAAGCCTGCGGTGAATTGCTCAAGGAGCATGTACCGGTGACGCATGAACGCAATGAGTTGCCGAATCGGCTGGTGGTGCTGGGCTAAGGTTTCGCCCCGGTCGCGGACGCACAGGCGCTTTTGTGGCGAGGGAGCTTGCTCCCGCTCGGCTGCGAAGCAGCCGTAATGGTCTTGCCAGCTAAAACGCAGAGGACCGCTGTGCGGTCCAGCGGGAGCAAGCTCCCTCGCCACGAAAGCCAGGTGGTGGATGGCATTGTCCGGATTTCACCGTTCGGGAATTTTCCCGTGCCCTCACACCCCATCCCCCCTAAAATACCCACCATTTTCCGATTCGCCCGCCCCGAGGCCGCTTTTTCATGTCCGCCACCGCAACTCCCGCCCGTCCCGCGCCGGATCATCACGCCCAGTTCATCGAGCTGCTGCAAACCAGCCTGGCGCAGAACGCTTTCATCAAACTGGTGCTGGCCAAGTACGTGGGTGAAGAAGCGGACCTGCAACGGCTGATCATCAAGCAGCTGACGGTCAAAGGCCAACCGTGCCTGTCCTTTGTCTATCGCTACAAGACCCGCGACATCACTCGGAACTTCCCCCTGGGCGAAGGCGTGGAAACCATCGCCGCGCTCTTGCCGGCGTCGTTCAAGAACGCCCACTTGCTGGCGGTCACCGACGAGGCGCAACTGGAGTACAGCAAAAAGGGCAAGAGCTCACTGTTCAAGAGCAAGCCCCAGCAATTGCGGGAGGTGCCGTCGGCCGAGCACAACCGCGAGAAGAATCGCTTCCTCGACCTGAGCCGGCCGTTCCTGGCCGACCTGGGCGTGACCAACCACAAGCACGAGCTGATCCCGGCGATGTCGCGCAAGTGGAAGCAGATCAACAAGTTCATCGAAGTGTTCAGCCACGCGCTGACGTCTTCACCGCTGGCCCTGGACAGACCGGTGCGGGTCTCGGATTTCGGTTCGGGCAAGGGTTACCTCACGTTCGCGATCCACGATTACCTGCGCAACACCTTGCAGGCCGAAGGCCTGGTGACCGGCGTGGAACTGCGTGAAGACATGGTCAAGCTGTGCAACGAAGCTGCCGCGCGACTGGAGCACCCGGGCCTGAGTTTCCAGCACGGTGACGTGCGCAGCGTGGCGCCGAGCGCGGTGGACGTGATGATCGCCCTGCACGCCTGCGACATTGCCACCGACTACGCAATCCACATGGGCATCCGCTCGGGCGCTTCGATCATCATGTGCTCGCCGTGCTGCCACAAGCAGATCCGCCTGCAAATCCAGAGCCCGAGTTTGCTCAAACCAATGCTGCAATACGGCCTGCACCTGGGCCAGCAGGCGGAAATGGTCACCGACAGCCTGCGGGCGCTGTTCCTGGAAGCCTGCGGCTACGAGACCAAGGTGTTCGAATTCATCTCCCTGGAACACACCAACAAGAACAAGATGATCCTGGCGGTCAAGCGCGCCGAACCGAGCGACCCTACCGAGTTGCTGGCCCGGATCGACGAGCTGAAGGCGTTCTACCACATCACCGAACATTGTCTGGAAACGCTGTTGCGGGCGGACGGTTATCTCGCCTGACCACCACCGAACCCCTGTGGGAGCGAGCCTGCTCGCGATGGCGCAGTGTCAGTCAGCGAGTCAATGGCTGACCCACCGCCATCGCGAGCAGGCTCGCTCCCACAAGGCATCTTCGCGTTCACCCGCGTGCAACCCGTCAGGTCATGACGGCTAATCGCGCCTGTCACGACTTCCCGGACTACCTTTAATGCGTTCCCACTCACGCATTGCCAAAGGAGCCCAACCATGGCCGCGAAGAAAATCCTGATGCTGGTCGGCGATTACGTCGAAGATTATGAAGTCATGGTGCCGTTCCAGGCCTTGCAGATGATCGGCCACACCGTGCACGCCGTGTGCCCGGACAAACGCGCCGGGCAGACGGTGCGCACGGCGATCCACGATTTTGAAGGCGACCAGACCTACAGTGAAAAGCCCGGGCATCTGTTCGCGCTCAATCATGACTTCGCGAGTGTCGAGGCCGTGGACTATGACGCGCTGCTGATACCGGGCGGACGTGCACCGGAATACCTGCGGCTGAACGAAAAGGTCCTGCAACTGGTGCGCGATTTCGATCTGGCCGGTAAGCCGATTGCCTCGGTGTGCCACGGTGCCCAACTGCTGGCGGCGGCGGGAATCCTCGAAGGCCGAGAGTGCAGTGCCTATCCGGCGTGCGCCCCGGAAGTGCGATTGGCTGGGGGCACCTACATCGACATTCCCGTGACCGAAGGTCACATCCAGGGCAACCTGGCGACCGCGCCGGCCTGGCCGGCCCACCCGAACTGGCTGGCGGGGTTCCTGACCCTGCTGGGCACGGCCATCACTTTGTAGCCAGGCGGCGAACGGGACTGGCAGGGCTGGCGCCGCCGGTCTTTACTGTCCGGGCATGCCTTGATCGTCAGGAGGGAAATCATGTCTGGGTGGTATGAGATCAGCAAAAGCAGCACCGGTCAGTTCCGGTTTGTGCTCAAGGCCGCCAACGCCGAAACCATCTTGACCAGCGAGCTTTACACCACCCACAGCGGTGTGGAGGGCGGCATCGCTGCGGTGCAGAAGAACAGCCAACTGGCCGAATGTTACGAACTCAAGGCCACGCGGGACGGCCATCCGTACTTCAATCTCAAGGCCGCCCACCACGAATTGATCGGCAGCAGCGAAACCTACTCATCCGAGGCGGCCCGGGAAAAGGGCATCGCCAGCGTCAAGGCCAATGGGGCAACGACGATCATCAAGGACAAGACCTTGGTTGCGCTTTGAGCCGCCAGGTCCAGGCATGTCGCTTTTGTGGCGAGGGAGCTTGCTCCCGCCGGACCGCGAAGCGGTCCCCTTCGATTTCATACCCGACGACGAGTTTGCGAAATCGCGACTGCTTCGCAGCCGAGCGGGAGCAAGCTCCGTCGCCACATAGGACGGTGTCGGCTTGAAGGCTGATCCTCTCTGCAGGAGCCATGTTGGCTTGAAGGGTGAGGAGGCCGTGTCGGCCTGAAAACCGCAGTTAAACCTCAACCGGCACTGACAGCTCCACATCTCCCAGCGGATGGCTCTTGGCATCGAAGAACCGCAGCTCCACCGCAAGCCCTTGGAACACCTTGGTGTAATGCCGCTTCTGATGCTGGATGAACGCCGCGCTGCGAGGATAGATGGAGATCGCCACGGTCTTGGGGGCTGCCTGGCGCAGGGCATGGACGATGTGCCGGTCCTGCTCGCCGAGGGCGTGGCCGAACAGGCACAGGTTGTCGCCGTGGTGCAGCAACTGGTCGTAGCAGAACGACAGGTAATCGGAGCTGCGGATGGTCTTGAGCTTGTCCTCGCTGGGTCCCTCATTGACGAACAGCGGCACATCGTCGAGGGTCTTCAAGGTGTTGTTGATCGCGAAATTGCCCAGCAGCGTGCCTTCGGTAGACGTGAGCTTGCGCGCGGTGCCGTCCTGGTTGCGTACCAGGTGCAGGCCCCCGTGCAGGTACAGCAGGCGTGGTTTATCGGTCGCCGCCTGGCTCAGGTCGAAACTGTGGTCGTTGCCATGGAACAGGTCCGTGACCGTTCCGGGCGCGTGTTGGATCGCCCAGTAATTGAGCAGGTCGTAATTGGTGGTGAACACCGTGCAATAGCGGCTCAATTCCTGATGGAGCGTCGCCAGGGTCTGCGGTTGAACCAGTCGCCATGGGATGTGCATCGCATGCACGGTGTTGATCAGCGCTTCCTTGATAGCGTAATAGCGATTGCGCGGTGCGGCGGAGCTGACGGCCAGGGCCTTGTTGACCCGGCTGGTGATCTTCAGCGCACCGAGCACCTGTTCGAAGCTGCGGGTCTGCATCGCGTCGAACACGCTCAGTTCCGATGGGCCCAGGGGTTTTTCCTCGACGGTGCGGGCGTTCTCGAACAGCGAGTCATAGCCGAAATCGTCCCACACTGCGCGACTGGCACCGTTGCCTACCAGCAGGCCGCTGAAAGCAGTGCCGGCGCGCAGGGCTTGCCAGTCTTCGAGGCGGGCGTCGTATTCCTGGAAATCGGTCATGGCGAGGATCTTCTCAAAACGTGGCTTTTCAAACGTGCCAGAGGGGCAGGGCGCGACTTTATCACGACCCAGTCTTGAGCCAGATCAAGATACGTCGTGACTACTCGGTCAATCCTGTAGGCCCCCGCCGATCCGGCCTCTTCCAGGAGCGTGTGACCATGAGCAGCACTTTCTTCATCCCCGCCGTGAATATCATGGGTCTGGGTTGCCTCGACGAGGCCATGACCGCTATTCGCAACTACGGTTTTCGCAAGGCGCTGATCGTCACCGACGCGGGGCTGGCCAGGGCCGGTGTTGCCGGGCGGATTGCCGGGTTGCTGGCAGCGCAGGATGTCGACTCGGTGATTTTCGACGGTGCCAAGCCTAACCCGAGTATTGCCAATGTCGAGCTCGGGCTCGGGTTGCTCAAGGAGAGCCGGTGCGACTTCATCGTGTCGCTGGGCGGCGGTTCGCCCCACGATTGCGCCAAGGGCATCGCCCTGTGTGCCACCAACGGCGGGCAAATTCGGGACTACGAAGGCGTTGACCGCTCCAGCAAGCCGCAACTGCCGCTGATCGCCATCAACACCACGGCCGGCACCGCCAGCGAAATGACCCGTTTTTGCATCATCACCGACGAAGTCCGGCACGTGAAAATGGCGATCGTCGATCGCAACGTGACGCCGCTGATGTCGGTGAACGATCCGGCCCTGATGGCGGCGATGCCCAAGAGCCTGACAGCTGCGACCGGGATGGACGCGCTGACCCATGCAATCGAGGCCTACGTCTCCACTGCCGCCAACCCGATCACCGACGCTTGCGCCCTGAAAGCCATCACCCTGATCAGCAACAACCTGCGGCTGGCGGTGCGCGACGGCGGTGACCTGGCGGCGCGGGAAAACATGGCTTACGCACAGTTTCTGGCCGGGATGGCGTTCAACAATGCTTCGCTGGGTTTCGTGCATGCGATGGCCCATCAGTTGGGTGGTTTTTATGATCTGCCCCATGGCGTGTGCAACGCGGTTCTACTGCCTCATGTGCAGAGTTTCAACGCTTCGGTGTGCGCGGCTCGATTGGCGGATGTGGGCCGGGCCTTGGCAGTCGACACAGTTGTTTCCAGCGCCGAGGAAGGCGCCCAGGCCGCCATCGCGGCGATTCGCAGCCTGGCTCAGGACGTGGACATCCCGCCCGGTCTGCGGGCATTGGGCGTACGCCTCAACGACGTACCGGTATTGGCCGCCAACGCTCTGAAGGACGCCTGCGGCCTGACCAACCCAAGGGCAGCGGATCAGCGGCAGATCGAGGAAATCTTCCGCAACGCGTTCTAACTGTTCCGCGCGGGCATGAGCCTGGCACACAGCGACGCTGCCATCGCCAGCAACGTGCACAACGCCGCCAGCGGCCAGGCCTGTTGGTTCAACAACAGGCTGGCCAGGGCGCCGATACCCGCTGCCATCAATTGATGCACGAACCCGCTCAACGCCATGGCATAGGCGCCCGCCACCGGTGAACCTTCGTTCGCCAGGGACAGGCTGATGGGGTAGTTCAACGACTGGCCGAAGACCGCAAAGCAATACGGCAGCCAGAAGAGCAGGGCGATGCTGCCCAGGGCGGCACTGCCCGCCAGCATGGTCGCGCTGCCGCCCAGCACCAGTGCGATGCCCCAACCCATCATCCGCCGCTGGCCGGTGCGCAGCACAAAGGCGTTCACCGCCAGGGCACCGAGTAGATATGCCGCACTGATCGGCCAGCCCAACAGACCGTACTCGATGGACGTCCAGTGAAAGCTTTCCTGCAGAATCAGCGGCGCGGCGGTGTTGAACGCGACGATTACCCCGTAGCCGAGCCCACCGGCCAAGGCTGGCAGCAAAAAGCTCCGAGCCCTGAGCAGTTGTCCGTAGATATGCCAGGCCGATTGCTCGTCACCGGTGTTCATCAATCGTGCGAAAGCGGCCCGGGACACGACTGCTGCCATGACTAGACTTACTGCGCCCAACCCATGAAAAATGGCCTTCCAACCGAATGCAGACTGGATCAACGCCCCCAGGTATTGACCAATGCCCAGGGCGATGACAAAGGCAATCGATATCCAGGACAGTGCCTTGGCCAGCAGGTCGCCGCTGAAACTGTCTCGGATCAACACCCGCGCCATCACTGAAATACCGCTCGCACCGATGCCCTGGATCAACCTGAACGCCAGAAACGCCTCCACCGTCGTGCCCAGCGGCAAGGCCAGGTTGCCCAGGCCGTACAGCCCCAGCGCCGCCAGCAGCACCGGCTTGCGTCCCAGGCGCTGGCTCAGCGTGCCCCACAGCAACATGGGCAGCGCCATGCCGATCAGGTACACCGACAAGCCCCATGACACCCGCGATGCATCGGCGCCAAGGTCCCGGGCGATATCCGGCAGGGCTGGCAGATAAATGCTCATGCCCAACTGTGCCAGGAAAACCGTGGAGCAGGTGACGATCAGGGTGGTACGGTTTTTCATCAAGTGGCTCGTATCAGGGGCGTATGTCCCGCCCGTGGCGCAGCAGCAGGTCGGTGACTTTCCGGCAGAAATCGCGAATCACCTCCGGCTCCATATCGGCGCGCAAGGTGATGCGGATCGCTGCCTCGCCTTGCGGCACCACGGGGAAGAACACCGCGGAGATAAAATACCCCAGCTCGGCCAGTTCGACGGCCACGCTGTTTGCCAGGGCTGCTTCACCGCAGGGCACCAGACGGATCGCCATGGCACTGCCCCGCTGGCCGGTTCGTATGAGGCTGTCCAAGAGGCGGATATTAGCCTGCAAACGCTCCTGCAGGGCGCTTAATTCTCGACCTTTGTGCAAGCGGATCGAGGCCATTCCGGCGCCTATGGCCGCGGCGTTAAGGCTCTGGGACCAGTTGCTCGGTCCGCCGTAGCGTTGCACCAGGGCTTTGTGCCTTTCGCAGCCGAACATGATCAGCCCGCCACTGGCGCCAAAAGACTTGGCCAGGGACGCCACGATCAGAGTGCGTTCGTCCATGGCGTGCAAGCGTGGGCGAACCAGGCCGGCGCCGCGCTCGCCGACCGCGGACAGCGCGTGGGAGTCATCCAGATAAAGGAACAGGCCGTAACGCTGCTTGAGATACAGCAGGCTATCCAGATCCGCCACGCCGCCCATGCTGTAGGCGCCGTCGGCAACGTAGGCCACGTCGCGCTGCTGTTTGCACAGGTCTTCGATGAAGTCCATGTCGTTGTGAGGACAAGTGATGACCCGGGTTTCGTCGGCGCAGCTGGCCTTGCTGTGGTTCATCGAATAATGGGCATGTCTGTCGAACACCATTACGGGCGCTCGATTGTCGGTAAAGGCGCCACTGGCCAGCAGCGGCAGCACTCCGGCGCTCGCAGCGCTGCAGGACAGGGCGCTAAGGCAACTGGCGCCAAACAGCTCCGACAGTTGGGTCTCATACTGATCCAGGATCGCCAGCTTGCAGCGGTTCTTCGAATTGGCGACACGCAGAGTCCCGGTGTCCCACACGGCGGTCATGGCGCCGTCCAGCAACGCTGGATGGTAATCCAGGCCCAGGTAGGACGTGGTGCAGAAGTGGTGGAAGGTCCGGCCATATTGGTCGAGCAGGACATTGGCGGCCTTGACCTCGACATTGAGGCCAGAGATTTTCCCGGCTTCTGCGCTCTGCCAGTCCTGGTCGGCGAGGGAAATGACTTTGCGATAGTTGGTGAAGTGATGGGCCGGCTGTGCAGTCTGGTTCATGGCGCGATTACATTCCTTGGTGGGGGGGGGCTGTCCGTGGGTGAAGCGATAAGTGCGTGTCCAGACTTTACAGATCCTCGTGCAGGACTTTGAATCGTCCGTTTCCGGCATGTTTGAGTGTTACTGGAGAATTCTGCGTAGGACTTTGCCTAAAGGGCTGGGCGGCGAATCCCTGTAGGGTGCTGGAGCCCTGAACACCAGGCAGCGCGCCCAAGCTAAAAGGGCGCTTCTTCGTCATTTTCGGAGGTTGTTCCAATGCTCTCAGGCCTCAACCACCTGACCCTTGCCGTCACTGACCTGGACCGAAGCCTGGTCTTCTATCACGAGCTGTTGCAGCTTCGCCTTGAGGCCAGGTGGGACGATGGGGCTTATCTGTCGCTGCCTGGGCTGTGGTTGTGCCTGTCGCTCGACCCGTCGCGCAAGACCGAGCCGATGGCGGATTACACCCATTACGCGTTCAGCATCAGCGCTGGACACTTCCCAATGCTGGTAGAGCAGTTGGGCACGGCGCAGGTGCGGTCATGGCGAGACAACCGCAGCGAAGGGGACTCGTTCTATTTTCTCGACCCGGACGGGCACAAGCTTGAGGTGCACGTCGGCGACCTGGCGTCACGGCTCAAGGCCTGCCGGCAGGCGCCTTATGCTGGAATGGAGTTTTTTACAGAATCGTAAAAGGGGTTCATCAGGCAGGCGCAGCATGTCGGCATCTGATTGCGCGCCACCGTTCGTCGTGGCGTCGGTCATTTTTTCAAACCTTTGATGCCCAGGCTCTTTCGAACATCAGGCGGGTCCCACTCGCCGCGAACATGGCCCGTGATCGAACCAAGGTATCTGGAGCGGGTCGCACATTGTGGGAGAACCACCCTCACGACCCGTCACTGGACACTCAGGTGGTTCAGATTCAACGGTGGGAAACCACCACCATTTATCAGAGGAGGGCGCGACCATGAGCCGGATAGCCACCTTTTTCCACACCACCAGTCTTGTCGTATTGATGGGGCTGGGCGCCAGTAGTGCCTGGGCCCAATCGCCTGCCGAATTCATCGACGATGCGTCGGCCAAGGGCATGGCCGACATCGAAGCCAGTCGCATGGCACACGGCAAAGCCGAATCCAGGGAGGTCAAGGATTACACCATCATGGTGATCAACGACCGCACCACCGCCAATCAACATCTGGCGAAGATCGCCAAGAAGCTCGACTTGCCGGTCGCGCCCCGAGAGGAAGTGGCGGACAAGGCCAAGAGCTTGATCCCGCAGGTGCAGGAAGGCGAGTCGTTCGAGGCCGCTTATGCCGCCAGCCAGGTCAAGGCCACTGAGGAAGCGATCGCGCAGATCCAGCAGGAGGCACAGACCACCGAAGTGCCGGAAATCAAGGCTTTCGCCGACGAAACCTTGCCTAAGTTGCAAACCCATCTCGAGATGGCCAGGGCGCTCCAGGCCAGTCGCTGATTTGCGGCACCGCATACATTCAGGCCGGGGTGTTCATCCCCCGGCTCATCTTGCCCGCCGACAAGGAGAACCTCGATGTCTACACGCCGAGAACCCAACCAATACGCGATGCAGAACCCGTTGACTCAATATCCTCGCCCGCCGTTTCCCGACCAACCGCAGTCGCCACCCGGCATTGACCAGGACATGGTGCCCAAGCCGGATCACGGCGAAAAAACCTATCAAGGCTTCGGTCGTCTGCAAGGGCGCAAGGCGCTGATTACCGGCGGGGACTCGGGCATCGGTCGCGCCGCCGCCATCGCTTATGCCCGGGAAGGGGCTGATGTGGCGATCAATTACTTGCCCAGTGAAGAGCGTGATGCGCGCCAAGTGATCGAGCTGATCGAAGCCGAGGGCCGCAAGGCCATCGCTATCCCAGGCGATCTCAAGGACGAAGCCTTCTGCGTCCGGCTAGTGAAAAGTGCCCATGAGCAACTCGGCGGCCTGGATATCCTGGTGAACGTGGCCGGCAAGCAAGAGGCACAGAAAGACATTGCCGACATCACCACCGCCCAGTTCGACGACACCATGAAAACCAACATTTACGCGATGTTCTGGCTTTGCAAGACAGCGGTGCCGCTCATGCCGGCGGGGGCGACGATCATCAACACGGCGTCGATCCAATCCTACGATCCGTCCGCGACGCTGCTCGATTACGCCACCACCAAGGCTGCCATCGTCGCATTCACCAAAGCACTGGCCGGGCAGGTCATCGGCAAGGGCATCCGAGTCAACGCGGTGGCGCCGGGACCGATCTGGACCGTGCTGCAACCCAGTGGCGGTCAACCGCAGGAGAAAATTCCGACCTTTGGCTCCCAGGTACCGATGAAGCGGCCCGGCCAACCGGCCGAATGCGCACCGCTCTATGTGCTGCTGGCGTCGCAGGAATCGAGCTATATCACCGGTGAGGTGTTCGGCGTGACGGGAGGGAATCCGTTGCCCTGATGACCGGCAGCAGTCGGCGCGGAGGATGCGTAAACAACCTCCGCGTCAGGCTCAACACTGGTTCAGGTCAATCTTGCTTTTCTTCTCAAGGCCTTCAAGTGTCTGGGCTTCGTCTTGTCCCATGGCCTGGTAATGCTTGCGCAGGGCTTCGAGCTGCTTTAGGTCCAGCGACTCGAGCCCGAGCATCGCGTTCTGCGCTTCCTTGGTGGCGCGCAATAATTCATCGATCTTCAGATGCAGGATATCGGTGTCGCGGTTTTGCGTATTCTGGATCAGGAACACCATCAGGAAGGTAATGATCGTCGTCGAGGTATTAATGATCAGTTGCCAGGTGTCGTTGAACTGGAAGTAGGGACCACTGATAGCCCAAAGCACCAGTAACACCAGGGCCCCCAAAAACGTCCGGGGGCTGCCCGCCCAAAGAGCCAATTTCTGAGCGACTTTTGCGAAGGTCATTGCTGTGTTTCCTTATGGGATGCACCTGTCTGGTGTGACAGCAACGAAGCGGTGAAAATTCTGCTTACATTTCAACTTCGCCATCGATCGCACGTTTCATCGTCCGGCCCGAACTCCGTCGCAACCATTTGCCGCACCCGCAGGTCACTCCTTAAAGCCCTCAGCTGGAGTACACCATGAACCTCACACGCACTTTCTGCCTCGCTTGTTGCCTGTTCGCCCTGCAAGGCTGCTTCGACAACTCGGGTAACGAGACCAAGGACAATACCGACGGCGCCAAGTCTTCGGTGCAGATGAAAGAGTCCGGGGCGGAGAAAAAATAGATCGCCATTTTATGACTGTCGCAAGACCTGTGGGAGCGAGCCTGCTCGCGATAGCGGTATTTCAGTCAATCCCAATGCTGCTTATCCAACACCATCGCGAGCACGCGCTTTTCTCTCAGCGCCCTTGCTGCAGCACTTTCAATGCCGCCGAAGCCAGGAAACCCGACCGGCTTTTTTCCTCAGGATGGTGCAGCACATACTCATCAATGCGGTTCAGCAGATAGCCTGGCAACGTGATATTGAGCTTCTGCGCCTTGCCCAGGTACTTGGTCACATCAATGTCCACCAGCGCCCAGGCGCAACCGGCATATTGTGGATTGGCCGCATGCAAGGTGACGGTACTGGCTGACGGAATCGGCGAGCCATCCTCAGCCAAAATCTCAAAGTGCCCCTCAATGGCTTCACGCGCCATTGCCATGGCGTCGTCCAGGTCGTCGCCAGCGGAAAAACAACCGGGAATGTCAGGTACTTCAACACCCCATGCGTGGGTTTCATCACCCATGGAGATTGCAATCGGGTACAGCATGTTCATCGTCCTTCGGGGGAGTAGGGCAACGGGCTGGTAGGAGTAGAGCCTGTTGCAAAATACTGATGGCGGTTTTCTTGAGCAGGTCCTTCTTTAGGTGGGGGACGGTCACCAGTCCCGGTTTGGTGGGGTGTTTGAAGTGATGATGGCTGCCTCGGACCGCACCAGGTACCAACCGTCCGCAATAATCTGGCTTATCAAAAATCGACTATTCACTACACCTCCGTGTGGTGTGCTTGTGGTTACTATACCTACTGAAAATGAATGATCAACACTATAACCACCAGAGTCGACGCTGGCGGGTGGGTGAGTTGTTTGTACACAAGTGTAGAAGCCGCGTCCCGTAAGGAATGCGGGAGGAATGAGCGGGTTATTTCGGGATGTGATGAGGGGATTGTGGCTCAAATGGGGACATGAAAACCGGTCACGGTGGACCGGCTCTATTTGAATGCTGGTGGGATCTGGCCGGTCGTCACGTATCAGGCAAAGGCGGGTGAGGTGGCGACGAAAAAAGGTCTACTCGACCCCTAGTACCCCATGCTAATGCGCTACCTGCAATGGCGAAGAATTACATTGGAAAACGCCAGATTCGATTTTCCGACTCTGGAATGTGATGGCGACAGAATGATGCTACGTGGCGAGGGAGCTTGCTCCCGCTTGAGTGCGAAGCGCTCACAAGAGAGGCTGCTGTGCAGCCCTGCGGGAGCAAGCTCCCTCGCCACGGGACTCATTTTTCTCAATGTCCGAGGTTCGAACCCGAAAATTGTTGGCTGAGACGCGTAAGCTTACGGCCGAGGAAACGAAGCTGAAGCATGAAGCCTTCTGGTACCCATACGCAGTAGGGGCAGGACCCCGCGGCCTCGGGGAAAAAGATATGTCCGCAAATCGAAGTCATCAATCAAGCATCGAGCAACTACATCGTGAGGTAGAGGCTCTAGCTGAAGAAATGAGGCGCTCGGCCCCGCCCAAATTCCGCGTTACGTGGTTGCCGTTCGGCATCGGTGCAGCGTTCGCTCTGACCGTATTTGTCGTCGTCGCTTTTGTCGCTAAGCATGTTTGATGCTCTGTCGCTGAGATACCTTTTTCCGGCGATGCCGTGGCGGTAGCCGGTTCAAGGCGTATTCGGCTTGCAAAGGGTGGGGGAGCTACCTATCTACGCTCGGAGATCACCTCCCACTCCCCCAAATATCAGCCATAAAAAAACCGGCCACCATGGGCCGGTTTTTTACATCCCCCGTCAAAACCACCCGACGCGGGAACAGAATTCAATTGGAGCGGGTGAAGGGAATCGAACCCTCGTTATCAGCTTGGGAAGCTGGAGTAATGCCATTATACGACACCCGCTCAGAGCGGCTGACTTTGTACCAGATGTGGGCGAGGATTTGAAGTTTTTCTTTGCTTGCGATGCGGCCATCCGTCTACGCAAGCCCTGAATCAGAGCGGTCGTTCGCGAGCAAGCCCTCGTTGCTAAAGCGGGGCTTGCTCGCGAGGACTCGGGTTTAGATTGCCAGTGCATGGTAGCCCTGCACGTAGTTGTAGCGCGGCTGGCTTTCGTAGTGGGCCGGGAGGAGGAAGCCCATCAGGGCTTTGCGGCTGTCGCGGCAGGCGGCTTTGTGTTCCATGTCCAGGAAGTGCCCGGTGGCTTGCACGGTGGTGAAACTGCAATGCTGGACGTGGTTGGCGAAGAGCCTGGCGTCGGCGGCTGAGGTGTATTCGTCCCATTCGCCGTTGATGAATAGCACCGGCACGTTTATTTTTTTCGCCACGTTGATGTAGCACTGCTGATCGCTGCGCAGTACGTCGCTGATGTGAAAGTGCATCTGTCCGTATTCATGCTCGGCCAGGCTGCTGACGTGGCGATAGTTGAAACGCTTGAACAATGGCGGTAGGTGTTTGCCGATGGTGCTGTTGACCAGGTGCCCGACGCGGTCGCGGTCCAGGTTGCTCAGGTAGTCGACCCCGCGTTCGAGATAGTCGAGCATCGGTGCGTTCAGCACGGGCGAAAACGAGCTGATCACCGCTTTCTCGATGCGCCGGGGGCGCTGGGCCAGGGCGCTCAATGTAGCGGCGCCGCCCCAGGAGAACGACAGTACGTGCTCGGCGGCGAAATGGTCGATCAGTTCCAGCAGAATCTGGCCTTCGACGTCCTTGGTCAGCATTTTCTCGTGGCGGTTGTGTGGCTTGGATTTGCCCGCGTAGGGCTGGTCGTACAACACGACGTTGAATTGCGGGTGGAGGTTTTTGACGGTCTGTGCAAACGACGCAGTGGTGGCCATCGAGCCGTTGACCAGGATGATGGTCTTTTGTGCGGCGTCTGCGCGATAGAACTCCGTGTAAACCCGATACTGACCCTGTATATCCAGCACAGCGATTTCTGGCCTCATGTCATAAGACTCCTGGCAAGCGGGTATGCGCGCAATGAGATTGCACGGGCAATGTGACAGGTAGGCATACGCCTGGAAGATAAGGCCCATGTCGATCCGTGAAGTGGCCGACGGGTATTGTTATAGGCGGGCAGTTTGCCGGACGGGTACGGCGGAACCTGAAGGTCCTGGCCGGCAAAAAGTTTCTTGGAAGTATGTGGTGACTCGTCGGTCACATTTTGGCCGACGACCTGATTCAAGCAGCGGGTCGGCCGTTGCGCAAGTGCCGTTTGGAAAATTGTTCGGCAGTTCTGCCCAGCGGTAACCGGATCAGATCAAGTGAATCTCATCGGCGCTCAAGGCGCGGTATTGGCCCGGCGCAAGATCCGCGTCCAGCGTCAGTGGGCCCATGCGCTCGCGATGCAGGCGCAGGACCTTGTTATCGAAGTGGCCGAACATGCGCTTGACCTGGTGGTAACGCCCTTCAATGATGCTCAGGCGTGCGGACTTCGGCCCCAGCAGCGTCAGCTCCGCCGGTTGCGTAGTGAGATCCTCGAAGGCGAAGTACAGGCCTCGGGCGAACGTCTCGGCGTACTCGGCGGTGATGATCCGCTCGGTTTCGACGTAGTAGACCTTGGGCAGCTTGGTCTGCGGTTGGGTCAGGCGTCGCGACCAACTGCCGTCGTTGGTGATCAGCATCAGGCCGGTGGTATTGAAGTCCAGGCGCCCGGCGATGTGCAGGTCGTCCTTGTCCGGCTCATCCAGCAGGTCGAGCACAGTCGGGTGTTGCGGATCGCGGGTGGCGCTGACGCAACCGGGCGGCTTGTGCAGCATGATGTAGCGCGCCGCTCGACCGGCCTGCAGCACCTCGTTGTCGACTTCAACCTGGCTGAACTCGCGCACTTGTGCGTGCGGATCGCTGACGGTCTGGCCGTCGATTCGCACCCGGCGTTCAACCAGTAGCAGACGCACCTGTTGGCGATTGAAGCGTGGCAGATTACTGAGGAAGCGGTCGACGCGCATGGGCTGTGCAGGCAAGGGAGCAGTGGGCGGGCATCTTACGCGTTCGGCTGAGGTTTGGCGCGCAACTGGGCTTCGACTTGCGCGCAACGCGGACACAGGCAGGCGCTGTCGCGTAATTCGGTCGGCAACGCTTGGAGCACGACCGGATCGATGCTCACGCCATAGCACCAGCAGGCTCGGTCGACGGTTTTCGGATCGGCCAGCGTGCAATCGTTGGCATTGCCGCACGCCGGGCAGAGGTCGGGTTTATTCATAGCTGGAGTGAGGCATTTCCACGCAGATTCGTTGTCCCCGGTTTGCCGGGCGCGTTGCAGTGCATGATCGGTCCGCGACAGCAGGCTGTGCAAGGTGTCTTTGTCCTAAGGTGATGACGCCTGTCTGATAGCGCGGTAACAAGTGTCGGGGCCGCTATGCAGCCCAGCGGGGATAAGTCCTCTCGCCACCGGGGCCCCAAATCAAACGTGCGCGGCCTGAGGATGGATGACCGAGGGCACATCCGCGCCTGTTTGTGGTGCCATCGCGCACCGGAACAGGGCGACGAACTACATGTTTCGAGTTGTTGCCAAACCGCACCAGATTCCGATTTTGCTGTCTGAATATTCGTCAGTCACCCAACGTTGACTGCCGCCCATCAGCGTCGCTGATGTGGCCCATCCGCGGTCCAGGAGGCCGCCATGTATCGACGACTGCTGCTCCTTGCGTTTATCGGTTTGACTCTTACGGCTTGCGAGCCTTACTACGACGGAGACTCTTACTACCGCTCCGAGGTCTACACCTCTCCAGCGCCCGTTTATTACGGCGGCGGGAGTTATTATTCGGCTCCGCGTGGCTACTACGCCCCGCGGTACTACCAACCAGCGCCGCGTTATTACTCGGCGCCGCGCTACTACCAGCCAGCCCCGCGCTATTATTCGCCGCCGCGGGCGGCGTACCGGTACTATCCGAATCGCGGCGGTTGGGGAGGCCGAGACCGGGGTGGATGGCATGACGACCGGGGCGGGCATGATCATCGGGGGCGAGGCGATCATGACGGAAGGGGACGAGGCGGCCACCGTTGATCGGCGGATAAAATAAGCGGCGCATTGAGCGCCGCTTTTTTATGCCTGGAATAAAACAAATGTGGGAGCGAGCCTTGCTCCCACAGGGGGCAGGGATCGACTCTGATTTCAGCTCCATGCCAACCCAATGTGGCGAGGGAGCTTGCTCCCTCGCGCGGGGTATGGGTGACTGGACTGACGCCTTTGCGAGCAGATTTGAATATCAGGACGATTCATTCGCCAGATCCGCCAACGGATGCCGCCCCTCCCACGCCTTGTGGAAATGCGCCTCGACCACCGCTTCGGGCACATGATTGATGTCCGGCCAATGCCAATGGGGCTTATGGTCCTTGTCGATCAGTCGCGCACGCACGCCCTCGCTGAATTCGGGGTGGCGGCAGCAGTTGAGGCTCAGGGTGTATTCCATGCGCAGCACACCGGCCAATGACAGATGTCGGGCGCGGGCGATCTGTTCCCAGACCAGGTGAGCGGTCAGCGGCGAGCCTTCGCTCATGGTTTTGGCTGCCCTGGCGATCAGCGGGTCCGCGTGATTGGCCTGCAGGCTGAGGGCCTTCCAGGCACAGCGCACATCGCTGACATCCAGCCACTCGTCGATCATTTGCCGCCGTGGCAGCCACTGGGCTTCCGGCAGCCGGGCGATGGCCTCCTGTTGCAAGGCCTTGAGCAGGCTGTTGAGCTGCATCGCTGTCTGTTCCTGCCAGTTGAGTTGCAGCAGGCCTGCGATCAGGTCGTCCTGTTGTTCGTCCAAGAGGAAGCGGTCGGCCAGGCCCAGGTCGATGGCGTCCCGGGCGTTCATGTGAGCGCCGGTCAGGCCGAGGAACAGGCCGAGCTTGCCGGGCAGGCGTGACAGGAACCAACTGGCGCCGACGTCCGGGTACAGGCCGATACTGATTTCCGGCATGGCCAGGCGACTGCTCGGCGTGACGATGCGCGTGCTCGCGCCTTGCAGCAGGCCCATACCACCGCCCAGCACATAGCCATGACCCCAGCACAACAAGGGTTTGGGGTAGGTGTGCAGGTTGAAGTCCAGGCGGTATTCCGCGGCGAAAAATTGCGCAGCCAACGGCGGGACTTCTCCGGGATTGGCCCGGCAGGCCTCTACCAGGCTGCGCACTTCGCCGCCGGCGCAGAAGGCCTTGGCGCCATTGCCGCGCAGTAACACACAAACGATTTGCGGATCCCTGGCCCAGGCATCGAGGCGATCACGCAGGGCGTTGATCATTGGTAGGGACAGTGCGTTCAAGGATTTTTCAGCATCCAGGGTCGCGACGCCGATGCGTGCTCCCAGGCTGCCAGTGAGTTCTTCGAAGTGCAGATTCATCGTGACCTCGATTAGGAATTTGAATGGTCAGTATGACCGCTGCGTAGGAAAGTGCCGGTCCTGCGTCAGATCAATTGACAAGCCGTGTAGGCTTTCCTAGGGTGCGCCCATTGTTTTTACCGGATGCAACCATGACCGCTGACGACCGTATCAAACTCGAACCGAGCTGGAAGCAGGCACTGCGTGCCGAGTTCGACCAGCCCTACATGGCAGAGTTGCGCGAATTCCTGCGCAGTGAATACGCCGCCGGCAAGGAGATTTATCCACCGGCGTCGTTGATTTTCAACGCACTCAATTCCACGCCGCTGGACAAGGTTAAGGTGGTCATCCTGGGCCAGGACCCCTATCACGGCCCGGGGCAGGCCCATGGCCTGTGCTTCTCGGTGCAACCGGGCGTGCCGACGCCGCCGTCGCTGGTCAATATCTATAAGGAATTGAAGCGCGACCTGAACATCGACATTCCCAACCACGGCTACCTGCAAAGCTGGGCCGACCAGGGCGTGTTGCTGCTCAACACTACCATGACCGTCGAGCGCGCCAACGCCAACTCCCACGCGGGCAAGGGCTGGCAACATTTTACCGACCGGGTGATCGAAGTGGTCAGCGCCCATCAGCCGCACCTGGTGTTCCTGCTGTGGGGCGCCCATGCCCAGAGCAAGCAGAAGCTGATCGATACTACCAAGCACCTGGTGCTGACGTCCGTGCACCCGTCGCCCTTGTCGGCTTATCGGGGGTTCCTGGGATGCGGGCATTTCAGCCGGGCCAACAAGTTTCTTGAACAGCAGGGCGAGGCGCCGATCGATTGGCGGGTGCCGCCGGTTTAAGTGTTGGGCTTGATGGCCCCATCGCGAGCAGGCTCGCTCCCACATAGAGGCCACACCCTCCTGTGGGAGCGAGCCTGCTCGCGATGAACGCGCCGCCGACCATCAATCCGACCCTGGCCGGCGAATCCAATACCTGAACAACGGCTCTGCCATAAACAGCACGAACAACAGCCGCATCACCTGCAATGCGGTCACCAGCGGCACTGACAGTTGCAGCGTCTCCGCCGTCAGGCTCATTTCCGCGATGCCGCCGGGCATCATGCCCAAGGTCAGTGAGCGCAGGTCCAGATGGGTCAGGGTGCTCAAGCCCAGGGCCGCGAGGGTTGCGATCAGCATCGTCAACACCGTGCCGACCAGGGTTCGTCCCATGAACGAGGGCGCCCGGCAGAAGAATTGTCGGTTGAAATGACAACCCAGCCCGCTGCCAATCAGCCACTGACCAAACTGGCTGGCCCCGTTGGGCAGGCCGATGTGCAAATCCCAGCCGACGCTCACCGCCGCGCTCACCAGCAACGGCCCGAACAACCATGGGTTGGGTTGACGCAAGCGTTGCCAGAGCCAGGCGAGCAGGGCGCCCGTCGGAAACAGCAGCGCCAGCCACAACCAGTCCACCGTCGTGGCGTGTTGTACCGGAACGCCTTCGCCCAGGAGGTATTTGAAGGCGGCCGGCACGCACAGCACCACCACCAGCACCCGCAGACTCTGGCCCGCGGCCACGCGGCTGAGGTCCGCGCCATTGCGCGCGCCCAGGTTGACCATTTCACCGGAGCCGCCCGGCATGCTCGAAAAGAAAGCCGTGGCGCGGTCTTCACCGGTGCGGCGCATCAGCCACACACCCACCACACTGGACACGCTGGTGATCAGCGCACCGAAAAAAATCAGGCCGAAGTGGCTCAGCACCTGCTCCATGACCACCGGGGTGAAGTGCAGGCCGATCCCGATGCCCACCACCCATTGGCCGCACTTGCGACCGCCGGGGATTTCCATCAGTTGCCACGGCGTCAGGCAGCGCACCAGGATGATCGCCAGTAACGAGCCGACCATCCAAGGCAAAGGCCAGCCGATCAGGCTGGCCAGGTAACCGCCGGCCAGACCGACCAGCGGGGTTCCCCACCACTGTCTGAAAGTCGCCTCAGACATTGGCCAGGGCACGGCGTTGGGCACTGCGGCGACGCCAGATCCGCAGCAATGGCATGAACAGCATGATCGCCGTCAGTATCCAGCAACCGAAGGTGATCGGGCTCGACCAGAGAATCTCCAGCGCGCCGTTGGAGATCGACAGCGCCCGGCGCAGGTTCTGTTCCATCAGGCCGCCGAGAATGAAGCCCAGCAGTACCGGTGACAGCGGGAAGTCCAGCTTGCGCAGGATGTAGCCGAAGATGCCGATGCCGATCATCAGGAACAGGTCGAACGTGGTGGCGTGCACCGCATAGACACCGATCCCGGTAATGATCGCGATCACCGGGACCAAGGCCCAGTTCGGCACCGCCAGGATTCGGGTGAAGACGCGAATCATCGGAATGTTGAGGATCACCAGCATGACGTTGGCGATGAACAACGAGGCGATCAGGCCCCAGACGATGTCCGGTTGTTGCTGGAACAACAGTGGACCAGGGGTGATGTTGTACAGCGACAGCGCACCGATCATCACTGCCGTGGTGCCCGAGCCGGGAACGCCGAGGGTCAGCATCGGCACCAGCGCGCCGCAGGCCGCGCCGCCAATGGCGGTTTCCGGGGCGGCGAGGCCACGCTTGTCGCCCTGGCCGAAGGTACCGTTCGCGCCGGCGATGCGTTTTTCGGTCATGTAGGCGACGGCGCTGGCCAGGGTCGCACCGGCACCCGGCAACACGCCCATGATGAAGCCGAGCAGGCCGCAGCGCAGGTTCACGACGAAGACCGATGCCGCTTCCTTGAAGTTGAACATCATCCGCCCGGTCGCCTTCACCGCCTCCTGGCCGCGGTGGGTTTTTTCCAGCAGCAAGAGGATTTCACTGATGGAGAACAGGCCCAGCACCAGCACGACGAACTGGATGCCATCGGTCAAATGGATGTTGTCACCGGTAAAGCGGTAGACGCCGCTGTTGGCATCAATGCCGACGCAAGACAGGAACAGCCCGATCAGCGCCGCGATGAAGGTCTTGAGCGGACGATCACCGGCCATGCCGCCAAGGCAGACAATGGCAAACACCATCAGGACGAAATATTCCGCCGGTCCGAAGGCAATCGCCCACTTCGCCAGCAACGGTGCAAACAGCACCATGCCGCAGGTAGCGATGAGCGCCCCGATGAAAGAGCTCCAGGCCGACAGCGACAACGCCACGCCGGCCAGGCCCTGGCGAGCCATCGGGTAGCCATCGAGCGTGGTCATCACGGTGGAAGCTTCGCCCGGAATGTTGAGCAGGATCGAACTGATGCGCCCGCCGTACTCGCAACCCAGGTACACCGCCGCCAGCAGGATCAGCGCCGATTCCGGCGGCAGGCCCAGGGCAAACGCAATCGGGATCAACAGGGCTACGCCGTTGATCGGTCCCAGGCCCGGCAGCAGGCCGACCACGGTGCCGATCAGGGTGCCGGTCAGCGCTGTGACCAGGTTGTAGGGCGTCAGTGCGACGCCGAAACCCTGGCCGAGATAATTCAGGGTATCCATATCAATTCTCCAGGATGTCGAGCAGGCCCAAGGGCAGCGGTACGTCCATCAACTTGTCGAACAACAGATAAAGACCAATGGCCATCAGGCTGATGATCACCACGCTTGGCAGCCAGCGACCGCCATAGAGGCGAGCCATCGGCACGCCGATCAGGATGCTCGACACAATGAAACCCAGCGGTTCGAAGGTCCCGGCGAACACCAGCAGCAGCCCGACGCAGATACCGATTTTCTGCAGGGTTTCACGATCCAGTTGCGGATCATCGTCGCTGTGCACGATGGGGGCGGGACGAAAAATCATGTACAGCAGCGCGACGCCCATCAGGCCCAGCATCAGCAGCGGGAAAGCGCGCGGGCCGACGGGCTCGTAGGAAAAGGCTGCCTGATACGGCCAGGCCATCAGCGCGAGGCCGATGCAGACCAACAGCAGCACCGAAGCAAAAATACGTTGAATGGTGAGCATGACTTACTCCTGGGCGGCGCGACCGTGAGGCCAGCGCCGCCACGAGAACAGGGGACAGTTACTGGATCAGGCCGAACTCTTTGGCCAGTACCTTGTAATCAGCCACTTGTTTCTTCACATAGGTGTCCAGTTCCGGACCGGTCATGGCAAACGGGAACAACTCGCGCTGGTCACGCAGCTTGGCGAACTCTTCGGACGCCAGGAGTTTGTCGAAAGCCTCTTTCCACCAGGCGTAGTCTTCGTCGCTGACTTTTGGCCCGAGATAGAAGCCACGAACCACCGGCCAGATGATGTCGTAGCCCTGTTCTTTGGCAGTCGGGATGTCTTTCATTTCCGGCTCGTCCAGGCGCTTCTCGGCGAACACCGCCAGCAGGCGCATGTCGCCACTCTGGATATGCGGCATGGAGTCGGAGATGTCCGTACTGCCGACCTGGATGTGGCCACCGAGCAACGCAGTGGCGATCTCGCCGCCGCCTTCGAGGGCGACGTAGCGCAGATCGCGTGGATTGATACCGGCCGCCTTGGCGATGAGCGCGGTCTGCATCCAGTCCTGGCTGCCCACGGTGCCGCCGGAGCCGATGACCACCGAGCTCGGATCTTTCTTCAGGGCCTGTACCAGATCGTCGAGGGTCTTGTAGGGCGAATCGCTTTTCACGGCGATGGCGCCATAGCTGGTGCCGACAGCCGCCAACCAGCGCACGGCGCTTTCATCGAAGCGGCCGAACTTGCCCTGGGCCAGGTTCAACAACGAACCGCTGGACCAGGCCACCAGCGTGCCGCCGTCGGCCGGACGCTGGGCGACCACTGCGTTGTAGGCCACCGCGCCGACACCCCCGGGCATGTAGGTGACGCGCATCGGTTTGGTCAACAGTTTCTGGTTGACCAGGGCGCTTTGTGCCAGTTTGCAGGTCAGGTCGAAACCGCCGCCAGGGGAGGCCGGGGCGATGCACTCGGGGCGCTTGGGCTCTTTGGATGGATCGGCGGCGAGCAATTGCCCGGTGAACATCAGGCAACCGGCAGCGATGGCTACTTTACGCAGTGATAGGCTCATTGTTGTCTCCACAGGAGTTGTTGTTGTGTTGGGTTTGAAGCGCGTGTCGCGGGACTTGCGGCCTGGCTGCCCTGGAGGGTCGGGCGGGACGGCAGGCATGGGAAATCACCAGGCCAAGAGGCGGCACCGGTCGAAATGATCAAGTAGGAGTGGGAAGGGCAGGCAGGTATCGGAACCTGAATCTGCATGAACAGCATGGTGAGTACTCCGCTTTTATTGTTCTTATTAAGGCGAAAACGCTTCGAGGCGTTTTTCGTGTGCGTCAAGCAGTCGAAACTATCCGTGAGAGGACTTTAATGGCCGAACCTTTCGCTAACCTTTCAAAAGCTTTCAGCAGGTTTTTTGGCTTCACAGTGGCGCAAGCGGCGGTAAACTCCGCGCCAAAGAATGGCGCCGACCATCCCTGAATCGAGGAATAACCCATGCGTGTTCTGCTCGTCGAAGACCATCTGCAGCTCGCCGAAAGCGTTGCCCAGGCGCTCAAGAGCACCGGCCTGACCGTCGATGTGCTGCACGATGGGGTGGCGGCCGATCTGGCCCTGAGCAGCGAGGAATACGCTGTGGCGGTCTTGGACGTCGGGCTGCCGCGCATGGACGGCTTCGAAGTGCTGGCGCGGCTGCGCGCACGGGGCAAGACCTTGCCGGTACTGATGCTGACCGCTCGCAGCGACGTCAAGGATCGGGTCCATGGCTTGAACCTCGGCGCCGACGACTACTTGGCCAAGCCATTCGAACTCACCGAGCTTGAGGCTCGGGTCAAGGCGTTGTTGCGCCGTAGCGTGCTGGGCGGCGAGCGCCAGCAGCGCTGCGGTGGGCTGGTTTATGACCTGGATACCCGCCGCTTCACCCTCGACGACGAACTGCTGACTCTGACATCTCGCGAGCAAGCGGTGTTGGAGGCGTTGATCGCCCGGCCGGGGCGGGTGATGAGCAAGGAGCAGCTGGCAGCCCAGGTGTTCGGCCTGGACGAAGAAGCCAGTCCCGACGCCATCGAGATCTACGTCCATCGCTTGCGCAAGAAACTCGACGGTCATGCGGTGGCAATCGTGACCTTCCGCGGCTTGGGCTACTTGCTGGAGACCCGCGATGCATAAGCCCGACAGCCTGCGCTGGCGGTTGCTGTGGAACCTGGCGTTGCTGTTGGTGGTGCTGATGCTTGCCAGCGGCCTGAGCGCCTACTGGAACGGGCGCGAGGCTGCGGACACGGCTTACGACCGCACGTTGCTCGCTTCGGCCCGGACCATTGCCGCCGGCCTGTCGCAACGCGACGGCAGCCTCAGCGCGGACGTGCCTTATGTCGCGCTGGACACTTTTGCCTACGACAGCGCCGGGCGTATCTATTACCAGGTCAACGACATCAACCAGAAGCTGATCTCCGGATACGAAAATCTTCCGGGCCCCCCGCCCGGCACGCCGCGCACCGACGATTACCCGGCTCTGGCGCGCTTCTATAACGCCAGTTATCAAGGCCAGAACGTGCGCGTGGTGAGCCTGCTCAAGGCGGTGAGTGAACCGAACATGAACGGCATGGCGGAAGTTCGTGTGGCCGAAACCGAGGAGGCGCGGGTCCGCATGGCCCGCAGCCTGATGGCCGATACGCTGCTACGCCTGGGCATGCTGGCGGTTGGGGCGTTGTTGCTGGTGTGGTTCGCGGTCAGTGCCGCGTTGCGCCCGCTGGAGCGGTTGCGCACGGCGGTGGAGGAGCGCCAGCCGGACGATCTGCGGCCGTTGCCGTTGGTCGAAGTGCAACACGAGTTGTGGCCGCTGGTGCGAGCGCTCAATCATTTCACCGAGCGGTTACGCGGGCAATTCGAGCGTCAGGCGCAATTCATTGCCGATGCGGCCCATGAACTGCGTACACCCTTGGCCGCGCTCAAGGCGCGCCTTGAGTTGGGGTTGCGCGCCAATGAGCCGCTGGTCTGGCGCGAAACCCTGGAAACCGCCGCCCAAGGTACTGATCGACTGACGCACCTGGCCAACCAGTTACTGTCCCTGGCACGGGTTGAAAATGGCGCCCGGGCGATTGCCGAAGGTGGCGCACAGTTGCTGGACCTTAGCCAACTGGCCCGTGAACTGGGCATGGCAATGGCACCGCTGGCCCATGCCCGGGGCGTGGCGCTGGCCCTGGAAGCCGACGAACCGGTGTGGTTGCGGGGCGAACCAACCTTGCTCAACGAGCTGTTGAGCAACCTGGTGGATAACGCACTGGCTCATACGCCCTCCGGTGGCAACGTGATCCTGCGGGTCAGCGCGCCGGCGGTGCTGGAGGTCGAGGATGACGGCCCGGGCATCCCTTTGCACGAGCGGGATCGGGTGTTCGAACGCTTCTACCGGCGCAACCAGCAAGTGGCCGGCTCCGGACTGGGGTTGGCGATCGTCGGCGAAATCTGTCGCGCCCACCTGGCGCAGATCACTCTACATGACGGGCAGGAGCGGGGGTTGAAGGTGCGGGTGAGTTTCGTCGCCGGGTAAAGTCCGCTGCGGCGATGGAGCTTGCTCCCGCTCGACTGCGCAGTAGACGCAAGATTGAGGGGCCGCTGCGCAGCCCAGCGGGAGCAAGCTCCCTCGCCACGACGCCGCCGGTGTTGCTAATAAAACATCGACCGCGCTTCTTCGATGTCCGCCACTCGATCCGGGTTTTCCAGGTGGATGCCCAGCTTCTTGAACGCAGGCACTGCAAACATATCGACCTTGCCGAGGGGATGGTCGGTGTCCTTGTAGCAGTACAGCGCCGCGACCTGCACCAGGTCGACGTAGTCGATGTGCCTGGTCGTGCGTTCGAAATCCAGGTACAGCCCGGGCAACTTCACCAGTCTCTCCGGAAACTCCCAGACGCTGAGCAATTTGTCTCCCAGCACCGGATGAATCGTTTCGATGACATGGTTGAGGCTGACGGGGTCGGAGAGCAATTCGTTGTTGTCCTGGGCATAGGTCAGGATCGGCAGCACACCGATCTGATGCACCAGCCCACCCAACGCGGCCTGGTCGGGCTTGAGTTGCGTGTACGCGCGGCATAAGGCATAGCTGACACCGGCGATTTCCAGGCTCTTGCGCCAGACTTCACGCATCTTTTGCTCCACCACCTCGGAGCGGGCGTGGAAAATCTGCTCCATGACCAGGCCTATGGCCAGGTTGCTGCTGTAATTGACCCCCAGTCGTGTGATGGCCGTGTGCAGGTCAGTGACTTCCTGGGTCGCACGCAGCAGTGGGCTGTTGACCACTTTGATCAAGCGCGCCGAAAGGGCCGTATCGCGGCCGATCACTTTGCTCAGGTTGCTGACACTGATTTCCGGGTCTTCAGCGGCCCGGCGAATCTGCAGGGCGACTTCGGGTAATGTAGGTAAAACCAAGTCATCGTTGCCGATGGCTTGCAGCAAATCCCGTTGGACTTTCTCCGCCAAATCGCTCATTTCGATTCTCTAGAGTGTTGCGACAAAATGCTGCGATCAGCGCTGGATTTCGCGGTCGCGGTCCAGTTCGTAAGGCAGGTCGAGCAATTGGAGCGCCGGACCTTCCAAGGCGCCGAGATGCACGTTGCCTTCTTCTGCTGCGTCGGCCTGCAACACCGCCAGCAGTTCAACGTTTGCTCCGGCGTCGGCGGCGAGAACCACCTCGCCAATGGAACTGCTGTGGACAGGGGAGAACAGCTCGGTGCCGGGTTCCGGTAATGGGCCGGCATCGAGCTTCAGGCGATACAGGCGCCGCTTGAGTTTGCCCAGGTACTGCATGCGCGCGACGATTTCCTGGCCGGTGTAGCAACCTTTCTTGAAACTCACACCGCCAACGGCTTGCAGGTTAAGCATCTGCGGGATGAATAACTCGCGGGTGGCCGGCATGACCTGGCCGATCCCGGCGCGGATCTGGCCCAGTAGCCAGCGGTTGAGATCCGTTTCGGCCAGCGTCGCGCGCAACCGGGTTTGCAGCGCCTGTGCCTGTTCGGCCGGGGCCCACAGTTCGGCACGGTCGGGCGAAACGCGGATGGCGATCAACGAATCATGGCGAACCACGCTGTCGGTGTCGGCGGGCAATTGAAGGCCCAGTTCGGCCAGCACGGTATCGGCGGCTTGCAGACCGAAGCGGACCCAGGCCGCGCTTTCATCAGTGAGCCTGGATTTGGAGAACACCGCATATTTTTTCAGATCGGCCAGTTGCGGTTCGAGCAATTCGGTCGCCATCGCCATCAATACGCCGTCGCCCTCGAGCAGGATGCGGAAACTCGATTGCATCCGGCCTTTCTGGGTGCAGCGGGCACCGAGACTCGATTGGCTGTCGCTCAGGTAGTTGAGGTTGCAAGTCAATTGGCCTTGCAGGAATTTGCCGGCATCCACGCCGCGGACCGCGAGAACGCCTTCGTGGGACAGGGTGCAGAAAAAAGCGGAATCAGCCATGGGTCATCGCAGGTAAAAAAGTCTGGTGGACATCATAAGGGGGCGCCCTTGAAATGGATAGTTCACAAAGGATCGATGGTCCCGACCAAAGCTGTCTGTCGTACGGCGGCGCGGCCTGTATACTTGCGCTCTATTTGAGGAGCGCTCCATGGTCGAAGATGTTGAACTGAACCGCCTCTATTGGCACAGCCGCCGCGGTATGCTTGAGCTGGACGTATTGCTGGTGCCGTTCGTGAAAGAGGTCTATCCCCATCTCAATGAAGTGGACCGTGCCTGCTACGTCCGTCTGCTCGCATGCGAAGACCAGGACATGTTCGGCTGGTTCATGGAGCGCAGCGAATCCGAGGACCCGGAATTGCAGCGCATGGTCCGAATGATTCTGGACCGTGTCCAGCCCAAGTAATCGCTTCGAATGCCGCTGGCAGGCCTGCGGGCAACTGTTGGCGGCCTATCTCCTGGCTCAGGTCGTGGCCTTGGGGTCGTTGTTTTTGCTGGCCGTCCCATCGTGGCTCATCGCAGTGGGCATGGTTCTATGTCTGGCGCATGGCGCCTGGACGCTACCGCGACATTTACTGCTGACCAATCCACGAGCCTTTTGTGGGCTGCGCCACGACGCCAGCGGTTGGCAACTCTGGAACCGGGCGGATGGCTGGCAGTCGGTGCAGTTGCGTCCCGATAGCCTCGCATTGCCGATGATCATCGTGCTGCGCTTTCGCCGCCGGGGTGAGCGGCGGGTTCGCTCGGTGTGCGTACCCCGCGGCGCGCTGACGCCGGATGTCCATCGGCGCCTGCGGGTGCGGCTCAGGTTCAGTCGGCGTAGGTGGGCGGCACCAGAATAGTGTCCAGCGCCTCGGGGAGCAGGTTCGGATAGTCGAGGGTGTAATGCAGACCCCGGCTTTCCTTGCGCTCCATCGCCGAGCGAATCATCAGTTCGGCCACTTGGGCCAGGTTGCGCAACTCGATCAGGTCGCGGCTGACTTTATAGTTGCTGTAGAACTCATCGATCTCATCCAGCAGCAAGCGCACCCGATGCTGCGCCCGTTGCAGACGTTTGTTGGTGCGCACGATGCCTACGTAGTCCCACATGAAGCGCCGCAGTTCATCCCAGTTGTGGGCGATGATCACGTCTTCGTCCGAGTCGGTGACCTGGCTGGCGTCCCAGGCGGGCAGGGCGGCCGGGATGGCGATCTGTGGCAACTGCTGCAGGATGTCCGCCGCTGCCGAGCGTGCATAGACGAAACACTCCAGCAACGAGTTACTGGCCATGCGATTGGCGCCGTGCAGGCCGGTGAAGCTGGTTTCGCCGATGGCGTACAAGCCGGGCACGTCGGTGCGCCCGGACTGGTCGACCATCACGCCGCCGCAGGTGTAATGCGCCGCCGGTACCACCGGGATCGGTTGCCGGGTGATGTCGATAGAGAATTCCAGGCAGCGCTCGTACACCGTCGGAAAATGGTTTTTGATGAACGCTTCAGGTTTGTGGCTGATGTCCAGATAGACACAGTCGACGCCAAGACGCTTCATCTCATGGTCGATGGCACGGGCAACGATGTCCCGTGGCGCCAGCTCGGCGCGAGGGTCGAACCGGTGCATGAAGCGTTCACCGTTGGGCAGCTTCAGGTGTGCGCCTTCCCCACGCAGGGCTTCGGTAACCAGGAAACTCTTGGCCAATGGGTGATAGAGGCAGGTGGGGTGGAACTGGTTGAATTCCAGGTTCGCCACCCGGCAGCCCGACCGCCAGGCCATGGCGATGCCGTCGCCGCAGGCACCGTCGGGGTTGCTGGTATAGAGGTAGACTTTCGCCGCGCCGCCGGAAGCCAGGACGACAAAGCGTGCGCCGTAGGTGTCGACTTCGCCGGTACCGCGATTGAGCACATAGGCGCCAAGGCAACGGTCGCCGTCCAGGCCCAGGCGTTTTTCGGTAATCAGGTCAACGGCGACACGTTGTTCCAGCAACTCGATGTTCGGTCGTTGGCGGGCCTGGGCGAGCAGTGTCTTGAAAATGGCCGCGCCGGTGGCATCGGCCGCATGGATGATGCGTCGATGACTATGGCCGCCTTCGCGTGTCAGGTGAAACTCGAAACCACCGTCTTCAGTGCCGGCCTGCTCGTCGCGAGTAAACGGTACGCCCTGATCGATCAACCACTGGATGGCTTCCCGGCTATGCTCGACAGTGAAGCGCACCGCTTGCGGGTTGCACAGGCCGCCGCCGGCATTGAGGGTATCGTCGACATGGGATTCGATGGTATCGGTGTCGTCCAGCACGGCCGCAACGCCGCCTTGGGCCCAGTAAGTCGAGCCGTTGGCCAGGTCACCCTTGCTCAGCACTGCAATACGCAGGTGCCCCGGCAAGGTCAGGGCAAGGCTCAATCCGGCGGCACCGCTGCCGATTACCAGAACATCGTGTTGAAACTGTTGGCTCATTCGAATGATTTCCGCTCAAGGCGACCCGGGAAAGGGTTGGTGTCGCGCCGCTGCAATCGGCTCAGACAACCACGCAGCCCACTAGTATATAGAGGGGGGGATCGGCACAATAGCCGGGCATTCATGGCAATATGGTACCAGTGTGACAGAAACGCGACACGCTTCGTCGGATCGCGGTTCGGCTGGGCGAAGGTCAAGACGGCGATTTCGAGGATAAACGCTGCCTATCTCGGCATGGTCGCTCGATGTTCCATCTGCATTGCCAGTAAAGAGTGGGAACTTTTGCCAAGCGCCTACGTTCAATAGACGGTTGTCTGCAAAAGGGAGCAGCGTCGGGTTGGGTGCAGGATTTCGATTGGAGTCCCTGCCGGCAGGCCCGGCGACAGATTATTCGCGCAGCCGGGGAATCTCGTGCTGCGTTTTTCGTGCGTGCCGGGATCAGAGCGCGCCGGAAACTTGCTTGAAAGGGGGAGAACTTTTGCGAAAAGCCCGAGTCTATGTTTGCAAGCCTGGTCAATTAGTAATGCCAGCCTCCTTCGAGCTCATCGAGGAGTGTTCATGCTAACCCAGGAAGAGGATCAGCAGCTGGTCGAACGCGTGCAGCGCGGCGACAAACGAGCGTTCGATCTGCTAGTGCTGAAATACCAGCACAAAATTCTCGGGTTGATCGTGCGTTTCGTGCACGACACCCATGAAGCCCAGGATGTCGCCCAGGAAGCCTTCATCAAGGCGTACCGGGCACTTGGTAATTTTCGCGGGGACAGCGCGTTTTATACGTGGCTTTACCGCATCGCCATTAACACGGCGAAAAACTATCTGGTTTCACGCGGCCGTCGGCCGCCGGATAGCGATGTGAGTTCTGAGGATGCCGAGTTCTACGATGGCGATCATGGCCTCAAGGATCTCGAATCACCGGAACGAGCGTTGCTGCGGGATGAGATCGAAGGCACCGTCCATCGGACCATCCAGCAACTGCCCGAAGATTTGCGTACGGCTTTAACTTTACGTGAGTTCGACGGTCTGAGTTACGAGGACATTGCGAGCGTCATGCAATGTCCGGTGGGTACCGTGCGCTCCCGGATCTTCCGCGCCCGGGAGGCCATCGACAAAGCCCTGCAACCGTTGTTGCAGGAAAACTAAAGACAGCGGCGATAGCCAAGAGAGGAACGCCATGAGTCGTGAAGCCCTGCAGGAATCGCTGTCCGCAGTGATGGATAACGAAGCGGACGAACTGGAATTGCGTCGGGTATTGAATGCCTTCGACGATGTTGAAACCCGTGAGACCTGGGCGCGTTACCAGATCGCCCGGGCTGTCATGCACAAGGACCTGCTGCTTCCGCGTCTGGATATCGCTGCGGCCGTTTCCGCTGCATTGGCTGATGAAGCCGTACCGGCAAAAGCGTCTCGCGGACCATGGCGTAGCCTGGGTCGCCTGGCAGTTGCCGCTTCGGTCACCGTAGCCGTACTGGCCGGTGTGCGCCTGTACAATCAGGACGAGATTGCCGGCGTGCAGATGGCGCAGCAGTCCAACCAGCCTGGCTTGGCTGCTCCACAGGTCAAGGGCCCGGCAGTCCTGGCTGGTTACAGTGAAGGTTCGGAAGCGGCAGGTCCGATGGTCAACGGTGTCTTGCAAGGCCAACCTGGCTGGCATGATCAGCGTCTGCCCAACTATCTGCGTCAACATGCGCAGGAAGCCGCCTTGAAAGGCAGCGAAAGCGCACTGCCCTATGCTCGTGCAGCCAGCCTGGAAAACCGTTAAGTAAGGAGCACCATTGCGCGCCATACCTCTGTTCACGCTTCTGCTGGGTGGCTGGTGTGCGTTGCCAGCCTATGCCGATGAGGCTCAAGACTGGTTGAGTCGTCTGGGCCAGGCCGAGCAACAGCAAAGCTTCCTGGGCACCTTCGTATACGAGCGCAACGGTAGTTTCTCTACCCATAACATCTGGCATCGCGTCCAGGATGGCAAAGTCCGCGAGCGGCTACTCCAGCTCGACGGCTCGGCACAGGAAGTCCTGCGCATTGATGGACATACTCAATGCGTCAGCGGCTCCCTGGTCGCGGGGCTGAGCAATCCCCCCGACAGCAGCGCTCGTACGCTCGATCCGCAAAAACTCAAGAATTGGTACGACCTTGCCGTCATCGGCAAGTCGCGTGTGGCTGGGCGCCAAGCGGTTATCGTGGCCCTGACGCCCAAGGACCAGCATCGCTATGGCTTTGAATTGCATCTGGACAAGGAGACCGGGCTGCCGCTCAAATCCTTGTTGCTCAGCGACAAAGGTCAGTTGCTTGAGCGTTTCCAGTTCACACGCCTGAACATCTCTGTGCCCACCGATGGCGACCTTCAGGCCAGCGGCGATTGCAAGGCTGTCACGCAGGCGCCCGGCAAGGTTGCCAAGACCAAGGTCGCCTGGCACTCGGACTGGCTCCCGCCGGGCTTTGAACTGACCGGCAGCGATTCGCGTAAAGACCCCGACACCCAGGTTCAGGTCAGCAGCCTCATGTATGACGATGGCCTGGCGCGCTTCTCGGTATTCCTGGAGCCGTTGAACGGTGCCAACGCCACCGATACCCGTACACAACTTGGCCCCACGGCCGCAGTGTCTCGTCGACTCACGACGCCTCAGGGCGAAATGATGGTCACGGTGGTGGGCGAGATTCCCATCGGCACGGCGGAACGGATCGCGCTGTCGATGCGCTCTGACGTGGCGACCCAGTAGTTTGTCGCGTGGAGGGTTCGGTTATGCAAGAGGCTGTCTACGCCGGGGCTTGATCGAAATGCCGAAACTTCCTGTCAGTATTTTCATTTGCAAAACTTCAGGTTTTTTTCTATTAGGTCAGAGCCGCACGGCTCTGGCCTTGCCTGTTTTTCCGGAACAGAAATACCGGCGTCTCGTTCTGCGGGTATTCCTGGCTCCATATCGCTTAACCATGCTCGTCGTAACGGGAGCCGTATGTCGATACCACGTTTGAAATCCTACCTATCCATCTTTGCCACCGTGCTGATGCTCGGCCAGGCTGTTCCTGCCATGGCGGACGAGCTACCTGACTTTACGCAACTGGTCGAGCAGGCTTCGCCCGCGGTTGTCAACATCAGTACGACGCAGAAGCTGCCGGATCGCCGTGTGTCGGACCAGCAGATGCCGGACCTGGAAGGCCTGCCGCCGATGCTGCGCGAATTCTTCGAGCGCGGAATGCCGCAGGCGCCGCGCTCGCCCGGTGGTGGTCGCCAGCGTGAAGCGCAATCGCTGGGGTCGGGCTTCATCATTTCGCCTGACGGTTACATCCTGACCAACAACCATGTCATCGCCGACGCCGACGAAATCCTGGTGCGTCTGGCTGATCGCAGTGAACTCAAGGCCAAGCTGATCGGTACCGATCCACGTTCCGACGTGGCGTTGTTGAAAATCGACGGCAAGGATCTGCCTGTGCTCAAGCTGGGCAAGTCCCAGGACCTGAAGGCCGGCCAATGGGTCGTGGCCATCGGTTCGCCGTTCGGTTTCGACCACACCGTGACCCAGGGGATCGTCAGCGCCATCGGTCGCAGTCTGCCGAACGAAAACTATGTACCGTTCATCCAGACCGACGTGCCGATCAACCCGGGTAACTCCGGCGGCCCGCTGTTCAACCTGGCGGGCGAGGTTGTAGGCATCAACTCGCAGATCTATACCCGCTCCGGGGGCTTCATGGGTGTGTCCTTCGCAATCCCGATCGATGTTGCCATGGACGTTTCCAGCCAGCTGAAAAGCGAAGGCAAGGTCAGCCGCGGTTGGTTGGGCGTGGTGATCCAGGAAGTGAACAAGGACCTGGCCGAATCGTTCGGGCTGGAGAAACCGGCCGGTGCGCTGGTGGCGCAGATCCAGGAAGGCGGTCCGGCGGCCAAGGGTGGGCTGCAAGTGGGTGATGTGATCCTGAGCATGAACGGTCAGCCAATCGTCATGTCTGCCGACCTGCCACACCTGGTCGGCGCGCTCAAGGCGGGGGCCAAGGCCAACCTGGAAGTGATTCGCGAGGGCAAGCGCCGGAACGTCGAATTGACCGTCGGCGCCATCCCGGAGGAAGGCAAGGAACTGGATTCGCTGGCCAAGTCCGGCGCCGAGCGCAGCAGCAATCGTCTGGGCGTGGCCGTGGCCGAGCTGAGCGATGAGCAGAAGAAGGCCCTGGAGCTGCAAGGCGGCGTGGTGATCAAGGAAGTGCAGGATGGCCCTGCCGCGCTGATCGGCCTGCAGCCGGGCGACATCATCACGCACCTGAACAATCAGGCTATCGGCTCCGCCAAGGAATTCACCGATATCGCCAAAGCCTTGCCGAAGAACCGCTCGGTCTCGATGCGGGTTCTGCGCCAGGGGCGTGCAAGCTTCATTACCTTCAAGCTGGCCGAATGATCGGCTGGTGATGCAACGAAAACCGCCTCGAGAGAGGCGGTTTTTTTATGCGTGGTGAAGGGGACCGAGCACTACCGATAGATTGAGCAGCCCATGACCCCTGTGGGAGCGAGCTTGCTCGCGATAGCGGTCGATCAGCTGGCGAAGAGGGTGATTGGCTCACCGCTATCGCGAGCGAGCTCGCTCCCACAAGACGTTCGGTGCCAGGTCCGCGAATGCTCTGTTTTCCATCACCCCATCATGTCCTTGACCATCCGCTCCTGCTCCATGAGCTCCCGCTGGCGGGCATCGATGCGTGACGAAAGTGGGAAGTTCGTGCCGGCCCGCCGTTTGGCAAAGTCCAACTGCTGGATCGCCTGACGGTAATCGCCCACCAGGGCGAAGTACTCGGCCCGCGCCTGGTGCAAGCCGATGATGTTGCCCGACAACCCGCGAGTCTCGGCCACCATGTACCAGACATCCGGATCGTCCGGACGGGTCTTGAGCAGGTTTTCCAAGGCTTTCTCGGCGTCTGCGGGGCGGTTCTGCTTGAGCAGCAGGTCGACGCGTACCTGGTTGAGCGGATAGTTGCCGGGGTATTGGCTCAGCATCCGGTCGACGCGAGACTGGGCATCGGCCAGCTTGTTGCTGGTGATGTCCAGGTCGACCTGGGCCAGGTTGTAGATGATCTCGTTCGGCGATTTGGCGAGCAGCGGCTTGAGGTTCTCGCGGGCTTCATTGAGCTGGCCGCCCTTGATCTGCGCAATCGCCAGGCCATAGCGGGCCACGTCGTTCTTTGGATTTTCATCCAGTTGCGCCCGGAAGCGTTTGGCACCCAGGCCCGGGGTTTCTTCATAAATCAACTGGACCCGTGCGCGGATCAGTTGATAGCGCATGCTGTCCTCGATGCCCCCCGGCTTGGCCTGTTCGGCGCGGTTACGGGTGTCGGCGATCCGCGATTCGGTCACCGGGTGCGTCAGCAAGAACTCCGGCGGCCTGGCGTCGAAGCGATATTGGCGCATCAGGCGCTCGAACATTGTCGGCATGGAGCGTGGATCGTAGCCGGCCCTCTCCAGGTTCAGGATGCCGATGCGGTCGGCTTCCTGCTCGTTCTGGCGAGAGAAGCGCCGCTGTTCCTGGATGGCCGCGGCCTGGGTCCCGGCAATGGCGGCGATCCCGGCGTCACCGCCACCGGCCGCGGCGATCACGATACCGGTCAGCAGTGCGGCCATCATCGGCACTTGCATGCGTTGCTGGGCTTCGACGCCACGGGCGAAGTGGCGCTGCGACAAGTGGGCCAGTTCGTGGGCCATGACCGAGGCATATTCGCCTTCGGTCTGGGCATTGAGGAACAGCCCGCCGTTGACCCCGACGATGCCGCCGGGCGCGGCGAAGGCGTTGAGCTGCGGGCTGTTGATCAGGATGAACTCCAGGCGCCGGTCATTGACCTGGCTGGTTTCCACCAGTTTGTAGACGCTGGTTTCCACGTAATCCTTGAGCTGCGGGTCGTTGAGTTGTGAAACCTGGCTGCGCAGCAAGGCCAGCCAGGCGCGACCCAGCTGGTGTTCCTGTTCTGGCGAGACGATGGCAGAACTGGCGTCGCCGAGTGACGGCAGGTCGTCGGCGAAGCCCGGTGAGGCAAGCAGGCAAGCGAGCGTCAGCAGGGTGGGGCGCAGAAATGTCATGCACGAAGCCTTAGTCGACAAAGACCTTACTGTAGCCGGACACCGGGCTCGGGACCAGATATTCTAGGCGGCCCAACGACCTGCGCGGAGCGAACCGATGACCGATGCTGTAGCCCACGATGCCGAACTGGACGCCAGCGGCCTGAACTGTCCGTTGCCGTTGCTCAAGGCCAAGTTGGAACTCAATCGCCTGGCCAGCGGCGCTGTGCTCAAGGTCACCGCCACGGATGCGGGCTCCCAGCGCGACTTCCGCACCTTTGCCCGGTTGGCCGGTCATACGCTGCTGCGCGAAGAAGATGACAACGGCGTCTACCGCTACTGGCTGAAAAAAGCCTGAATCATCCCAGGCGTTTCTTAAGGATTTTTTGATGTTCAAAGTGTTACGCGACTGGATCCAGCGCTACTTCTCCGATGAAGAAGCGGTGGTCCTGGCGGTGCTGCTGTTCCTGGCCTTCACTGCGGTGCTCACCCTGGGCGGCATGCTGGCGCCGGTGCTGGCGGGCATGGTGCTGGCGTACCTGATGCAAGGGCTGGTCACTACGCTCGAGCGTCTGAGGCTACCCGGCACCGTGGCGGTCGGGCTGGTGTTCGCGCTGTTCATGGGCTTGTTGGTAGTGTTCATGGTAGTCGTCGTGCCGTTGCTCTGGCATCAATTGGTGACCTTGTTCAACGAGCTGCCGGGCATGCTTGCCAAGTGGCAGTCGTTGCTGTTGCTGCTGCCCGAGCGCTATCCGCATCTGGTGTCCGATGAGCAGGTGCTGCAGACCATCGAGGTGGCGCGTGGCCAGATCGGCAAGTTCGGTCAGTGGGCGCTGACGTTTTCGCTGTCGAGCCTGCCGTTGCTGGTGAACATCATGATCTACCTGGTGTTGGTGCCGATCCTGGTGTTTTTCTTCCTCAAGGACCGGGAGATGATCGGGCGTTGGGTGCGGGGCTACCTGCCTCGGGAACGGGCGTTGATCACGCGGGTGGCCCAGGAGATGAACCGGCAGATCGCCAACTACATTCGCGGCAAGGTCATCGAGATTTTCATCTGCGGCGGCGTGACCTATATCGGTTTCGTGGCGCTGGGGCTCAACTACGCGGCCTTGCTGGCGTTGCTGGTGGGGATTTCGGTGGTGGTGCCTTACGTCGGCACCGTGGTGGTGACCGTGCCTGTGGCCTTGATTGCGCTGTTCCAGTGGGGCTGGAGCGATCAGTTCATTTACCTGATGGCGGTCTACGGGATCATCCAGACTCTGGACGGCAACGTGCTGGTGCCGCTGCTGTTCTCCGAGGCGGTGAACCTGCATCCGGTGGCGATTATCTGCGCGGTATTGCTATTTGGCGGGTTGTGGGGATTCTGGGGGGTGTTTTTTGCCATTCCCCTGGCGACACTGTTCAAGGCGGTGCTGGATGCGTGGCCGAGCAAGGAACCGGTGGTAGCGCCGTTATTGTAGTGGTTTTATCGGTTGAGGCTGATGGCCTCATCGCGAGCAGGCTCGCTCCCACAGAGATCTCTGCAGCAGCACAGATCCAGCTCCCAGAGGGATCTCTGCAGCAGCACAGATCCAGCTCCCACAGGGATCTATGTAACAACACAGATCCAATGTGGGAGCGAGCCTGCTCGCGATAGCGTCAGAACCAACAATGAAAATGTCTCAGGCCTTGTTGAGCGCCTGAGCCGCGGCCAACACCGCATCCACATGCCCCGGCACCTTCACGCTACGCCATTGCTGGCGCAGCACGCCATTCTTGTCGATCAGGAACGTGCTGCGATCCACGCCCAGGTATTCCTTGCCGTAGAGCTTCTTCAGCTTGATCACATCGAACAACTGGCAGACGGCCTCGTCCTTGTCGCTGATCAGCTCGAACGGGAACTCCTGTTTGCACTTGAAATTCTCGTGGGACTTGAGGCTGTCCCGGGAGACACCGAACACCTCGGTGTTGGCCGCCTGGAACTGCGAGTACTGGTCACGAAAACCCTGGCCTTCGGTAGTGCAGCCGGGAGTGCTGTCCTTGGGGTAGAAGTAGATCACCACCTGCTTGCCCTTGAGGGCGGCGAGGCTGACGGTCTGCCCGCTGGTAGCGGGGGCCTGGAAATCGGTAACCGGCTGGTCGATGGCAACGGCCATGAACGCTTCCTTACATTGGGTTTTGTGGGCGCCACGGTTCGATCAGGGCATCCAGGTTCATCGCGTCGGCGAAATCCAGGAACTGATCGCGCAGCCAACTGATCTGGGTGCCGGCCGGCAGGGTCACGGTGAACGTGGCGTTGAGCATGGTGCCGCCGGTCTGCGGCGCCTGGTAGGTGTCGCAGGTCAGGTTTTCCAGCTCGACGTGGTGATCCATGAAGAACTGGCACAGCTCGTTGATGATGTCCGGGCGGTAGGCCGAGCTGACGTAGGCCACATAGGGCAGCGCCTGGGGACGGTTCTCCAGCGCGGCGCTACGCACCACGTTGACCGTGAAGGCGTGCTTCTTGGCCAGCACGGGCAAGCTGCCTTCCAGGCGGGCCAGGGCGTCCCAGCTACCGGAAATCTCGAGCACCAGCGCGCTGCATTCGCCATGGCGGGTCAGGCGTGAGGTCACGACGGCGCAGCGGTTTTCATGGCTGGCGCGGCACAGGACGTTGGTCAGCTCCATGGGGTTGGCGCCAAGGGCACTGATGACAAGGAATTGTTCGCGGACTGTGGGGGTGGACATGCAGCATTCCTAAAGCGATGAGCGGTCGGCGCCTTGCGGCTCGACACGGCGCCAGGCCCGCGTGGAACGTACGGCTCAAGCCCTGTGCCGGGGTTGCGCTGCATTCCTGAAGGCGGGAATGCACCCGGACAAACGCAGGATCGGGGCTTGTGGCGACGAAAACGAAGGCTTGGAACCGGCTGGTGAGCTTATCGGTACCGATCAAAGCCTGAAGGGTAGCGAAAACCATCGCCAAGGGGAATGGTAGTTCGCTTGTACAAGCATCTTGGCGCCAGTACCATTACCGCTCTCTTTTTCCGGCAGGAGCGGTTTCATGATTGCGGGCAGTATGGTGGCACTGGTCACACCCATGGATGCACAAGGGCATCTTGACTGGGCCAGCCTCAGCAAACTCGTGGACTTCCATCTTGAGAACGGCACCCATGCCATTGTCGCTGTCGGCACCACCGGCGAGTCGGCGACCCTCGACGTCAATGAGCACATCGAAGTCATCCGTGCCGTGGTCAAGCAGGTCAACGGTCGCATCCCGGTCATCGCCGGCACCGGCGCCAACTCGACCCGTGAAGCCATCGAGCTGACCCGCAACGCCAAGGAAGCCGGCGCCGACGCCTGCCTGCTGGTCGTGCCGTACTACAACAAGCCGACCCAGGAAGGCTTGTACCAGCACTTCAAGCACATTGCCGAAGCAGTCGACATCCCACAGATCCTCTATAACGTTCCCGGCCGCACCTCCTGCGACATGCAGGCCGAGACCGTGATCCGCCTGGCCAGCGTGCCGAACATCATCGGTATCAAGGAAGCCACTGGCGACCTGAAGCGTGCCAAGGCCATTCTCGATGGCGTCAGCAAGGACTTCATCCTGCTGTCCGGCGACGACCCGACCGCAGTAGAACTGATGCTGCTGGGTGGCAAGGGCAACATTTCCGTCACCGCCAACGTCGCTCCGCGCGAAATGGCCGACCTGTGCGAGGCCGCGCTCAAGGGCGACGCCGAGACCGCACGGGCCATCAACGAAAAACTGATGCCGCTGCACAAGGACCTGTTCATCGAAGCCAACCCGATCCCGGTGAAGTGGGCGTTGGTGGAGATGGGCCTGATGCACGAGGGCATCCGCCTGCCACTGACCTGGCTGAGCACAACCTGTCATGAACCGCTGCGGCAGGCCATGCGCCAGTCCGGCGTCCTGGTTTAATTGAGGAAGTACAACGCATGAAGCGAATGGCCGGACTTTCCGCACTTGCCTTGATTATCTCCAGCACCAGTGGCTGCGGGTGGATCTGGGGGCCGGAGGGTTACTTCCGCGACCGTGGTAGCGATTACCTGCAAGCGCAACAGACTGCACCGATGCAATTGCCACAAGACGTCAACGTCGCCAAGCGACTGGATCCGCTGCTGCCGATCCCGCGCAACGTCGCCGACGACAGCGTCAAGGGCGAATATGTTGTTCCACGTCCGCAACCGCTGTCGGCCATTGCCGATGCCAGCGACTACACCTTGCAGAAGAGCGGCGACTCCAGCTGGGTCATGGGTCAGCATCCACCGGCCGAAGTCTGGCCGGTGGCGATCCAGTTCTTCCAGGACAACGGTTTCCGCTTGGACGAACAGCGTCCGCAAACGGGCGAATTCACCACCACCTGGCAGCGTGCCGATGAGCTGTCCGCCGCCATGGCCAAGCGCCTGAGCGCCGCCGGTGTCGCTTCCGACAGCGAAACCCGCGTGCGGGTGCGCATCGAGCCGGGTGTGCAGCGCAACACCAGCGAAATCTACGTGGTCAGCGCCGAGCGTCCTGCCGGCAGCACCGCCGACGTAGCGTTCACCAACCGTTCGGTCAATACCGGCCTCGACGCCGCGCTGGTGGACGACCTGCTTGCCAGCATGAGCCGCACCGCCGAGCAGGGCGGTTCCGTCTCGATGCTGGCCACCCGGGACTACGATACGCCGAGCCGCGTCAGCCTGAGCGAAGACGGCAGCGGCAACCCGGTGCTCAACGTCGGCTCCGACCTGGACCGGGCCTGGTCGAGTGTTGGCCGTGCATTGGAACAGGGCGAGTGGCGGGTTGAAGACATTAACCGCAGCCTGGGCCTGTACTACATCAACCTCGCCGAAAAGGCCGAGAAAAAAGACGAGAAGCCTGGCTTCTTCAGCGGTCTGTTCGGCAGCAAGCCGGACAAGGAAGAAGTCGAAGCCCGCGCCGAGCGCTATCAGGTTCGCCTGAGCAAGGTGGGCGATAGCGTCCAGGTGACCGTCGAGAAGAACATCAATACCGTGGCGCCGGCCGATGTGGCGCGTAAAGTGTTGAGCGTGATTCAGGACAACCTGGGCTGATCCGATGCGTTTTGCCGTTCTCGGCAGCGGTAGCCAGGGCAACGGCACGCTGATCGCCAGCGCTGGCACATACGTGCTGGTCGATTGCGGTTTCTCCCTGCGGGAAACCGAGAAGCGCCTGTTGCGCCTGGGTGTGCACCCGGCGCAACTGAGCGCGATACTCGTGACCCACGAACATGCCGACCACGTGCATGGCGTGGGTTTGCTGTCTCGGCGCTACAATCTGCCGGTGTACCTGAGCCGAGGCACCCTGGGTGGCCTGCGCAAACCCATCGAGCCAGCGGGTTTCGTGGCCGGTGGCGAGCAATTGCGCATTGGTGCCCTGGATATCAGCGTGGTCAGCGTGGCGCACGACGCCCGGGAGCCAACGCAGTACGTGTTCAGCGACGGCGAGCGGCGTTTCGGCTTGCTCACTGACCTTGGGTCGTATTGCGACCGGGTCATGGACAGTTACCGGGACCTCGATGCCTTGATGATCGAGTCCAACCACTGCCGCGACATGCTGGCGCAGGGTTACTACCCGTACTTCCTCAAGCAGCGCGTGGGTGGGGAGCACGGACATTTGAACAACCACCAGGCGGCGTACCTGGTGGCCGAGTTGGGCTGGCAAGGCCTGCAACACCTGGTCCTGGCCCATCTGAGCAGCAAGAACAACCTGCCGCAGCTGGCCCGGCAATGTTTTGTCGACACCCTCGGGTGCGACCCGGACTGGCTGCAACTGGCCGATCAAGATTCAGGGCTCGACTGGCGACATATCGCCTAGCCCACTACTTAGCAAGCGGAGCCCATCATGGAAAAACGTGAAGAACTCTACCGCGGCAAAGCCAAGTCGGTTTACAAGACCGACGACGCCGACCGCTTGATCCTGCTGTTTCGCAACGACACTTCGGCGTTCGACGGCAAGCGCATCGAACAGCTGGACCGCAAGGGCATGGTGAACAACAAGTTCAACGCCTTCATCATGCAGAAACTCGAAGCCGCCGGCGTGCCGACCCAGTTCGATAAGCTGCTGGGCGACAACGAATGCCTGGTCAAGAAGCTGGACATGATCCCGGTCGAGTGCGTCGTGCGTAACTATGCCGCCGGCAGCCTGGTCAAGCGCCTGGGCGTGGAAGAGGGCATGAAGCTCAACCCCTACACCTTCGAACTGTTCCTGAAGGACGACGCCAAGGGCGACCCGTTCATCAACGAATCCCACGTCGTGGCCTTTGGTTGGGGCACCGCCGAGCAACTGGCGCGCATGAAGGAGTTGTCCCTCAAGGTCAACGAAGTGCTGACCAAACTGTTCGACGACGCCGGGCTGCTGCTGGTGGACTTCAAGCTTGAATTCGGTGTGTTCAGCGACGGCTCCATCGTCCTGGGCGACGAATTCAGCCCGGACGGCTGCCGTCTGTGGGACAAGGACACCATGAAGAAGATGGACAAGGACCGCTTCCGCCAGGGCCTCGGTGACGTCATCGAAGCCTATGAAGAAGTCGCCCAGCGCCTGGGTGTACCGCTGTAATCGACGCAAGCATCTGATAGCGCGGAAAAAAATTCGCTCGGGGGTTCGCTTCCGGCGAATGTGCTGGTATGATGCGCGCCACTGGAGAGATGCCGGAGTGGCCGAACGGGACGGATTCGAAATCCGTTGTACTGGCGACAGTACCTAGGGTTCAAATCCCTATCTCTCCGCCACTATACGAAAAGCCCCGTAGACTTAGGTCACGGGGCTTTTTTGTGGAAGAAATTCTATATAGAGATTCTACGTAATAACTGTCGTTACAGGCACTCTTTGCGCTGCTACGGTGTCAGCAGCCAGTTGCACCAGTTCTACATCAGGTCCCTCACCCCGGATTGAGAATACGGAGGGATGACCAGCATCAGCATCTTGACTTTTTGTATCCAACTGGATACTGTCCACCCATGAATTATCTCATTCAGCAAACGCAGACGTTTACTGCTTGGCATTCATCGGTTCGTGATCTGCGAGCAAAAATCGCAATCGCCCGCCGCATTGATCGCGCCGCAGCAGGTAACCTGGGCGATGTGAAACCTGTCGGTGATGGTGTTTCAGAGTTGCGTGTGGATGTAGGCGCTGGCTACCGGGTTTATTTCACCATGCGCGGTGGAGTGGTCATCGTGCTACTGGCTGGGGGCGACAAGTCTTCACAGAGTGCTGATATCCGGCGAGCGAAGAAATTGGCAAAGGAAATTTGAGCATGAGCCAACACCTGACGACATTCGACATGGCGGCACTACTCGATAGCGACGAAGCGATCAGTGAATACCTTTCTCAGGTGTTGGCTGATGGTGATACCGAGGAGTTTCTCCGAGCGATCGGCTATGTAGCCAAGGCCCGAGGCATGGCGCAGATCGCTAAAGACTCCGGTATGGGACGAGAAAGCTTGTACAAGGCATTCGCCCCCGGATCAAAACCGAGATTTGATACCGTACTCAAGGTCATTCATGCGCTAGGCATTGATCTTCATGCACAGCCTGGGCATGCGACTAATCATTCACCTGCCTGAAGAGTGGATTGGACAGCGGTGATTGGGAGCAGGCCGCGATTATGAATAATAGGAAGCTTGCCAGTGAGTACAAATTTATCGAACGCTTTTAGACCAGCACGCGCTGCTTGTCGGACATCAGCAAACGTCAGCTGGTCTTGAGCGATTTTTTTGTGTGCGCTGTCGGCTTTTATGGTCTTCATCGGAGTTCTCTAGACAGCCTCTTGGTATTACCTGGGCAGAAACGAAAAAAGAGCCATAGGTGCCTTTTTTCGTGTTCGGTAAAGCAGATCCAGACACCACTTGCGAACCGCCTTGCGCGGTTACGGCTTTCACCGCTGGGAAGCGCTCTATCTCATCTGGTCAGTCGCTTTCGACGGAGTAAACCTGAAGAAGATTGGAAGCCTCGTCAATCAGACCTCTGAAATATTGAGCATCCCAGAGGCCTGATCGTTTGAGGTTGCTTCGCTAGCGCGGATCAATGTTATCCAATACCCGATTCGCCAACAGCTCGCTCAGTTCGATCACCTGCAGGATACCCATTGCCACACGTCGACGTGACCCTTCGAGGTCGAATGTCAGGTCGTTGATCATGGCATTGGCCGAGGCCAGGTTTTCGCTGAGATTGGCGAGCAGGGTTTCATTGTCGATGCCCTCGACGACCGTGAAGAGCTGACCCGGTGATGGATCGCTTTTAGTGTCGGCTTCCTTTGGCTTCAAGTAGTAATCCTGCGCCCGGTCGATGGCTTCCTGGACTTTTTTTGGATCGAGGCCGGCGGAGCTGGGGTCCGTTTCCGGTGGGTTGGGGGTGACCTTGAACATAGTAAAACTCCTGTACCTGTTTGAGCCACCATGACTTGTCGCTAAACAAGTAAGGGTGGCGGCTGTACGCAGGTTAGCGAACCGGGGGTACAGGAGCCCGGCAGATCCGAAGATCTCCCGCGCACAGCCACCATTGCAACCGTTGCGGACATGAATACCTGCAACTAGATCAGGAGTGCTGATGCGTCCATACCCTTCGGGTCGCTAAACCCGATCACTGATGAGCAGTGACGGGAACCAAGCTACCGGTGCCGGCAAAGGCGCACAAGCGGGCGGATTCTGGCTTAGTTGTAGGCAAAGGCGCAAGGTAACGTAGCCGGGATCCGTGGGCTTGGTGTTTCCGGGTATGTATGGTTGTAGGACTGGCTACCCGTCTTGCTGAGACGGCGCCTATGAGTAAAGGCCCGCCCACTGTTTAGAGCTGGAATGCATCCGTGGCGAGGGAGCTTGCTCCCGCTTGAGTGCGAAGCACTCACAGAAAAGGGGCCGCTTCGCAGCCCAGCGGGAGCAAGCTCCCTCGCCACGGAAAGCCAAGCAGATCCTGATCGTTCTCTCCCTCGAGCCAAGCAGTTCCCAATGCGATTCTCCATCGTATGTCACCACCCTGTGACAATTTGGTCTACCGTCTCTCTAGCAGGCCCCACCTCTGCCGATAGCTAAAGACATACCCTCGAAAAGGAGTAGTACCCATGCCACGGTTTTTCGCCGATCTGGGCTTCCGCTGGAAAATCACCTTGCCCATTGCATTCCTGGCGTTGTTGCTGGTGCTGATGGGGTGGTCGGGCATGCGGGGGATTGGGCAAGTGACTGAGTCCAGCACTCAGTTGACCAATCGGTACCTGCCGGCGATCAGCCTGTTGCTCAACGCCGACCGGGATCTCTACCAGGCTTTCGTCGCCGAGCGCAGCCTGTTGGGCGGTAATGCCGGGGATCATCTGGAGGCCTTGCGCGCCAGTCATCGGGACAATCTGAAGCAGGCCTATGACCGGGTACAGAAATACGCGGCGATGCAGCCGGGGCCCGAGGCGATGGCGTTGGTCAGTCAATTCAATGATCGCTTTGCCCAGTGGTCGCAGATTTCCCGGCAAGTGGTCGAGCAGGCGACGAGTAATCCGCAGGCCGCCAGTGCACTGAGTTTCGGTGAGGGTGAAAGTAAGTTCGATACCATGCGTGACGCCATCGACAAGCTCGGTGAGCTGGAAGATGCGGCTTCCAACCGCGAGGGTCAGACGGCCATAGATCACGGGCTGGCGGTGGAGGTGCAACAGGGCGGCATCTTGCTGGTCGGTCTGCTGGGGTGTGCGCTGCTGATCGTGGTCTTGCCCATGGTGGTGTTGAGCCCCATGCGTCGCTTGCTGCATCGCGTCGAGCAGATTGCCGAGGGCGGTGGTGATTTGAAGGGGCGTCTCGAGGTGCGTTCGGCTGATGAACTGGGGCAGCTTGGCGGCGCGTTCAACCGCTTTCTCGATAAGTTGCAGCCGTTGATCGCCGAAGTAGGCCGGGTCACTGGCGAGGTGGATGCGGCGGCACGTGCCATGGCCAATATGGCGGCGACCAATGATCAACTGATCAGCAGTGAGCATGCGGCGCTCGATCAGGTGAGTACGGCTGCGACCCAGATGAGTGCCGCTGTGCATGAAGTGGCACATAACGCTGTAAATGCTTCGCAAGCCGCGCAGCAAGCCAGCAGCCAGTCTCGCGATGGCGCCGAGGTGGTTAGCAGCACCATTGAATCGATCCGCCAGTTGGCCCAGGAAGTAGAGAGCGCTTCGGGCACCATCGAGGCGTTGGCACAGGAAACCTCCAGCATCGGCGCGGTGCTCGAAGTGATCCGCGGCATTGCCGAACAGACCAACCTGCTGGCACTGAATGCGGCCATCGAGGCGGCGCGGGCGGGCGAGCAGGGCCGGGGCTTCGCTGTCGTGGCCGACGAGGTCCGGGCGCTGGCGGCGCGCACCCAGGATTCGACCAAGGACATCCAGGTCCGTATCGAACGCCTGCAGTCCGGTGTCGCCAAGGCGGTCCAGGCCATGCAGGTCGGGAGCAACAAGGCTCGGGACAGCGTCGAGCGTGCCGGCGGCGTCGATCAGGTCCTCAGCGGCACCAGCGGCTCAATCCAGCGGATCAACGACATGGCCGCGCAGATTGCCAATGCGTGCGAAGAACAGAGCAGCGTCACCGAGGAAATTGCCCGCAACATCTCCGACATCCGTGACTTGTCCAACGAAGCGGCGGAGAACTCGGCCCAGAGCATGCTCGCCAGCCGGCAACTTTCCAGCCTGTCGAAAGACCTCGCGGAACTGACCGGTCGCTTCCGCACCTGAGTCCGGTTCGTCCTGGGTATTGAACGCACATGAGCCCAGCGCAATCATCATCCGGTGATTGCGCTGGGTGTGCGCTCAGATCCAGACGTCATTGATCGCGGTTCGCTCGTTGGTTTCTTCACCGGTATTACGCACGCCACGGGGCTCGATCAGTAGCAATTTCACTTCCCGTTCGGCACTGGGCTTGTGCTCGATGCCTTTTTTGACCACGTACATCTCGCCCGCACCGATGGTCACCATGCCGTCGCAAAAGTCGATACGAAGCTCGCCTTCCAGCACGATGAAGGTTTCATCGGTCTCGACGTGGACGTGCCAGATGAAATCTCCCTCCAGCCTGACGATCTTGAACTGGTAGTCGTTCATCTCGGCCACGACTTTCGGGGCCCATTGATCGTGGAACAGGGCGTATTTCTCGGTGAAGTTGATTGGAGCGTAATGGGTCATGACGAGGACTCGAATGAGGTGGAAAGCGCCACCTTACTGCCCGGCCACGGGGAGGGATTGTACGATTGTGCAGCCTTGCGAGGATTTATTGTGGCGAGGGAGCTGCGTGTGTTCATCGAAGCATGTTCAACCAACGTGCCGGTGAGATGCCGAAGGCCTGGGTGTGCAGGCGGGTCATGTGGCTCTGATCGAAAAAGCCACAGGCCAGCGCCACCTCGCTCCACGCCATGCCCTGGAAGGCCAGGCGACGGGCTTCGTTGAGGCGGCGCTGGGTGATGTAGCGATAGGGGCTGGTGCCGTACAGCGCGCGGAAGTCCCGGGACAGGCTCCAACGATCCCGACCGCTGGCCTGCACCAGGTCGTCCAGGGTGATCACCTGGTCCAGGACATCATGGATGAACAGGCGCGCACGCTCCGCTGCGGGGTAGTCGATCATTTGCCGTCCACGTCGGTTGCCGGCGGCGAGGTCGAGGGCCTGGGCCACATCGTAGATAGCGTCTTCTTCCTCCAGCGGGTCGAGGGAGTGATCGATGCTGCTTAGTAGCCGGCGGGTCGCGATGTTGAGACGAGGATCGCTGGACAGTCCGCCTTCGATGAAGGGCAGCGGCTTGCCCCCCAGCACTTGCTGGATCACCGACGGCTCTATGTAGAACATCCGGTAACGAAACCCGTCGCTGGTTCCGGCTTCGCCATCGTGGATTTCGTCCGGGTGCAGGACAATGGTGCCCCCGGGCTGGCTGTGACGCTTGCTGTGGCGATAGTTGAAGCTCTGGACGCCGGAAAGCGTGACGCCAATGGCGTAGGTGTCATGCCGATGGGCGTTGTAGCCATGACCGCTGAAATAGGCCTCGATGCGCTCCAGCTTCCTCGAGTCAGGAGCCCGCTTCAGCCAGTCGCGATGGTGGTTGGATAGGGTCATTGCGACCGGCCTCTCACGGTTGTCCACGCACCATACCTGACCCAGGGGAAAGTGCGAATACCAGGACCAGACAGGCTCGGGTACCGGCCTGTCTGTCGATACAGCGCGACGCTGTTCAGATCTCCTTCACAGGCGTCTCGCCCTGGACGTTCTTGATCAACCCGATCACGTGCAGGCAGTCACTCTTGTTCACGTAGGACTCGCCGCTGGCGATGGTCTCGTGATTGCCGGCCCTCAGGCGCCAGCGCCATTGGCCTCTTCCGCTGCTTTGGGTGCCTCGGGTCTGACGGTAGATTTCAAAGTACATCGATTCGCTCCCTGCGATTGATTCATTCTAGACATGTGTTGCACATGTGGCTGCAAGCCTAGCCAAGCTGAAGTTTTTGGCTACGGGAAATTCGTATCCATTGGTGAATAGATATTACCGACTCGGGCTTGAATCGGAGGCTAGACCCGATGATCAGAACAGGTCATCTTGCGAACCATGAGTCTGCTCCAGGTGCCGGTTTCATCCTTGCGTTGCCTTGTCCGCTCCTGCTTAATACGTTCCGATGCAGTCGTCGTCATTGACGCCAGATCCGTGGGGCCCAGGGCCGCAAGCCTGACGGGACTGAAAACACTATAAGAAAAAGAGCCATCAAGTGACTGAATATCCAGGAACGGATCTACAAGGTCGTCTAGCGCTTTCGCTCGTCATTCCCGTCTTCAACGAAGCCCAGTCCATCGATTTGTTCATCGCCAGGATCGATCAGGTCTTTGTCGACCAAGCGCTGGTGAGCCTGGAGCTGGTGTTCGTCAACGATGGCAGCGTCGACGATACGTTAGGATTGCTGCTGGAAAGACAGAAGAGCGATCCGCGCATCCGGGTCGTAGACCTGAGTCGCAACTTCGGCAAGGAGGCGGCGTTGAGCGCCGGTCTGCAAGCAGCGCGCGGCCAGGCGGTGGTGCCGATCGACGTCGACCTGCAAGACCCTCCCGAGGTGATCCTGGAAATGATCGCCCACTGGCGCAACGGTGCCGAAGTGGTGCTGGGGCATCGGATCAATCGCGATTCCGATTCCTGGGCCAAACAGGTGTCCGCCAACGGTTTCTATCGCCTGCACAACAGGATCGCCGATCACAAGCTCCCGGAAAACGTCGGCGATTTCCGCTTGATGGATCGCTGTGTGGTCGATGCCCTGCAAACCCTGCCTGAATCCCGACGCTTCATGAAAGGGCTGTTTGCCTGGGTGGGATTTCGAACCACTTATGTGGATTACGTCAGGCCTGAGCGCGCTGCCGGGGAAAGCAAATTCAACGGCTGGCGACTGTGGAACTTCGCCCTTGAAGGCATTACCAGTTTCAGCACCGAACCGCTGCGTATCTGGACGTACCTGGGGCTGTGCGTTTCGCTGGTGTCCTTTGCGTTCGCCATGTTCATCGTGCTGCGAACGCTGATTTCAGGGGTTGACCTGCCCGGCTACGCCTCGCTGATGGTCGCGGTCACCTTTCTTGGCGGGTTGCAATTGATCGGCATCGGCGTGCTGGGCGAATACCTGGGCCGCACCTACATCGAATCCAAGCGTCGACCGATTTTCCTGGTACGGCGCATCTATGACGCCAAGGACTGACCATGGACCTCAAGGAAACCGACATCCTGGGCCCGGATATCGAGCAGCACTGGTACTACCGCTCGAAAGCGCGGGCGATGCTGCACATGCTCAAGGGCACATCGGCCAATACGCTGCTGGACGTGGGTGCCGGATCGGGCTTTTTTTCCCACCATCTGTTGACCCATACCGAAACGGCCGAGGCCTGGTGCGTGGACATCAGTTACCCGGCCGATTCCGACGCCCGTACCCATGGGAAACCGGTGCACTACCGACGCGCCGTCGATGGGCTGGACGCGGACCTGGTGTTGCTGATGGACGTACTGGAACACGTGGATGACGACGTCGGGCTGCTCAAGGCTTATGTCGACAAAGTGCCGTCCGGCAGCCGTTTCCTGATCACTGTGCCGGCCTTCCAGTTTCTCTGGAGCGGTCATGACGATTTTCTCGAACACAAGCGTCGCTATACGCTCAGACAGCTGGAAGGCGTCGTGGCGCAGGCGGGTCTGCAGGTGCGCCAGGGTGCGTATTATTTCGGCCTGGTGTTTCCCATCGCCGCCGGCTTGCGCCTGTTGCAGCGCAGCACCTCGCAGGCGCCGGCCAGGTCGCAGCTGGCGCGGCATCATCCGCTGGTCAATGGTGTCTTGAAGTCCCTGTGCAGCCTGGAGCGTCCGTTCATGGGCGCCAATCGCATCGCTGGCCTGACTGTGTTTTGCCTGGCGCAGAAGCCGTGACCTGGGTCCGCACGCCGCTGTTGCGACGGGCCCTGCGCTTTGCCGTGACCGGCTTGTTCGTGACGGCGATCCACGTGCTGGCCGCCGTGTTCTTCATGCATTTGATCCTGGCGAATCCCCCACTGGCCAACGGTTTCGCGTTCCTGGTGGCGACGGTGGTGTCCTATCTGATCAACACCCTGTGGAGTTTCTCCAGTCGCCTGCACGGTCGCACGCTCTACCGTTTCGTGCTGGTTTCAACCGGCGGTTTCGCACTGGCGATGCTGGTGGCCTGGGTGGCCCAGAGCGCAGGCCTGAATTACCTGGCGGGCATCGCGGCCGTGGCACTGATCATTCCGGCGTTCACCTTTATCCTGCATAACTTCTGGACGTATCGATGACCGTTCGTGGCGAGCGTTATTTGTCTCTCCTGTTGCCCGTGCTGCTGGGTGCATTGGCGTTTCTGCTGGTGATCGGCCCTCGGGTCCTGGACCCGACGAACATCGCCTGGCTGGGGGAGGGCGATGCGGCCACCCATTACATGGGCTGGGCGTTTTTTCGCCATTCACCCTGGACCTTTCCGTTGGGGCTGAACCCCTCCTATGGCCTGGAGTTGGGCAACGGCATCATTTTTTCCGATTCCAATCCGCTGTTGGCGTTGATGTTCAAGCCATTCAACGCCTGGCTTCCCGAGACGTTCCAGTATTTCGGCCTGTGGTTGCTGGCCTGTTTTATCTTGCAGGCCTGGTTTGCCTGGCGGTTGGTCGGCCTGGTGACACCGTCGTTGTGGATCCGGTTATTGGGGACCGGGTTATTCGTGTTTTCGCCCCCCATGTTCCTGCGCATGGGCGGGCATCTGTCGCTGTCCGGACATTTCCTGATCCTGGCTGCCCTGTACCTGGCGCTACGGCCCGGTCTGCACAGTCGGCGGCTGGCCTGGGGCGTATTGTTGGCCGCCACCGCGCTGGTGCATGCGTACCTGTTGGCGATGGTCGCGCTGATCTGGCTGGCAGACCTTGCCGGCAAGGTTCTCAAGCGCCAATTGTCCCTGCGCGACGGCTGCATCGAGCTGGGCGGATTGTTCCTGTTGGTCGCGTTCTGCTGTTGGCAGGCGGGCTACTTCAGCGTGGGCGGCGGGACTGTAGCAGGTGGCTATGGTTTGTATCGCTTGAATGTACTATCGCTGGTCGACCCCAGTGGCTGGTCGTTCATCCTGTGGGATATGCCCCAGGGACCCGGGGACTACGAGGGCTTCAATTATCTGGGGGCGGGCGTCCTGATGCTGGCGATCTGCGCCGGCGCGGCGTTGCTACAGGGTGATACGGGGTTGCTCGGGGCCATACGCGCTAGAAAGTTGTTGCTGTGGGCGCTGGTCGGGCTGACGCTTTTTTCGCTGACCAACAAGCTCGGTATCGGCATGCTGGATGTCCATATCTGGCTACCGAAACCCCTTGAGCTGATGGCGAACGTGTTTCGCGCTGCGGGCCGGATGTTCTGGCCGGTCTTCTATGCCATCGTGTTTGTCATCATCTTCCTGGTCGTCCGGGGCAATCGACCGAGGGCTGCTGTGTGCCTGTTGACGATTGCCCTGGTGGTCCAGGTTCTGGATACCCGCGCCGGCTGGGCTGGCCTGCGCAAGAGCCGGATGGTGCCACCGGCGTCCACTTGGCCTACGCCGCTCACCGATCCATTCTGGGACAACGCCGGCGGTCATTATTCGAAAGTCCGCTCGTTGCTGCCGCAGAACCAGCCGGAAAACTGGCTGTTGACCAGCCAATACGCTTTGACCCATGGCTTGGAAACCGATGGCGTTTACTTGGGGCGGATGGGCACCCGGGAGCTTGCGCACGCTCAACAGCACGCTGAACGTATGCTCGCCAGCGGGCAGTATGACAATGATTCGTTGTACATCCTCGACAGCCGTGCGGCGCTCGAAGCGGCGAAAACCGTCAACCGCCAGACCGACCTGTTGACCCGCATCGATGGCCTGGTGGTGCTGGCACCAGGCTGGAAGTCTTGCGCCGAATGCGCACCTTTTGCCCACGAGACCCTGGACGTGAGAGTGAAGCCCGGTGAGCGCCAGGTGTTCAACCGGATCAACGGCATGTTGGTCAGCGGCTGGGGGCAGGTCGAGGATTGGGGCACCTGGTCGCAGGGCACCGAGGCTGAAATGACGTTGCAGGTACCGCCAGAGGCCCGCGCCATTTCGATCGAAACGGCAGCCTTCGTACAGCCCAATCATACAAGCCAGCGGGTCGAGGTTTCGGTCAATGGCGTGGCGGCGTTGTCGACTCAATTCACGCGTTTACAGGACAACACCCTGGAATTGCCCCTGACGCCGGCGATGCGTGAAGCGTCGGGTGCCGATGGGCAAGTGCGTCTGCACTTTCATTTGCCTGATGCAATCAGCCCCAAGGCGTTGGGGCTGGGCACTGATGAACGGGTCATGGCGCTGGGGCTAAAATCCCTGACCGTAAAGTGACCCTTCAACAACGCTGATCCATCTGTCTGGACCGGGGAAATGTTGCCCTGTGGCGAGGGGATTTATCCCCGCTGGCTGCGCAGCAGCCCAAAACCTGCATACGATCCGCTGAGTTACCGCCAGTGCTAATGGGGCTGCTGCGCAGCCCGACGGGGATAAATCTCCTCGCCACAAAAAAGCCGCGCTTATGCAATTGTGTTTGGCGTTTGGACTTTTTGCGCATAGACGCGCAGCCACCGTCGTTCCTACACTTCCTACAGTCAGGGGATAGGAGCAGTGGATGAACCGCAACGAATTGCGCAAGACCGACATCAATCTGATGGTGGTATTCGAGACGCTGATGCTTGAGCGCAACGTGACGCGGGTGGCGGAGAAGTTGTTTCTGGGCCAGCCGACCATCAGCTCGGCGCTCAATCGGATGCGCAAGATGTTCAACGATCCGCTGTTCATTCGCGTTGGCCATCGCATGGAGCCGACTGCCCGGGCCGAAGAGATCATCCGGCATCTGTCGCCGGCGCTGGATTCGCTGTCGATGGCCCTGAGCCTGACGCATGATTTCGACCCCGCCAGCAGCACCATGACCTTTCGCATCGGGCTCTCGGACGATGTGGAGTTCGGGCTGCTGCCGCCGCTGTTGAGCAGCCTGCGCCAGGAAGCACCGAACGTGGTGTTTGTGGTCCAGCACGCGGATTACTGGCGCATTCCCGATTTGCTGGCATCGGGCGATATCACCGTGGGCATCAGCCAGACGCGTGGGTTGCCGGCCAATGCCAAGCGCAAGTTGTTGCGGCACATCCAGCCTCGGGTGTTGCGCGCCGATGCATCGGATACGCCGCTGACCCTCGACGAATATTGCTCGCGCCCCCACGTGCTGGTCTCTCACACCGCGAACGTCGCCGGTCTCGCTGACGAATGGCTGGCCGAGATCGGCCGTCAGCGTAGGGTCGTGTTGTCGGTGCCGCAGTACAGCGCCTTGCCCGCGTTGCTGGCCGGCACTGACCTGATCGCCAGCATGCCGGATTACACTGCGGCCGCCATGGCTGCGTCGGGCCGATTGTTCAGCGAACCCTATCCTTTCCCGACCCCGACCCTGGATTTGTCGATGGTCTGGCTGAGCCATGTCGACAGCGATCCGGCTGAACGCTGGCTGCGCTCCCGGCTGGAGGCGTTCATGGGCGAGCGCGGGCAGCGGTGAAACAAAATCTGCCGTCAGGAATAAAGTCGCGCTAAGGTGGCGACGGCTGGAATCACCTCATCGTTTTTTCGAATTGGAGTCGAACACATGCCTCACCTGCACATGGAGTACACCGCCAACCTGCCGGAGCTCAAGGCCGATGTCGCACTGTTGCGCCTGAACAATGCCTTGGTGGCGTCCGGTCAGTTTGCCGCCGAGTCGGATATCAAGAGCCGGGCCATCAAGCTCGAGACGTTCCGGGTGGGCACCGGCATCGGTGAACGCGGTTTCGTGCACGTGAAGCTGGCGCTGCTCAGCGGCCGCTCGCCCGAAATCAAGAAGCAGCTGGCCGATAGCCTGCTGGCGGTGATCCAGGAACTGGGTCCGTGGCCGGATGGCCTGAGTGTGCAGTTGTGCGTAGAGATCCTCGACATCGACCGCGGCCCGTATGCCAAGGCTCTTATCGGTCACTGACGGTTAGGTATCTCGCCCGGCGCAGACTTTGATGATCTGTTCGCGCAGCCAGCTATTGGCGCTGTCCTGATTGGCCGCCTGGGTCCACTGCATGTCCAGGGTAAATCCCGGCAGACCATTGGGTGCTTCGTGGTGATTGAACATCGCCTCGCTGGCCAGCAGCTGCTGAAGGCGCCGGGGCAGGGTGAGGATGAAGTCGGTGCCGCTGATCATCTTCAATGCAGCGCTGTAGCTGTTGGCGCGTGCGGCGATTTGCCGTTGCTGGGCCTGTTGCGCGAGCCAGCCGTCCACCATGTTGGTGGGTGACGTCCAGGGCGTAGGAAAGATGTGCCGGCGCCGTACGAAAGTTTGAAGGCTCAGTTGCAGTTCCAGGGGCGCCGCCCGTTTATCGACGACGCAGACCAGATCCTCCTGTAACAGCTGCCGGGACAGCAGGTCGGCATGATGGCTGTGAAAGTTGGGACCGAAGCAGATCACCAGGTCCAGGCTGCCGTCGCGCAGTCCATCGACCGGAATGTCGGCCTCCAGCTTGTGCACGTTCACGACCACCGGCAGGTCGGCGTAATCGAAGCCTTGTAGCAACTGCGGCAGAATCAAATGCTCGAAGTATTCCGGTGCACAGATGTTGAAGGTCACCGCTTCGCGTGTCGGGTCGAACGTTGGCGTACCGGCATGGCACAGGTTGATGCTTTGCAGAATTGCCTGCACATGATCGTACATGCCCACGGCCTTGCAGGTAGGACGCATGCCGCTGCGGGTGTTGGTAAACAGTTCGTCTTCGAAACAGGTCCGTAGTTTCTTCAGGCAGTAACTGACGGTGGACTGGCTGACACACAGCGCCTCGGATACACCGCTGACACTGCTTTGTTCGTACACGGCGCTAAACACCATGAGGTCTTGCATATCAAGCTTTCTTAGGGAATTACTGTTCAGCATCCGTTCTGTCTCTCGCTGTGCTCCTTGCGCGGATCGTGCGCAAACCAGGCTGATGATCCTAGCGGAACGATAGTCCCAAGAGAATGCCATGCAGGCCGTTCAACGGTCGGGAGTGGGACAGATAGTGTAGGGAACACGACCTCCAATCAACAGCCGGGCGTTTATCCGTCGTCCCTGACGTTTCAGGCCACGCGCTTAAAAAATAATTTAATAGCAACTTTTTCACGAAAAATTGATGGTGGGCTACCTAAAGTTTGTGCTGCCGTAGGGAACGAATTTTTCATAGTCCTTTTCCGGCATTCTTTTCAAAGAGCAACTTTCAGGAAGCCGTCAACTATCATGCTGACTATTAAAGCCGTGCGCCCGGAATGGGTGACGCTGGTTGCCAGTGCCTTTCTTTTGGCAGGCTTCAACATTGTTCTGTGGCAACACCTGCTCTCGATCACCTCGGCTGATGGTCGTGGCGTGCTGATGTGCGCGGCGTTCGGCGTGATGATTTTCGCTGCTTTCAACCTTGTGTTGACGCTCCTGGCGTTCCGTCCGGTGCTCAAGCCCGTGCTGATGCTGCTGTTTCTGATCAGCGCCGGTGTGGCGTATTTCATGGCTCAGTACGGCGTGCTGATCGATGCCGAGATGTTGCGCAACTTTGCCGAAACCAACGCCACGGAAGTCCGTGACCTGTTGTCGCTGAAGTTGTTTGTTTATCTCGGATTATTAGGCGTGTTGCCTTCCTGGTTATTATTCAAGACACCGATCAAGTACCGCAGCTGGCCCAAGGAGTTGCTCAGTAAGTTGCTGGTGGGGGTGGCCTCGGCGGCGCTGATCGGTGTGGTTGCCATGGCCAACTACCAAGGCTTGTCTTCGTTGTTTCGCAACCACCACGAGTTACGCTTGATGGTGGTGCCGAGCAACTACATCGGCGCGTCGATCGGCTACCTGCGCGAGCAGGTCGCGTCGGCCAAGCAACCCTTTATCCCATTGGGCGAGGACGCCAGCCGTAACCCGGCCTGGCAAACCCACGCGCGTAAATCCCTGACGGTATTGGTGGTAGGGGAGAGCGCCCGTGCCGAGAACTTTGGCATCCTCGGCTATGACCGCGACACCACGCCGACGTTGGAAAAAGAGGCCGGCCTGATCGCCTTTACCGACGTGCATTCCTGCGGCACCGAAACCGCAGTGTCGGTGCCGTGCATGTTTTCCAATATGGGTCGCAAGAACTACGACGCCAGCAAGGCCAAGAATGAAGAGGGCCTGCTGGATGTGCTCAAGCGCGCCGGGCTGGACGTGATCTGGCGGGACAATCAGTCCGGCTGCAAGGGCACGTGCGACCGGGTCACCTTGCAGGATGTGAGCAATCTGAAGGATCCGGCCCTGTGCGCCAACAGCGAATGCCGCGATGAGATCCTGCTCCAGGGCTTGCAGCATTTCATCGATACCCTCGACAAGGACACGGTGCTGGTGCTGCACCAGATGGGCAGTCACGGGCCGGAGTATTTCAAGCGCTATCCCAAGGAGTACGAGCATTTCACCCCGGTGTGCGAAAGCAACGCGTTGAACAACTGCAGCCGTGAAAGCATCGTCAACGGCTACGACAACACCCTGGTGTACACCGATCATGTGCTGTCGACCCTGATCGATCTGCTGCGGGCCAATCAGGACAAGGTCGACACGGCGATGCTGTACCTTTCGGACCATGGTGAGTCGCTGGGCGAATACAACCTGTTCCTCCATGGCACGCCCTACATGCTTGCCCCGGAACAGCAGAAACACGTGGCGATGCTCGCCTGGTTCTCCGACAGCTATCAGAAGTCGTTTTCGGTCGACACCCATTGCCTGCAATTGAGCCGGGAAAAACCCCTGAGCCAGGACAACCTGTTTCACTCGATGCTCGGACTGCTGGAGGTCAACAGCCAGGTCTACAACCGGGATCTGGACATGTTTGCCAACTGTCGCGGTGCGGTTATCGACGGGGTGTTGGCGCGGGAATGATTCCTACACCTTTTTTTCACGCCTGAGCGTCTAACCTGTCATCCAACCAATTCAAGAGCCGTTTGTATGTCCGGGTTACCCCTGCGCGCCGTCGAGCTTGAGTTCGCCAGGCATCACGATGAGCAGCATGCGCAAGTCTGTTGCCAGCCGGCACCCCGTCGGGTGCGCCTGGTGTTCTGGCGTGACGAGCAAATGGTGCGCAATGCCCTGAAAGTGGCGGGAGAGCCCGGGCTGGTGCTGGATGTGACGTGCGGTGCGGGGCGGTTTTGGCCGGTGCTGGCCGAACATGCCAACCGAGTGATCCTCGCGGCGGATCCCTCGCCGGACATGCTTGAGCATGCGCTCACCCACCATGGCGGGGCGTTGCTGGCGCGGGTCAGAACGTTTCCCAGTTCGGCATTCACCATCGGCTTGTCCACCAATGCGGTGGACTGCATTTGTTGTCTGCAATTGTTTCGCCACGTTTGCGCCAGCGAGCATCGCCTGGCGTTGTTGCGCGAGTTTCATCGGGTCAGTCGCGACACGGTAATCGTCTCGGTCCGGATCGAAGGCCGCCTCAAGCTCGGCCGTCCGCCGCAGCGAAGCCTGACCGGCAAGGCTGACATCGAGGCCGAGTTTCGCCAGGCCGGGTTCAGCGTGCTGTGGTACCAGGATTTCCTGCCCGGTTTCGCATTGACGCGTGTTTATGTACTGCGTAAGACCTGATAACTCCTGATGTAGGACTATTCTTGTTTTTGCGCAGGCGATTTCTCTCAGGCTCTTGCTCTATGGGTGCTCGCAACCGCCAACGGCGATATATACTGCGCGCCATTCTTCAAGGGAGAGCCGTGTGGCCATCGATATTCACTGGATTCGCGACAACGATAGCCTCGGTCAGTTTTGCGCCGAATGGCAGCAGTTGCCATTCGTCGCCCTCGACACCGAATTCATGCGGGTCGACACCTTTTATCCCATCGCCGGCCTGTTGCAGATCGGCGACGGCAAGCGCGCCTACCTGATCGACCCCTTGACCATCGACAACTGGCAGCCTCTGGCGGCCCTGCTGGAAAACCCGGCGGTGCTCAAAGTGCTGCACGCCTGCAGCGAAGACCTCGAAGTGCTGCTGCGCCTGACCGGCAGCCTGCCCGCGCCGCTGTTCGATACCCAGTTGGCGGCCGCTTATCTGAACCTCGGTTTTTCCATGGGCTACTCGCGGCTGGTGCAGGACGTGCTGGGCATCGAGCTGCCCAAGGGCGAGACCCGTTCCGACTGGCTGCAGCGGCCGCTGTCCGAAACCCAGATCAGCTATGCCGCGGAAGATGCCGTGCATCTGGCGGAAGTTTTCGTACAGTTGCGTCCCAAGCTTTCTGACGAAAAATACGCCTGGGTGCTGGAGGACGGCGCCGAGCTGGTGGCCAACCTGCGTCGCGAAGTCGACCCGTACGAGGTGTACCGCGAAGCCAAGCTGGCCTGGAAACTGTCCCGTGCCCAACTGGCCGTGTTGCGTGAGCTGTGTGCCTGGCGCGAGCGCGAGGCGCGCGCACGTGACCTGCCACGCAACCGCATCATCCGCGAGCACTCGCTGTGGCCGCTTGCCCGTACGCAGCCGGACAATCTCGGCGCGTTGGCAAAAATCGAAGACATGCACCCGCGCACCGTGCGCCAGGACGGCGAATTCCTGTTGGCCCTGATCCAGCGCGCCGCCAGCGTACCGCCCGAGCAGTGGCCGCCGGCCGTGGCCGAGCCACTGCCCATCGAAGCCTCGGCGCTGGTCAAGCGCCTGCGGGCGCTGGGGCAAGCTGAAGCCGAGCGCCTGGGGATCGCCCCCGAACTGATGTTGCGCAAGAAAACCCTTGAGGCGCTGATCAAGAGCGGCTTTCCCGAGGGCCCTTACCAATTGCCCGATTCGCTGCGTGGCTGGCGCCGCGAATTGATGGGCCAGGCACTGCTCGACAGCCTGGCCACTGCCGGAGAACAGCCTTGAAACGTATCTGCTCCATTTACCGAAGCTCGAAGAAAAACGAGATGTACCTGTATGTGCTCAAAAGCGATGCCCTGGCCCGCGTGCCGGAGCCGTTGATGGCGGCCTTCGGCAAAGCCATCCATGCTTTTGACCTGGTGTTGAGCCCCGAGCGGCAGTTGTCCCGGGAGGACATCAACAAGGTATTGGAAAACCTCGACACCCAGGGATATCACCTGCAGATGCCACCGGCCGAAGACGAGTACATCGAACATTTGCCCGAAGAGCTGCTGCGGCGTAACGACCCGGTCTGACACTGCCCGGGCGTTCGCTTGGGATTTTCTGAAATACCGAATGATTTTGGCGACGATTGCCTGGATGGAGTGACACTCTGTCGGCGCTCGTCTGCCCTGGCTTTGAAAGGTTTGATTCATGCGCGTTCTGATTGCCGAACACGACCACGCGGTGTACGCCCAGCTCTTGCGTCAGGCGGCACCCGATCTCGAAGTACTGACCAGCGGCGACTCCGCCGAACTGTCGCGGTTGGCCAGCGATTGCCCGGTCTGGCTCGGCCAGCCGGACCTGCTGGCGACTTTGTTGCGCCAGGGGCACCGGCCCCATTGGTTGCAATCGACCTGGGCCGGCATCACACCGTTGCTGGCCGAGGGCCTGACCCGCGATTACCGCTTGACCCGGGCAGTCGGCATTTTTGGCCAGGTGATGGCCGAGTATGTGCTCACCTACATGCTCGGCCACGAGCGTGAGGTGCTGGCGCGGTTGGTCAGCCAGGTGGAACGCAAGTGGGACAATCGCCAGGGCCAGGGCCTGGCGGGGCGCAAGGTGTTGATTGTCGGCACCGGCGATATCGGCCAGCGCGTGGCGCAGTTCCTGGTGCCGTTCGGGGTGCAGTTGTATGGCATCGCCCGGCAGCCTCGTGAACTCGAACCTTTCATCGAGGTGGGTGGGCTGGCGGATCTTCCGCGTCTGGTAGGCGAGGCGGATTACGTCATCAACCTGCTGCCCAACACCCCCGAGACCCATGATGTGTACGACGCGGCGCTGTTCAAGCAGTTCAAGCCGAGCGGGCTGTTTATCAATGCCGGACGCGGCGTCGCCGTGGTGGATGCGGACCTGGTGCAAGCCCTGAAGGACGGTCATCTGGCCGGTGCGGTGATCGATGTCTGCCGCCAGGAACCACTGCCCCAGCGCCATCCGTTCTGGACCGCCTGGGGCCTGCTGTTGACCGGCCACAGCTCGGCACCGACCTCGCCACCGATGATGGCGCAGTTGTTTCTGGATAACCTGCGGGCTTATCAGTCCGGCGGGGCATTGCGCGGGGAAGTGGATTTCAGCCGGGGGTACTGACAGGCACCGCCAGAACTGAGGGATTGGTTAAGGCGTCTGCGCTCGCCACCAATCCCATTGTGGGAGCGAGCCTGCTCGCGATAGCGGTGTGTCAGTCACCCCAGTGTTGGCTGGCGTGCCCCTATCGAGAGCAGGCTCGCTCCCACAAAATGACAGGATTACAGAGTGAAATCACCTTCCGTCACCAGCTCGCTCAACGGCCGGCGCGGGCTCGGGGTTTCGCGGGCCTGGAGGTACTCGGCCAGGGTGGATTTGTCCCCCAGCTTGCCAATCGCCACGGCAGCATGCAGGGCATAGCCGTCCGGGATCTTCAGTTCCTTGCGGGTCAGCTCTTGGTCGAAACCGGCCATGCCGTGGGTGTGCCAGCCGCTGAGGCTGGCTTGCAGCGCCAGGTGGCCCCAGGCCGCACCCGTGTCGAAGGTGTGCCACAGCGCCGGGGTTTCCTCGGTCGCGCCGGGCACGGCGAAGGTGGTTTTCGACGCGATGATCACCAGTGCCGAGGCGTGTTGTGCCCAACCGCGGTTGAACTCGTTGAGCAGGCCCAGGAAGCGCTCCCAGTTCGGCGTGTCGCGGCGCGCATAGAGAAACCGCCACGGCTGGGAGTTGTACGCCGATGGCGCCCAGCGCGCCGCTTCGAAAAAGCCCAGCAGGGTTTCTTCGGCAATGGCCTCGCCCGTAAAGGCGCGAGGCGACCAGCGTTCGATGAACTGGGGGTGGATGGCGTAGTCGGCGATGCGGGAATTGGCGCTCATGGCTTACCTGACCGGATGGGGGAAGATGAATTGAGCAACCTACGTCCCGGCGCGCAGCCTGGCAAGCCCCGCACTACCGACAGTCGCCAGTGCTTGGCCTCAAGAGGCCCCGGCACTAGACTGTCGGCCTTTTCACCACCTGATGTTGATGCTTGAGCCATGGCCGCCAAAGTCGAACCGTTCTGGATACGCAAAACCCTCGATCAGCTCGATGCGCAGGAGTGGGAATCGCTGTGTGACGGCTGTGGCCTGTGCTGCCTGCAAAAGCTCGAAGACGAAGATGACAACAGCGTCTATTACACGCGCATCGCCTGCAAACTGCTGGATCTGAAGACGTGCCAGTGCACCAACTACCCCAATCGCCGGGAATTTGTGCCCGATTGCATTCAACTCACGCCGGGCAAGGCCGATGAATTCAAGTGGCTGCCGCCAACTTGTGGTTATCGGTTGGTCAGCGAGGGCAAGGATTTGCCGTTGTGGCACCACCTGGTCTGCGGTGATCGCGATGCCGTGCACCATGAACGCATTTCCCAGTCCGGGCGTATGCTGGCCGAAGGCAGCGTGCCTGAAGAGGATTGGGAAGATCATCTGATTTTTCGCGCCGGCTGAGCGTCCCGGCGCCGCACGACCGGGAGAACCCATGGCTGCAGGACTGAAACGGATGCTGGCGGTCGGGCTGCTGGCGGTGTGCGGGCCGTTATGGGCGGCGCAGAAGGTTAATCTGGATTATCACGTGCAGCTGTTGCCGCAGAGCGACCAGGCCGAAGTGCGGCTGACCCTGGCCCGTGGTTCGGCCGTGCGCAGCCTGGATTTCGACCTCGGCGATGGCAGCCGCTACAGCGACTTCAAGGCCGACGGCCAATGGCAGCTCACCCCCGGCCAGCAGGCGCGAGGGGTCTGGCGTCCGACAGCCGACACGGCCAGCCTGAGCTACCGGGTGCGCATCAGTCATGAACGCAAAAGCGGTACCTTCGAAACCCGCATGACCCCGACCTGGGCCCTGTTGCGTGGTGACGACCTGGTGCCGTCGGCCAGACTCGACCAGCAGGACGGCGTCGAACTGGTGGCCCGCCTGGAAGTTGAATTGCCCAGCGGTTGGAAGAGCATCGAGACCCCCTGGCCGCGCATCGGTAAGCAGCGTTTTCGCATCGACAACCCCTCGCGCCTGTTCGACCGCCCGACCGGCTGGATGCTCGCCGGTAAGCTCGGCAGCCGTCGCACACGCCTGGGCGAGACCGAAGTCACCGTGGCCTCGCCCCAAGGCCAGGGCATGCGCCGGATGGATGTACTGACGCTGCTGACGTTTGTCTGGCCGCAGGTGCAAGCGGTGCTGCCACGTCATCCCTCCAAATTGCTGATTGTCGGTGCGGGCGACCCGCTGTGGCGTGGCGCCCAGTCCGGGCATGACTCGATCTACCTGCACAGCCGCCCACCGCTGGTCAGCGAGCGGGGCAGCAGCCCGTTGTTGCGCGAGTTGGTGCAGGTGCTGGCGCGAGTCAATGATCATGATCGCAGCGACTGGATCAGCGAAGGCCTGACCGAGTACTACGCCATCGAACTGCTGCGCCGCGCCGGGGGCATGAGCGATGAGCGCTACCAGGCCTTGAACGAGCGGCTGGCCCGGGACAGTAAAGACGTCACCACCTTGCGCGGCGAGCAACTGAGCCCCGCGATGGTGGCCAAGGCGGTGTTGCTGCTCCAGGAACTGGACCGCGAGATCCGCCTGAAAACCCGCAACAAGCGTTCGCTGGATGATGTATTGCAAGGGGCGATGCGGCTGGAGACGGTGGATACCAAGGAATTCGTGCAACTCAGTGAAAATGTGCTGGATGGCAGTTCCACGGTGCTGGATACCCGGTTACTCCAGTAATACCGCCATCGCGAGCAGGCTCGCTCCCACAGTGGATCTGGTAACCCAGAATCGGTGTCGGACGCGATCAATGTGGGAGCGGGCTTGCCCGCGAAGGCGGTGGGACAGTCAGCCTTTTCGTCGGCTGACACTACGCTTTCGCGAGCAAGCCCGCTCCCACAGAGGTTCAGTGGAGCGCCCAGATTCCGGATTCACCAAGAAAACCTGTGGGAGCGGGCTTGCCCGCGAAGGCGGTGGGACAGTCAACCTTTTCGTCGGCTGACACTACGCTTTCGCGAGCAAGCCCGCTCCTACAAGGGTTCTGTGGAGCGCCCAGATTCCGGATTCACCCAAAAAACTGTGGGAGCGAGCCTGCTCGCGATGAGGCCATCAGCCCCGGCGCAAGAGATCAGAGCCCGACTTTCGGCGAAACCAGCGAATCGTTGCCTGTCACCGTCGCTGTCCCCGTGGCGGCCTCGGCGTTGGCCTTCATGCGGCTCAGTTCATCGCCAGCCTGTTCGATCCGGGCGCGGGCGTTGTGGAGGCTCTGACGGTTTTTTTCCAGCAGACTCTTGGCCGAGCAATGCCCGGTGATGCCCCGCGCCAGTGCCATGCCGCCGATGGCCAGTTGCGCCAGACCGATCACACCGCCACGGCGCAAGCCTTTGCCCATCATCAGCACACCACCTGCCAGCGAGCCGAAGCGTTCCCAGCCATGCACATTCTTTGGCGGATGAGATTGGAAAGGGGTGCGCTCAATCGGCTCGAACGGATTGTTATCGCTCATGATCTGTCTCCAGTGTGGGGATTGGTATAAAGCTGACTGTCCGAGCGATTGCCTTGTTCAATCGGATTTCACACCGATCAGCGGAATTGCGGCCCCGAACGGGTGTTGTTGCCCTTGGCCATGCGGTCATAGAGCACGACGTTGACCGTAGCGGCCAGGTTCATGCAACCGTGGGTGGGGATGTACACCACGTCTTCGCACCAGTCGCGGATTTCCTTGTCCAGCGAGCCGTCTTCGGGGCCGAAGATGTACAGCGCCCGGTCGGGGTGGGTGTATTCGGGCAACGGACGGGCACCCTCCACCAACTCCACCGCCACCGGCACGCAGCCCAGGGGCAGGATCTTCTTCAGGTCGTCGATGCCGATCAGCGGGATGTCGTAATGGACTTTCTTGGTATCGGTGACGAAGTCGGCGGCGCGCTCATAGCGCTTGCCGGTGTAGAACACCGACGCCACGCCGTAGCAACCGGCGGCACGCATGACCGAGCCGACGTTTTCCGGTGACTTGGGGTTGAACAGACCGATGCAGCTGTAGCGTTTGTTGGCCACGGGCGGGGTGCCTTTGGGGAAAAGGCGCGATTATACGGGGAATGGGGCAGGGTGGTCAGTTTGTAGATTGATGGTGGCTGCTCGATCGCATTCGCGAGCAAGCCCGCTCTCACAGGGGATGTGTGTTGCTCCAAAAAACCTGTGGCGAGGGAGCTTGCTCCCGCTGGACTGCGCAGCAGTCCCTTTCTAAAGCGGGGGTCGCTTCGCCACCCAGCGGGAGCAAGCTCCCTCGCCACAAAAGACTGCTATTCGTCAGGCGGCTACTCGTCTTTCTTCATCAACCCAGCCAACGCCGCAAACGGGTTGTGGGTCGCCTTGGCGATTTTCGGGGTGCTCAGGGAGCCATCGCCGAAGTATTGCTGGTCGGTGTAGCGCGAGTGCTCGTTGTCGTGGCAGTACAGGCACAACAGTTCCCAGTTGGAACCGTCCTGTGGGTTGTTGTCGTGGTTATGGTCGCGGTGGTGGACGGTCAGTTCGCTCAAGCGCTTGCCGGAAAATTCGCGGGCGCAGCGGCCGCAGACATGCGGGTACATTTTCAGGGCTTTGTCGCGGTAGCCCATTTCCCGGTCGCGCTGGGCATCGGCGAGGATACGGTCCAGCTTGGCGGTGTTGGACGGTGGCGTTGACGAACTCATGGGTTCACCTTTGTAGAAAAGACTGATGACGGTTGCGCAGAGTTTAGCTCAGCCCTTGAGCTTCTCGGCAATCCAGATGGTGTGGCGGGTGCCTTTGTTGCCGTGGGCGAACACTTGCACCTCCTCGGCCTTGAAGCCGGCTTTTTTCAGTTTGTCGGAAAAATGCCGGTCGGCACTGGCCGACCACACCGCCAGCACACCCTTGGGCCGCAAGGCCTTGGCGCAGGCGGCCAGGCCTGCGGCCGAATACAGCCAACTATTGGCTTTCTGGGTCAAGCCTTCGGGGCCGTTGTCGACATCGAGCATGATCGCGTCGAACCCTTGGGGCTCGGTTTGCAGGACCTTGGCCACGTCTTCCATACGAATCACGGTGCGTGGGTCCGACAGCGGCCGTCCGGCCTTTTCGCCCAAGGGGCCGCGATTCCACTCCACCACGCCGGGGACCAGCTCGGCCACCACCACTTCGGCGTTCTTGCCCAGATGCTTGAGGGCGGAGGCCAGCGTAAAGCCAATGCCGAGGCCGCCGATCAGCACTCGTGAACCGGGCCGTCCGGCAACCTTGCGGCAGGGAATCTCCGCCAGGGCGTCTTCGGAGCCGTGCATGCGGGTGTTCATCAATTGCCCGCCGTCACCGCCCTGGATCTTGATGACGAAATCTTCGCCGTACTCGAACAGGCACAGGGCGCCGCCATTGTCAGGGATGGGTGTGGTGTCGAGCAGGACAAAACGTTTCATGGAAGTCTCATGAAGAAGGGCGAACCCGTGCGGTTAGGACTAGCCTGAAGGTAGACAGAGCCACGGAGCCATTGATGAAGTGCACCATTCTAACGGCCATTGTCCTGACGACGCTCTCGTTAAGTGACGCACAGGCCCAGGAGCCGACGATTCCGGTCAATCCACCGAGCGTCCCCGGTTCGCCCGGCACCGCTACCCCCATGCCATACCCGCCGGTCATTCCCAACGGCGTGCCGAAGGCCGGCCCCGGTAGCGCCGGGCCGCCATTGTTGCCACCGATTGAAATGCCCAGGCCGCCGAGGGATCAGCCGATACCGGGGATGGAGCCGCAAGTGCCGAAAGTCAAGTCGCCGGGTGGATGAGTCAAGGTGGATGCAAACCCTTGTGGGAGCGAGCCTGCTCGCGATAGCGGTGTGTCAGTCAACATGGATACTGGCTGATCGACCGCCATCGCGAGCAGGCTCGCTCCCACAAGGGTTGTAGTGTTCCCAGGGGCTGCGGTGCTGCGGTCAAACCTGCTGCGACAGTAGCTGCCCATCGGCCATGCGCAGGCGTTTGGACAGGGAAACGGCGAGGGCGCGGATGATCTTGGCGGCGACCTTGGGCGCGTCGTTGAGCATTTTCTCCAACGAGTCCTTGCCCAGGTTCAGCAATTGGCAATTGCTCGCGGCAATGCAACTGGCCGAGCGCCGCTCGCCATCGAGTACCGCCATTTCGCCGAACGCCCGGCCGCTGCGCAGCGTGGCGATGGTCACGGGCTGGCCGTCGGGGCCGGTTTTCTGTACGGCCACTTGCCCTGTGTGAATGATGCACATGAAGCTGCCGGCATCGCCCTCGCGAAAGATCGCTTCACCCTCGGCAATGGCGCTGATGCTGAAATAGCCCGACGCAGCGGCGAAGTCGACGGGCAGCAATTGGTCGAACAGACCGCAGTCCATCAGCCAGTCGCGGATTTCTTTATTCAGTAAGGTCGGTTCTGACATGTCGTCACGGTCTTTTTCTTGTGTCTGCTACGGGTTTGGATTGAAGAAGAACCCTTGTGGGAGCGAGCAAGCTCGCTCCCACAATTATCTGATCTGGGATGCCCAGCGCATGGAGCTAAGACCCGGCCATCCCACGGAGTTCCTCAATCCAATCCCAAAACCTTCAAGACAAATGCATATTCGAGCGCTACGTCACGCAATCCCTGGTAACGCCCGCTCATGCCGCCGTGGCCAGCCCCCAGTTCGGTCTTGAGCAACAGGGGGTTGTCATCGGTCTTGGTGGCTCGCAGTTTCGCCACCCACTTGGCCGCTTCCCAGTACTGTACGCGGCTGTCGTTGTAGCCAGCGATGACCAGCAGCGCCGGATACGCCTGGGCCTTGACGTTTTCGTACGGAGCGTAGGCCCGGATCCGATCATAAACGTCTGGCTCCTGCGGGTTGCCCCATTCGTCGTATTCGGTGACGGTCAGGGGCAGGTCCGGGTCGAGCATGGTGTTGAGCACATCGACGAACGGCACCTCGGCTATCGCCACCTTGAACAGTTCCGGGCGTTGATTGAGCACTGCACCGATCAACAGGCCACCGGCGCTGCCGCCGCTGATTGCCAGTCGATCGGCGCTGGTGAAACCGTTGGTGATCAGATGTTCTGCGCAGGCGATGAAGTCGCTGAAGGTGTTGGGCTTGTGCTCCTGCTTGCCGGCGCGGTACCAGGCTTCACCCAGTTCACCGCCACCGCGCACGTGGGCGATGGCAAACGCCACGCCGCGATCGAGCAGGCTCAGCCGCGCATGGGAGAACCACGGGTCAAGGCTCTCGCCATAAGCACCATAGCCGTACAGGTACAGCGGCACCGGCTGACCGAGGGCTTCACGCTTGACCACCAGGCTGATGGGCACTTGCGTGCCGTCCGCAGCCGTTGCCCACAGCCGCTGGCTGACGTAGGCATCGGCGTCGAACGGCCCCAGCACCGGGGTTTGCTTGAGTACAACCTGTTCGCCACTGGCCAGGTCCAGCTGGCGGATCTGCGCCGGGCGGTTCAAGGCTTCATAGCGCAGGCGAATACGTTCGCTGGAGAACTCCAGACTGTTCTGTACGTGCAGGCTGTAGGCTGCGTCCGGAAGCTGCACCCGATATTTCGGCAAATCCTGTGGGTGCACTTCGATGATCGGCAGGCCGCCTTCGCGCAGGCTCAAGGTCATGGCGCCAGCGTTCAGGCTCAGACCGTCGATCATCACGGTGTCGCTGTGAGGGATCAGGTTCTGCCAGTCGGCTTCGGTCGGCGCCACGCCGGTATCGGCCGCCTGGTACAGCGCAAAGTTGATGCCGTCGCGGTTGCTGCGGATGAACCAGGTCCACTGGCCGTCGAGCAGGCCGTGGTCGACGTCGTATTCGTGGTGCTCGACCCGTGGTGCCAGGCAGATGAATGCCTGCTGGGGCTGCGCGGCATCCAGCACCCAGACCTCGCTGGTGGTCTTGCTGCCCAGGGACAGGATCAATTGCCGCTCGGAACTGGAGCGGTAGCAATGCAGGAAGAATCGCCCGTCCGGCTCATGGAATACTTCTTCCGCGGCCGTGCCATCGAGGCGGTAGCGCCAGAGTTTATGCGGGCGATGGGTCTCGTCCAGCTCGCCGAAGAACAGCGTCAGGCTGTCGTTGGCCCAGGTCATGCTGCCATTGCAATTCTCGAAGGACAGTTCGCTGACCTTCTCATTGGACAATTCCTTCACGAACAGCGTGTAGATCTCATCGCCTGTGGTATCCAGGCTGTAGGCCAGGCGCTGATGATCGGGGCTGATGCTGAACGCCCCGAGGGAGAAGAAGCCGCCGCCCGCCAGTGCGTTCGGGTCCAGTAGCAGCTGTTCGTGGCTCTCATCGACCGTCAGGCTGTCATCGGCCGGGCGCGGGCAACGATAATGGCGCGGGTATTCGTCACCGGCCGTGGTGCGCGTGTAATACAGGTACGGGCCCCAGGGTGAGGGCAGCGACAGGTCGGTCTCGAGGATCCGACCCTTGATTTCCTCGAACAGGGTTTCGCGCAGCGCGGCCTGGTCGGCGAGTTGCGCCTGTTGATAGTTGTTTTCCGCCTTGAGGTAATCGAGCACGGCGTCGGTGTCGCGCTCTTGCAGCCAGGCGTACGGGTCGACGCCAGGGTCCCTGCGGGCAATCGGGGCGTTGGAATCTTGGGCAGATAAGGGCATGAAAGGCTCTCGAACGTTGTACGAAAAGGGACCAGTGGCTTGTGCGGATAGTTCGCAGATAACAACCCTGGTGCCTGAAATTGGACTCGTCCACTCACGGGGCAGCCCGAGGAGCGAAAAGCCGTTACTATAAGCGCCTCTTTGCTTGCCTTGCCACGGACACCATGACCGAGAACGACTATCTGATCGCCTGGGGCCTCTACGCCTTCGCCGCTTTGGGCTGCCTGCTGGTATGGATGCGCATGACCCGCTGGATGTGGCGCTGGTTGCGCGAGCCGTTGCGGTTGCTGATGGCGGTGTTGCTGTTTTGCCCGACGATTATCGACCCGGTGAAGGATAAGTTCGCGCCCGCCGTGGCCATTGTCGCCCTGGATGTGTTGTTCAAGGTTGGCAATAACGTCTGGCGGGCGGCGTCCGACCTGCTGATGTACGGCATGATCGCCTTCGGCGTCTACCTGGTTTTCGTGCTGATCCGCCTCCCCATCGAGCGTGCTTCAAACGCGCGCAAGGAGCGCGCCGCTGCCGCCAAAGCCGCCGCCGCAGCTGATGAGCATGATGAGGCGCCGCCATTCGGCGTGGCCGGTGATGATCGCTACGGTCGCCCACCCGTGCCGAGCAATCCCCAGCGTTCGCGTATCGAACCGCGTCTGTAGCCTGGCCTGCCCTTTGAAGCGAGAGTCCGAGCATGTGTGAATTATTGGGCATGAGCGCCAATGTGCCGACCGACATCGTGTTCAGCTTCACCGGGCTGATGCAGCGCGGTGGCAAGACCGGGCCGCATCGGGACGGTTGGGGCATTGCCTTCTACGAGGGCCGTGGCCTGCGCCTGTTCCAGGACCCGGCTGCGAGCAGCGAATCGGAGGTGGCGAACCTGGTGCAGCGCTATCCGATCAAGAGCGAAGTGGTGATCGGCCACATTCGCCAGGCCAACGTCGGCAAGGTCTGTTTGTCCAATACCCACCCGTTCGTACGCGAGTTGTGGGGCCGCAACTGGTGTTTCGCCCACAACGGCCAGCTCGCCGATTTTCAGCCAGGCGTAAGTTTTTACCGGCCGGTGGGCGATACCGACAGCGAGGCGGCGTTCTGTGATTTGCTCAACCGCGTGCGCCAGGCCTTCCCGGAACCGGTGGACGTCGAGCAACTGTTGCCGACGTTGCTCCAGGCCTGCACCGAATACCGCGGCAAAGGCGTGTTCAATTGTCTGCTGAGCGACGGTGACTGGCTGTTCTGCTATTGCTCGACCAAACTTGCCCAGATCACCCGCCGTGCGCCGTTCGGCCCGGCGCGGCTCAAGGATGTGGATGTGATTGTCGATTTCCAGGCGGAAACCACGCCCAATGATGTGGTCACCGTGATCGCCACCGAACCCTTGACCGAAAACGAAACCTGGACCCGCTATGAACCGGGCCAATGGAGCCTGTGGCGACGCGGCGAATGCGTCAGCCAGGGCCGGACCGAATAAGGACGTCACGTTATGTTGCTCAGCTATCTGCGGTTGGTGTTGTTTGCGGTGGGCCTGTTGGTGGGGGTCCAGGTGCCGGGTTTCATCAACGACTACGCCAAGCGGGTCGAAGCCCACCTGATCGAGGCGCAGACCGGCCTGCAAGGGTTCCAGGGCACCGCCAACCAATTCTTCAAAGGCGACATGCAGGCCCTGGTGGCCCATTACCGCGCCAGCGAAGACCCGATCTTTCGCAGCGACGCCGACAGCCTGAACACCCTGTTGGTGCGCCAGCAGGCCCTGGACAAGCAGTTCCAGGCGATGCAAGGCCCGTGGTACATCCGCTTGCTGCAAGTGGCGCTGGCCGCCGACCCGGACATTCGCAAGGAAACCTGGAACGGCTACAGCTATCAGATCCTGCTGACCCCCGAAGCGATGATCTGGGGCATCAGCGGCGCGATGCTGCTGTCGTTCGGCCTGGAATGCCTGTTCCGTCTGATCGACTGGGTGGTGCTGGGCGGCAAGCGCCTGCGCCAGAGCCGGCCGATTGAGGAGCGGGATCTGCGCGGACTGTAGCACCGCAGATCAAACAGCTTTTTTGTGGCGAGGGAGCTTGCTCCCGCTGGGCTGCGAAGCAGTCCCAAACAATCAACTCAATCTGTCTGGTACACCGAGGTGTCCGGGTTCAGGGCCGCTTCGCAGCCCAGCGGGAGCAAGCTCCCTCGCCACAGATACTGTGTACAGCCACCCCTTGCCGTCGTGGCTGCGTCTATCCAATCAACTTTTTCTTATGACCCGGCCCGTGTTTTATTAGTTGGACGCGTCGGCGTGCACGCTCAAGAATCGAGGCAACCGGTCTCCACGTTTGCAGCGTCGAGGCTTAGAACAATAAAACGTGGAGAACCACCATGAGTGCACCCGACACGCTCGGCGTCCCCAAGAACCAGGCCCGTTCCGGTCCGTTCGACTGGTATCGCAACATCAACCAGCAAGAGCGTCGTACCTTCTGGAGCTGCAAGATCGGCTACGCCCTGGACGGCATGGACACGCAGATGCTCAGTTTCGTGGTGCCCACCCTGATCGCGATGTGGGGCATCACCACCGGGCAGGCGGGGTTGATCCACACCAGCACCCTGATCGCGTCGGCCATTGGCGGTTGGGTAGCGGGGATTCTCTCCGACCGTATCGGTCGGGTGCGCACCTTGCAACTGACGGTGCTGTGGTTCGCGTTCTTTACCTTCCTCTGCGGTTTCGCCCAGAGCTATGAGCAATTGTTGATCGCCCGCACGTTGATGGGCTTTGGCTTCGGCGGCGAGTGGACCGCCGGCGCCGTGTTGATGGGCGAAGTGATCCGCGCCCAGGACCGCGGCAAGGCGGTGGGCATGGTGCAATCGGGTTGGGCGTTGGGCTGGGGCATGACGGCGATTCTGTATGCGCTGCTGTTCTCGGTGTTGCCGCCGGAAGACGCCTGGCGCGCCCTGTTCATCCTGGGCATCGTCCCGGCAGTGTTCGTGATTTTCGTCCGCCGGCTGGTCAAGGACCCGGAGGTCTATAACCAGGCCAAGGCCCGGCAAACCCCGAGCAACCCGGCGAAGTTCTACGAGATCTTCGCTCCCGGCATTCTCTTCACCACGATCCGCGCCTCGCTGTTGACCACTGGTGCGCTGGGCGGCTATTACGCCATCACGTCCTGGCTGCCGACCTTCTTGAAGAACGAGCGCGGCTTGAGCGTCCTGAGCACCGGTGGTTACCTGGCGATGGTGATCATCGGCTCCTACGTGGGCTACGTCATCAGCGCGTACCTGTCGGACATCCTCGGTCGCAAGAAGAACTTCGTCCTGTTCGCCGTCGGTTCGTTCACCATCGTGTTGCTGTATACCCAGGTGCCGGTGAGCAACAACGTGATGCTCTGGCTGGGCTTCCCCCTCGGCTTCTTCGCCTCGGGCATGTTCAGTGGCATGGGCTCGTTTCTCACCGAACTGTTCCCGACACGCATCCGTGGTTCAGGCCAGGGTTTCTGCTACAACATTGGCCGGGCGCTGGCGGCACTGTTCCCGCTGTTGATCGGTCTGCTGAGCCAGAAGGTCCCCCTGAGTGTCGGCATCGGGGCGTTCGCGGCGGTGTCCTACGGGGTGGTGATCCTGGCGGCGCTGAGCCTGCCGGAAACCCAGGGCAAGCAGCTCGAAGCCGAATAATCGATCACCGTGGGGCGCTGGCCCCAGGTAGTAAAAAGCACACCTACAGGAGCGTTCACCGTGAACCGCCTGCTATTGAACTGCGACATCGGCGAGAGCTTCGGCAGCTGGACCATGGGTCTGGACGCCGAGGTAATGCCCTTCATCGATTGCGCCAACATCGCCTGCGGCTTTCACGCAGGCGATCCGAGCATCATGCGCAAGACCGTCAGCCTGGCCCTGAGCCACGGCGTGCGGATCGGCGCGCACCCGGCCTATCAGGACCTGGCGGGCTTCGGTCGCCGATCCATGGCCTATGGCGCCCAGGAACTGCAAGACCTGCTGCACTACCAGATCGGCGCCCTCGACGGCATTTGCCGGGCCCAGGGCGGGCGGGTCAGCTACGTCAAGCCCCACGGTGCGATGTATAACGACATGATGGCGAACCCGGCGCAACTGCGTGCGGTGATCCAGGCGGTTGCCGCCTATGATCGGCAGATGCCACTGATGCTGATGGCAACCCGGGACAACAGCGCCGCCCAGGCCCTGGGCGACGAATATGGCCTGACCTTGTGGTTCGAAGCCTTCGCCGATCGCGCCTACGACAGTGCCGGGCACCTGGTATCGCGCCAGACGCCAGGCGCGGTGCATCACGACCCGCAGATCATCGTCGGCCAGGCCCTGACCATCGCCCGCGGCGATGCGTTGACCGCCAGCGACGGCAGCGCCTTGCACTTGAAAGCCAGTACCCTGTGTGTACACGGTGACAACGCCAGTTCGGTGGCCGCCGTGCAGCGCATCCGCGAAGCCCTGGACCGGCAGGCCGCGCCATGAACCTACGTGTGGAAGTGGTGGCGGTGGACTGCCTGATGGTGCGCCTGTTCGATGAAATCGCCGAAGCCAACATGCCGTGGATGCTCGCTGCCAGCGAGCGCCTGCGGGCAGTGTTCGCCGAACGGCTGATCGACCTGGTGCCGTCCTACACCACATTGATGGTGCATTACGATTTGCTGGCGCTGAGCCCCATGCAGGCTCGGGAGCTGATCGGCGAGGCGTTGAATAACCTGTCGCCCGATGCCCGGACTACCGGCCAATGCCATGTGCTGCCGGTGTGGTACGACCCCAGTGTCGGCCCGGAACTGGCGTTGCTGTCCCGGCGCAGCGGCCTGACGGTGGAGCAGGTGATCCGTTGCCACAGCGAGCGCGAGTACCAGGTATTTGCCCTGGGCTTTGCGCCGGGCTTTGCCTTCATGGGCCTGGTGGACGAGCCACTGGCCGCCCCGCGCCTCGACACGCCGCGCAAGCGCGTGGCGGCGGGCAGTGTCGGCATTGCCGAGCGCCAGACCGCGGCCTACCCGGTGGTATCGCCCGGTGGCTGGAGCCTGATCGGTCGCACCCCGGCCCGTTTGTTTGACCGCGAGCGTGACGGCTACAGCCTGATGCAACCGGGCGACACGGTGCGCTTTGCCGCCGTGGACCGCGCCGAATTCATCGCCCTGGGCGGCGACGACACGCCAATGGAGGCGCAGGCATGAGCCGTTTGTTGATCGAGGCCAGCACCCCGTTGTGCCTGTTGCAGGACGCCGGCCGTTTCGGTGTCCGGCATCTGGGCGTGACCCAGGGCGGCGCGGCGGATTGGCTGTCGATGGCGTGGGCCAACTGGATGCTCGGCAATGCCCTGGACACGGCGGTGGTGGAAATCACCCTCGGCGGTTTCACGGTAGAGGCCGAAGAGGATTGCGTACTGGCGCTGGCCGGGGCGGACCTGGGGGCGCGGATCGACGGGCAGCCGGTCGCATCGTGGCGGTTTTTCAGCCTGCGCAAAGGCCAGGTGTTGTCGCTTACCCAACCGGTGCTCGGGGCCCGGGCCTATCTGGCGGCCCCCGGCGGGTTTGACGCGCCTGCGGTGCTCGGCAGTCGGGCGACTGTGGTGCGGGAAGAACTCGGCGGCCTGGATGGCCAGGGCAGGGCGCTGGTTCGCGGGGAGCACTTGAGCTATCGCGGCACGGCAACGCCCCGGCCGATGCCGCAGGCAAGGATTCCGGATTTCCAGCAAGGGACGCCGTTGGATCTGATTCTGGGCGCGCAGAATGGCACCTTCAGCGGACGGAGCCTGTTCGACGCGTTCAACAGCGCCTGGACATTGGACAGTCGTGCCGACCGCATGGGGATCCGCCTGCTGGGCACGCCATTGGAATACCAGGGCCCGGCGATGATTTCCGAAGGCATTCCCCTGGGCGCCGTGCAGGTGCCACCGGACGGCCAACCGATCGTGCTGCTCAATGACCGGCAGACCATCGGCGGCTATCCGCGCCTGGGCGCGCTGACGCCGCTGGCATTGGCGCGCCTGGCGCAATGCCTGCCGGGGGCGCAGGTGCGGTTGCGGCCGGTGGTGCAGGAGGTTGCGCATCGGCAGCAGGTTGAATGTATGCAAGTGTTTTCCAAAAGCTAAAAGCTAAAAGCTTCGCGAGCAAGCCCGCTCCCACACTGGATCTATGTCGAGCAGAAGATCCAGTGTGGGAGCGGGCTTGCTCGCGAAGAGGCCCTAAAGGGCACCAGAAATCTACTTGGAAAGGAATCGCATCCCTTCCTCCAACCCCCGCAACGTCAGCGGGTACATCCGGTCTTCCACCAACTCCCGGACAATATTGGTCGAAGCGGTATAGCCCCAGGTGTCCTTCGGATAAGGATTGATCCAGATAAGCTTCTTGTATGTCTCCATGAAGCGCTGCATCCACACATAACCGGCTTCTTCGTTCCAATGCTCGACACTGCCGCCGGGCTGGGTGATCTCATAGGGCGCCATGGCGGCGTCGCCGATGAAGATCACTTTGTAGTCGGGACCGTACTTGTGCAGCAGATCATGGGTCGAGGTGCGCTCGGAGGTGCGGCGCAGGTTGTTCTTCCACACCGACTCATAGACAAAGTTGTGGAAGTAGAAATACTCCAGGTGCTTGAACTCGGTCTTGCAGGCCGAGAACAGTTCCTCGCAGATTCTCACATGGGCGTCCATCGAGCCGCCGATGTCGAACAGCAGCAACAACTTCACCGTGTTGCGTCGTTCCGGGCGCATCTGGATGTTCAACAGGCCGGCATCGCGGGCGGTGTGGTCGATGGTGCCGTCGATGTCCAGTTCTTCGGCTGCCCCCTGGCGGGCGAACTTGCGCAGGCGGCGCAGGGCGATCTTGATGTTGCGGGTGCCCAGTTCCACCTGGTCGTCGAGGTTCTTGTACTCGCGTTGGTCCCAGACCTTCACGGCCTTGCCCTGGCGCTTGCCGGCGTCGCCGACACGGATGCCTTCAGGGTTGAAGCCACCGGAGCCGAACGGGCTGGTGCCGCCGGTGCCGATCCACTTGTTGCCGCCGGCGTGGCGTTCCTTCTGTTCTTCCAGGCGCTTCTTGAACTCTTCGATCAGCTTGTCCAGGCCGCCCAGGGATTGGATCTGCGCCCGTTCCTCATCGGTCAGCGAACGCTCGAATTCCTTGCGCAGCCAGTCCTCGGGAATCAGCGCCTGGAGGTGATCGTCGAGTTTCTCCAGGCCATTGAAGTAGGCAGCGAATGCCCGGTCGAACTTGTCGAAATGCCGCTCGTCCTTCACCAGGATCGCCCGGGACAGGTAATAGAACTCATCCATGTCGGCGAAGACCACTCGCTGTTTCAGCGCGTTGATCAGGTCCAGCAGTTCACGCACCGACACCGGCACCTTGGCGGCGCGCATTTCATTGAACAGGTTTAGCAGCATGGCGGTTGCCCTCGCGCTGGGTGGACGAGAGGCTCAGCGCGTGCCGCGACGGCTCATGAACGCCAGGCGCTCAAGCAGTTGCACGTCCTGTTCGTTCTTGACCAGGGCACCGGCCAGCGGCGGAATGGCCTTGGTCGGATCGCGCTCGCGCAGGACCGCTTCGCCGATGTTGTCGGCCATCAGCAGCTTGAGCCAGTCCACCAGTTCGGAGGTGGAAGGCTTTTTCTTCAGGCCCGGGACCTTGCGCACGTCGAAGAACACGTCCAGCGCTTCGCTGACCAGGTCTTTCTTGATGTCCGGGTAATGCACATCGACGATTTTCTGCAGGGTGACTCGGTCCGGGAAGGCGATGTAGTGGAAGAAGCAGCGACGCAGGAAGGCGTCCGGCAGCTCTTTTTCGTTGTTGGAAGTAATGATGATGATCGGGCGCTGCTTGGCCTTGATGGTTTCATCGGTCTCGTAGACATAGAACTCCATCTTGTCGAGCTCTTGCAGCAAGTCGTTGGGGAACTCGATGTCGGCCTTGTCGATTTCGTCGATCAGCAGGATCACGCGCTCCTCGGACTCGAATGCTTCCCAGAGCTTGCCCTTCTTCAGGTAGTTGCGCACGTCATGGACCTTGTCCACCCCCAGCTGCGAGTCGCGCAGGCGGCTGACCGCATCGTACTCGTACAGACCCTGGTGGGCCTTGGTGGTGGACTTGATGTGCCAGGTAATCAAGCGTGCGCCGAAAGATTGCGCCAGTTGCTCGGCCAGCATGGTCTTGCCGGTGCCCGGCTCGCCCTTGACCAGCAACGGCCGCTCCAGGGTAATGGCGGCGTTCACGGCCAGCTTCAGGTCATCGGTGGCCACGTAGGCGCTGGTGCCTTCGAACTTCATCTGCAATTTCCTCGAACGTGTCGCCGGCCCGATGAGGCGGGGCGCGCGAAATAAATGTCGTGCCCGACTATAACGCGGCGCCGCGCCGCCTGTGAACGCAGACGCTGTATTCAGTCTCTGAATGGAGCGTCAGATGTTGACTAGGTCTAGGCCGCGACCACTGAACAATGGGTCGCAATGCAGTAGCGACCATGACCCGCTTCTGTGGCGAGGGAGCTTGCTCCCGCTTGGCAGGGCTGACGTCCAGGGCGCAGCGCTCGCAGGTTTTTGGGGTCGCTGCGCAACCCAGCGGGAGCAAGCTCCCTCGCCACAGGGATAGCGGTGCTCAGGAGTGAGCAGTACGGTCGCTAATCCTTGGAAGGCGGCGGCTGCTCGTAGCGCGCATTGAACGCCTGGACGAAGCCATTACGCAGGATTTGCAGGAAGGCTTCGAAGGCGCTGATGTTCTGTTGATGCACGTTGCCGCTGAGTTCCACCCGGGTGGCGAACTGGTTCTTGCGCTGGTTCTTGAGGGCTGTTTCCCCTGTGCCGACCAGCGCCTCCCAGACCGAGCGGAAGATGTTCTTTTTCTCGTTTTCCACGTCCTGCTGCCAGTCGAACACGTCCACATCGCGCAACAGTGGCTTGATGTAGCCGCTGAGCCGGGCATTGTCGGCCTGGGCTTCGATCACGAGGTCGCCATGGCCGGCGTTGAAGTCGAATTTGCCATAGGCCGCGGCAAAGTCGTTCAGGCGCTTGAGCTCGATATTCCTGGCCCGCAGGCGAAAGTCGAAATCCTCGAAATTGCTCAGCGGATCGAAGGTTGCCTGTACTTCCAGCGGCGCGTGTTCGGCTACCAGCGCCTTGCCCTCGAAGCGGGCGTCGCGCTTGCCTTCGGTGTCCACTACGTTGGTCAGGTTATAGAAGCTGGCGTTGACCTCGGTGGCCCGCAGGTTGACCGGTGGCTGTGAGTTGAAGTTGCGAAAGGTGATCTTGCCGTCGCGAATTCGCACTTCGTTGAGGGTGATGGGCAGCAGCTTGCTGAGTTGCTCGCGCCAATTGGTGCCCTGACCGGTCTGAGAGTTCTGACGGTTGGGGCCGCCATCGACGAAGTTCACTTCGGGGCGAGCGAATTCGGCTTCGGCCACCACGGCATGGTCGTACCACAGCGAGTGCCAACTGACGGACAGGTCGATCAGCGGCGCGTCGACGAACGGCACCGGGACCTTACCGTCGACCTTGACGATTTTCAGGCCATTGATCCGATAGGCGCCGCGCCACAGCGCCAGGTCCACGTCGGTGACCTGGCCGCGGTAATCGCCCATGTCGGCCAGTTTGTCGTTCAAGTAGTCGCGCACCAGGTAGGGCAAAGTGAAATGCAGGGCCACCAGCACCGCGACGATGGCGGCGAGCGTCCACAGTGGCCAGCTGTATCGGCGTTTCATGTCAGCACTCCCAGCGTTGTTAATGCCATTGACTGTTGGAGCAACCGGAACGTTCGGTGCAACTGGACGCACTCGGGCAACAGGCATACCTTTAGGCGCTAAATTCCTGCTGAATCAAGGACCCCAGCCATGAGCCGCATATTCGCTGACAACGCCCATTCCATCGGTAATACGCCGTTGGTGCAGATCAACCGCATTGCCCCACGCGGCGTGACCATCCTGGCGAAGATCGAAGGGCGCAATCCGGGTTATTCGGTCAAGTGCCGGATCGGCGCGAACATGATCTGGGACGCGGAAAGCTCGGGCCGGCTCAAGCCGGGCATGACGATTGTCGAACCGACCTCGGGCAACACCGGCATCGGCCTGGCGTTTGTCGCCGCCGCCCGTGGCTACAAGCTGATGCTGACCATGCCTTCATCCATGAGCATCGAGCGGCGCAAGGTGCTCAAGGCCCTGGGCGCGGAGCTGGTGCTCACCGAACCGGCCAAGGGCATGAAAGGCGCCATCGAAAAAGCCGCTGAAATCCTTGCCAGCGACCCGTCCAAATACTTCATGCCGCAGCAGTTCGAAAACCCGGCGAACCCGGCGATCCACGAAAAGACCACCGGCCCGGAAATCTGGAACGACACCGACGGCGCGGTGGACGTACTAGTCGCGGGCGTAGGCACTGGCGGAACGATTACCGGGGTGTCGCGGTATATCAAGAACACTTGCGGCAAGCCGATCCTGTCGGTGGCGGTGGAGCCGGAGACCTCGCCGGTAATTACCCAGGCGCTGGCGGGGCAGGAGATCAAGCCCAGCCCACACAAGATCCAGGGGATCGGCGCCGGGTTCGTGCCGAAGAACCTCGATCTGTCGATGGTCGATCAGGTCGAGCGGGTCACGGATGAGGAATCCAAGGCCATGGCCCTGCGGCTGATGCAGGAGGAGGGCATCCTCTGCGGCATTTCCTGTGGCGCAGCCATGGCGGTGGCCGCACGTCTGGCGGAAAAGCCGGAAATGCAAGGCAAGACCATCGTAGTGATCCTGCCGGATTCGGGCGAGCGGTACTTGTCGAGCATGTTGTTCAGTGATTTGTTTACCGAGCAGGAGATCCAGCAGTAACAACGGGCTCACCGCGAGGGTGGATGAACATCATTGTGGCGAGGGAGCTTGCTCCCGCTCGACTGCGAAGCAGGCGCCTGCAGTCTTGGGGCAATTATCGCAGTGGGGGTGCTGCGCGCCCCAGCGGGAGCAAGCTCCCTCGCCACAAAAGCCGCTTCAGGTTTGAGCCACGGTGTTGGATCGGTGTCAGCCAAGGGTCAGGCCAGGGGTGTCATGAATGTCATTGTTGCGCATCCCTCAACAATGAATATTACGCCGGGCGGTTCCTTACGCTGCCGACGATCTATACCATGACCGGCCGCTGCGCTGGCCCGATGGCATTGCGTTAGTTGTTTTCTGACAAGGAGTTCCAGATGACTTTTTCGTTTGTCGCCAAGGCCTCGGTGCTGCTGTTGTTTCTCGGCAGCACGCTGTACGTGCATCTGCGCGGTAAGGCGCGTTTGCCGGTCTTGCGCCAATTCGTCAATCATTCAGCGTTGTTCGCTCCTTATAACGCCTTGATGTACCTGTTCTCCGGCGTACCTTCCAAACCCTACCTGGATCGCAGCAAGTTTCCCGAACTGGATGTGCTCAAGGATAACTGGCAGGTCATCCGCGACGAGGCCATGCACCTGTTCGACGAGGGGTACATCCGCGCTGCGGAGAAGAACAACGATGCCGGTTTCGGTTCGTTTTTCAAGAAAGGCTGGAAGCGTTTCTACCTCAAGTGGTACGACAAACCGCTGCCCTCCGCCGAGCTGCTCTGCCCGAAAACCGTCGAGCTGGTGAGCGCGATTCCCAATGTGAAAGGCGCGATGTTTGCGCTGTTGCCCGGCGGCAGCCACCTGAACCCCCATCGCGATCCGTTCGCCGGTTCCCTGCGTTATCACCTGGGGCTGTCCACACCCAACTCCGAAGACTGCCGCATCTTTGTCGACGGTCAGGTCTATGCCTGGCGCGACGGTGAAGACGTGATGTTCGACGAGACCTACGTGCACTGGGTGAAGAACGAAACCCCGCAGACCCGGGTGATCCTGTTCTGTGACGTCGAACGGCCCCTGAGCAACCGCCTGATGACCCGCGTCAATCGCGCCATCAGCGCTTTCCTCGGCCGCGCCACCGCGCCGCAGAACCTGGATGACGAACGCGTCGGTGGGATCAACCAGGCTTATGCCTGGAGCAAGTCGTTCAGCGACGCCTTCAGCGGCCGGGTCAAGCAGTTCAAGCGCAAGCACCCCAAGGCGTACCGGGTGATGCGGCCGGTGCTGGCGGTGCTGGTGCTCACGGCGCTTGGCTATTGGTTGTTCGGTTAAGGGTTGCGCAATACTTCGGGCGCTGGTTATAGTCAGCGCTCGTCGGGTTCTCGAACCCACCTTCCCAAGAGATCGGCTCATGCCTGTATCCCCTGTCATCGCGGTTGTGGTTCCAGCGTTCAACGCTGGCGTCGTGCCGTGCGGGAATCAGCAGCCTGTGCAGATCGGTCAATACCCCCCACCTGTCAGTAGCCCGGTATACGGCGTCGTATCACCGCCGGGTGTTGGCGTTCAGGGCTGATCGGCAACGGTTGCCATCCCCTGTGCCTGCCTGAAAAAAACGACTGGACTTCAGCCTCGGCTGAGTTGGCTTTTGCCTGACTACAGGTGGTATCCATGTTTTCCCTATCCAAGAACGCCTTATTGGCGGCGGCTTCCACGAGCCTGTTCGTCCTGCTGTGGAGCAGCGGGGCAATCTTTTCCAAACTGGGCCTGGCCCACGCTTCGCCTTTTGCTTTTCTGCTGATGCGGTTTGCCATTGCACTGTGTGCCTTGGTGCTCTTGATCCCGGTGTTCAGGTTCAAGCTGCCCAAGGCCGGCAAGCCGATGATCTATGCCGCGATCACGGGGTTAGTGCTGTTGGGGGGCTATCAGATTTTCTATCTGTTGGCCCTGCAGATGAACGTCACCCCCGGCGTGATGGCGACTCTGATGGGCGTGCAACCGATCCTCACCGTGGTGCTCGTGGAACGTCATCGTTCCTGGCAGCGTCTGTTCGGCCTGGCGCTCGGGCTGGTCGGGTTGGTCATGGTGGTCTACCAGGGCATCGGGTTGGCTGGGATGTCCTTGACGGGAATGCTGTGCGGGTTGCTGGCACTGGTGTCCATGACCGCAGGTTCGATCATGCAGAAACGCATTACCGATAATCCCCTCGGCACGCTGCCGGTGCAGTATCTGGCCGGGCTTTTACTGTGCGCCGTGTTCGCGCCTTTCCAGCCATTGCATTTCGAGAGCAACGCCGGCTTCATCGTGCCGGTATTGTGGATGGGGCTGGTGGTATCGGTGCTGGCGACGTTGCTGCTGTACCGGTTGATTGCACGGGGCAACCTGGTGAACGTCACCAGCCTGTTCTATCTGGTGCCGGCAGTGACGGCGGTCATGGATTACCTGGTGTTCGGCAACCGGCTGGCACTGTTGAGCTGGCTGGGTATGCTGCTGATCATCGTCGGGCTGGTATTTGTGTTTCGTAAAAGCGGCTGATCGATAGATCGTCGGTGCCGTAGGACCGCTATCGCGAGCAAGCTCGCTCCCACAAGGATCACCTGACCCCTGTGGGAGCGAGCCTGCTCGCGATGGCATTTTCAGCCGCAGCGATGACCTACCGACCAGTCCCCTCAGCCGGCTTCACCGCCCCAGGCTTCAGCACCAACCACAACGCCGCCGCTATCAACACCCCGCCATACAAATGCGCCATCCCCAGCGGCTCATCCAGCAGCAAAGCCCCCCACAACACGCCGAATGGCGGAATCAGAAAGGTCACGGTCATCGACTTCACCGGGCCGATGGAACTGAGCAGGCGGAAGTAAAGAATGTAGGCCAACGCCGTGCACACCAGCCCCAACCCCAGCAGCGACCACCAGACACTCCAGCCGCCCCAGCTGGCCGGTGGCTGGCTGATGACGCTGTAGCCGAACAGCGGCAGCAAGAACACCGTGGCGCCGAACATGCTACCCAGGGTCGAGAGACGGCTGTCCAACCCTCCTTGATGATCGAGCCAGCGACGGGTGAGGAAACCGGCGAAGCCGTAGCAGGCGGTGGCGACCAAGCAGGCGAGGGCGCCCATCAGCAGTTGCAGGTCGAAGGCCACCGGGCCGGCGCCGGTCAGGATGCCGACACCGAGCAGTCCGAGAAACACGCCACTGAGCTTGGCCGCGGTGAGTTTTTCGCTGAAGAACAACCCGCCGATCAGCACGCCCATGAGCGGTGTCGTCGCGTTGAAAATCGCCGAGTAGCCGGCCGGCAGCACCTGGGCCGCCACCGAGTAGAACGTGGCCGGAATGCCGGAGTTGATCAGGCCCAGCGCCATCACCACTTTCAGCTTGCCGCGAAAATTGAAGTCGATGCGCATCAGGGCCAGGATCACTAGCAGCCCGACAAAGGCGATGGACACCCTGAAAAACGCGGTGGGAATCGTGCCAATGACCGGGGCGATGATGCGCATGAACAGGAAGCTCGCGCCCCAGATGGCGGCCAGGGACAGCAGACGCAGGAAGTCGACGGGGTTCACGGGGCATTCCTTGCTGGAGGGGCCGGCCAGTGTCGCCGCCCCCGATACCGATGGCAATGGTTGCGTTGCCGCGTGATTGGCCTCTAAGCTCAGTCGCCAATAACAAGCACGACCCGCCGAGGTTACTCCTATGCCGCAGCCATGGCCCGCCACCGCTATCGCCCGTTCGATCCTCGACGGTTTCGACGATTATCGCGAGCATTTCCGGCAGATTACCGACGGCGCCCGCGCCCGGTTCGAGCAGGCCCAGTGGCAGGAAGCGCAGGCGGCGTCGGCGGCGCGGATCAATCTGTATGAAGAAAAGGTCTTCGAAACCGTGGCCCGCCTGCGCCAGGCATTCGACGACGAGGCGCTGATGGATGTCGGCTGCTGGCCGTTGGTCAAGAGCGCGTACATCAGCCTGATCGACCTGCGTTTCGACGATGAGCTCTCGGAGACCTGGTACAACTCGATTTTCTGCGGGCTGTTCAGCCATGACCTGATCAGCGACGGCACCATGTTCATTCACACCACCCGGCCCAGCCTGCGCCGGGCCCGTGCTGCCCAGACCCGCACCTACAAGCCCCATGGCCAGCTCGACCGGATGCTCGGGCAGATCTTTGCCGACTACCGTTTCAGCGAAGACTACGCCGATCTGCCGGGTGACTTGCAGCGTCTTGAAGCGCAGTTGCGCGAGAACCTGCCGGACTGGGTCTGCAAGGACCCGGAGCTGACCGTGGAACTGTTCTCCTCGGTGCTCTATCGCAACAAAGGCGCCTACCTAGTGGGCCGGATCTACACCCACGATGACCAATGGCCGTTGGTGATTCCGTTGTTGCATCGCGAGGGTCGGGGCATCCAGATCGACGCGCTGATCACCGATGAGGCGCAGGTCTCGATCATCTTTTCGTTCACCCGCTCGTACTTCATGGTGGACGTGCCGGTGCCGGCGGAATTCATCGGCTTTCTCAAGCGCATCCTGCCGGGCAAGCACATCGCCGAGCTGTACACGTCCATCGGTTTTTACAAGCATGGCAAGTCGGAATTCTACCGGGCGCTGATCAATCACCTGGCGAACACCGACGATCGATTCATCATGGCACCGGGCGTGCGCGGCATGGTCATGAGCGTGTTCACCCTGCCGGGGTTCAACACCGTGTTCAAGATCATCAAGGACCGTTTCTCGCCGTCGAAGAATGTCGACCGGGCCACGGTGATCGAGAAGTACCGCCTGGTGAAGAGTGTCGACCGGGTCGGACGCATGGCCGATACCCAGGAGTTCGCCGATTTCCGTTTCCCCCTGAGCAAGTTCGAGCCGGCGTGCCTTGAGGAACTGCTGGAAGTGGCGCCGTCCACCGTCTCGGTGCAAGGCGACACGGTGCTGATCCGCCACTGCTGGACCGAGCGGCGCATGACCCCGCTGAACCTCTACCTGGAAAACGCCAACGAAGCCCAGGTGCGCGAGGCGCTGGAGGACTATGGCCTGGCCATCAAGCAACTGGCGGCGGCCAATATCTTCCCCGGCGACATGCTGCTCAAGAACTTCGGCGTGACCCGCCATGGCCGCGTGGTGTTCTACGATTACGATGAAATCTGCTTCCTGACCGAAGCCAACTTTCGCCACATCCCTCAGCCTCGCACCCCGGAAGACGAAATGGCTTCCGAGCCCTGGTACTCCATCGGGCCGCTGGATGTGTTTCCCGAGGAATTCCCGCCGTTCCTGTTCGCCGACGCCGGGCAACGCAAGCTGTTCGATCAACTCCACGGCGAGCTGTACAACGCCGATTACTGGAAAGGATTGCAAGAGGCGATCCGTGCCGGGAAGGTGATCGATGTCTTCCCTTATCGGCGCAAGGGATAGAAGCAGCTTCAAGCTTCAAGCTTCAAGCTTCAAGCTTCAAGCTTCAAGCGGCAAGTTTCGAGTTTCCGGCCAACGCAGCTTGCAACTTGCAGCTTGCAGCTTGAAACTTGCCGCTGCTCCTTATCTCCCTTGCGTACCTGATGACTGACCAAGCCCCCGCTCTCGACAAGCTGCTGAAAAACCTCGACCACGCCATGCTCGCCGACCGTCATCGGTTGCGGCGCCAGTTGCTCGAGCTGCGCAAGAAACCCGACGAGGCCAAGCTCGCCCAGTGGGTGGCGCGCATGCAGGCGTCGTGCGATCAGGTGCTGGCGCGTAAAGCGAGCCTGCCGCTGATTCGCTATGACGACAATCTGCCGATTGCCGCCAAGCGCGATGAAATCAAGCAAGCGCTGCTCAAGCATCAGGTGTTGATCATCGCCGGTGAAACCGGTTCGGGTAAAACCACCCAGTTGCCGAAGATCTGCCTGGAAATCGGGCGCGGCCAGCATGGCTTGATCGGCCACACCCAACCCCGTCGGATCGCCGCCCGCAGCGTGGCCAGTCGCGTCGCCGAGGAACTGGCGACGCCCTTGGGCGCGCTGGTGGGGTATCAGGTGCGGTTCGAGGACCAGAGCGATGCCAACACCCTGATCAAGCTGATGACCGACGGCATCCTGCTGGCCGAGACCCAGAACGACCGTTACCTGGAACGCTACGACACGATCATCGTCGACGAAGCCCACGAACGCAGCCTCAACATCGATTTCCTGCTGGGTTATCTCAAGACGCTGCTGCCGCGCCGCCCGGACCTGAAAGTCATCATCACATCGGCGACCATTGACCTGGAGCGCTTCTCCAGACACTTCGATGACGCGCCGATTGTCGAAGTCTCCGGCCGCACCTTCCCGGTGGAAACCTGGTATCGGCCGCTGACCCTGGAGCAGGACGAAGAAGGCAACCGGGTCGAAGATGACCTGACCGTCGACCAGGCGATCCTCGCCGTCCTCGATGAGATCGCCGCCCATGAGCGCAGCGAGCGGCGCAGTCCGGGCGATGTGCTGGTGTTCCTGCCAGGCGAGCGGGAGATTCGCGACGCGGCGGAAATGCTGCGCAAGGCCCAGCTCAAGCACACCGAGATCCTGCCGTTGTATGCGCGTTTGTCGCCGGCCGAACAACAGCGGATTTTCCAGTCCCATCCGGGCCGTCGCGTGGTGCTGGCGACCAACGTCGCCGAAACCTCGCTGACCGTGCCGGGCATTCGCTACGTGATCGACAGCGGCACCGCACGCATCAGCCGCTACAGCTACCGGGCCAAGGTTCAGCGCCTGCCCATCGAAGCCATTTCCCAGGCCAGCGCCAACCAGCGCAAAGGGCGCTGTGGGCGGGTCGAGCCGGGGATCTGTGTGCGGTTGTACAGCGAGGAGGATTTCCTCGGCCGGCCGGAATTCACCGACCCCGAGATCCTGCGCACCAACCTGGCGGCGGTGATCCTGCAGATGCTGCACCTGCGCCTGGGCGAGATTACCGACTTCCCGTTCATCGAGCCGCCGGATGGCAAGGCCATCAGTGACGGTTTCAACCTGCTGCAAGAGCTCTCGGCGGTGGATCGCAACGGCCAGTTGACCCCGCTCGGTCGGCAGTTGGCGCGCCTGCCGGTGGACCCGCGCATGGGCCGCATGCTCTTGGAAGCGGCGAAACTGGGCAGCCTCCAGGAAGTGCTGATCGTCGCCAGCGCCATGTCGATCCAGGATCCGCGCGAGCGCCCACCCGAGCGCCAGCAAGCCGCCGACCAGGCCCACGCCCAATGGAAAGACGCCGATTCGGATTTCGCCGGGCTGGTCAATCTGTGGCGTGGTTTCGAGGAGCAGCGCCAAGCGTTGACCGCCAACCCCTTGCGCAATTGGTGTCGCAAGAATTTCCTCAACTACTTGCGCCTGCGCGAGTGGCGTGATTCCCATCGCCAGTTGAGCCTGATCTGTCGCGACATGCAGTTGAGCCTCAACAAGGAACCGGCGGATTACCCGAAACTGCACAAGGCGGTGCTCTCGGGCCTGCTCAGCCAGATCGGCCAGAAAACCGAAGAGGGCGATTACCTCGGTGCCCGTCAGCGCCGGTTCTGGGTCCACCCGTCATCGGGCCTGGGCAAGAAGCGGCCGCAATGGCTGATGACCGCCGAGCTGGTGGAAACCACCAAGCTGTATGCGCGCATGGTCGCCAAGATCGAACCGGACTGGATCGAGCCGCTGGCCGGGCACTTGATCAAGAAGAATCACTTCGAACCCCATTGGGAAAAGAAGCGTGGACAGGTGGTGGCCTATGAACAGATCACCCTGTTCGGGCTGATCGTGGTCGGTCGTCGGCCGGTGCATTACGGTCCGGTGGACCCGGTGGTGTCGCGGGAGCTGTTCATCCGCGAGGCGCTGGTGCGCGGCGAGATCCAGTCCCGAGCCAAATGCCTGGGGGCCAATACCCGGCTGCTGGAGCAGCTCGACGATCTGGAAGCCAAGGCCCGTCGTCGCGACATCCTGGCGGACGAAGAAACCCTGTTTGCGTTCTACGATGCGCGCCTGCCGGCGGAGATCCACCAGACCGCAACCTTCGACAGCTGGTACCGCATCAACAGTCAGAAAGACCCGCAACTGCTGATCATGCGCGAAGAAGACGTGCTGGCCCGCGAGGCCAATGAGGTCACCGCCGCGCATTACCCGGACACCTTGCGCGTCGGCGATTTGACCTTACCCCTGAGCTACCACTTCGAACCCAACCATCCCCGCGACGGCGTGACCCTGCGAGTGCCGGCGCCGCTGTTGCCGATGCTGCCGCCGGAGCGCCTGGAATGGCTGGTGCCGGGGATGATCGAGGCCAAGTGCATTGCCTTGGTGCGCAACTTGCCCAAGGCTCTGCGCAAGAACTTCGTGCCGGTGCCGGATTTCGTCAAGGCCGCGTTGCAACGCATTACTTTTGCCGAGGGCTCTTTGCCACAGTCCCTGGGGCGTGAGCTGTTGCGCATGACCGGGGCGCGGGTCAGTGACGAAGCCTGGGCCGAAGCCGCGCAGCAGGTCGAAAGCCATTTGCGCATGAACCTGGAGATCGTCGACGGCCAGGGCAAATTCCTCGGCGAAGGCCGTGACCTGGCCGAGCTGACGGCGCGCTTTGCCGAGGCCAGCCAGGCTGCGCTGGCCGTGCCGCAGACAGCCAAGAGCCAGGCGCCGGTAGAGGCGAAGATCTTTGCGCCAGTGGCGGAAAAAACCCAACAGAAGATCGCCGGTCTGTCGATGACGGTGTATCCGGCGCTGGTGGAAGAGGGCGGCGTGGTCAAGGAAGGCCGTTTCCCGACCCCGGCCGAGGCCGAATTCCAGCATCGCCGCGCCTTGCAACGCCTGTTGATGCAGCAACTGGCCGAGTCCGCCAAGTTCCTGCGTGGCAAGCTGCCAGGGTTGACCGAGCTGGGCCTGCTGTACCGCGAGCTGGGCCGCATCGACAGCCTGGTGGAAGACATCCTGCTGGCGAGCCTCGACAGCTGCGTGCTGGACGGCGAGGCGAGCCTGCCCCGCGACGGCGCCGCGCTCGCCTCCCTGGCCGAGCGCAAGCGCGGCGGGTGGACCGAGCACGCCGAGCGTCTGGCGAAGCTGACCCTGGACATCCTCAAGCTCTGGCACGGCCTGCAAAAACGCTTCAAGGGCAAGATCGACCTGGCCCAGGCCGTGGCGCTCAACGACATCAAGCAGCAGCTCAACCACTTGGTGTACCCGGGCTTCGTGCGCGAAACCCCACATCAATGGCTCAAGGAACTGCCGCGCTACCTCAAGGCCATCGAGCAGCGCTTCGAGAAACTCGGCAGTCAGGTGCAGAAGGACCGGGTCTGGAGTGGTGAGCTGTCGAACCTCTGGACGCAATACCAGGCCCGCGCCAGCAAACATGCCCAGGAAGGCAAGCGCGATCCGCAACTGGAACTGTACCGTTGGTGGCTGGAAGAATACCGGGTCTCGCTGTTTGCCCAGCAGTTGGGAACCAAGGTGCCGATTTCGGATAAGCGTTTGAGCAAGCAGTGGGGGCAGGTGGAGCCTTGATCAGATCCAGATGACCCCCTGGCCCCTGTGGGAGCGAGCCTGCTCGCGATAGCGGTGTGTCAGTGACAGATGTGGTGACTGACACTCCATTATCGCGAGCAAGCTCGCTCCCACAGGGGATTTGTGTCTGGATTGACGGACCATGGGCCAAACCCCAGCGTTTATGGCAAACTTCGCGCCTATAAATGCCGGCCCTGTGGTTTTGAGCTTCAATGCCACGGGCGGATCGGAATAAAGCGATGCCAGGTCTGCCTCCCCTGGATGGGAAAAGACCCTTTGCGTATTGGTACGTCGGTGCCAATGCTTTCTGCCTGAACAGATCAGAGACACGACCATGCATAACGTCGTCATCAGCGGCACCGGCCTGTACACCCCGGCCAACAGCATCTCCAACGAAGAGCTGGTGCACTCTTTCAACACCTACGTCGCGCAGTTCAACGCCGACAACGCCGAGGCCATCGAGCGCGGCGAAGTCCAGGCGCTGACCGAATCCAACGCGGCGTTCATCGAAAAAGCCTCCGGCATCAAGAGCCGCTTTGTCATGGACAAGGACGGTATCCTCGACCCGCAACGCATGACCCCGCGCCTGCCCGAGCGCTCCAACGAAGAATGGTCGGTCCTCTGCGAAATGGCCGTGGCTGCCGCCAGACAGGCTCTTGAGCGCGCCGGTCGCACGGCGGCCGACATCGATGGGGTGATCGTCGCCTGTTCCAACTTGCAGCGTCCGTACCCGGCCATTGCCATCGAAGTCCAGGAAGCTTTGGGCATCGAAGGTTTCGGTTTCGACATGAACGTGGCCTGTTCTTCAGCGACCTTCGGCATCCAGGCGGCAGCCAACAGCGTGCAACTGGGCCAGGCGCGGGCGATCCTGATGGTCAACCCGGAGGTCTGCACCGGTCACCTGAACTTCCGCGACCGCGACAGCCACTTCATCTTCGGCGACGCGGCCACGGCCGTGATCATCGAACGGGCCGACCAGGCGACCTCGTCGTACCAGTTCGACGTGGTCAGCACCAAGTTGCTCACCAAGTTCTCCAACAACATCCGCAACAACTTCGGCTTCCTCAACCGCGCCGCAGAAGAGGGTGTCGGCAGCCGTGACAAGCTGTTCGTCCAGGAAGGCCGCAAGGTGTTCCGCGACGTCTGCCCGATGGTCGCCGAGCTGATCGGTGCCCACCTGGAGGAAAACCAGCTGAACGTCGCCGATGTGAAGCGCTTCTGGCTGCACCAGGCCAACCTGAGCATGAACCAGCTGATCGTGCGCAAGCTGCTGGGCCGCGAAGCCACCGAAGAAGAAGCGCCGGTGATCCTCGACCGCTACGCCAACACCAGCTCGGCCGGCTCGGTGATCGCCTTCCACAAATACCAGGACGACCTGCCCAGCGGCTCGGTCGCGGTACTCAGTTCGTTCGGCGCCGGGTATTCGATTGGCAGCGTGATTTTGCGCAAGCGCTGATCCAGCCCTGCCACCCTCTGTGGCAAGTGGAGTTTCTGTGGCGAGGGAGCTTGCTCCCGCTGGGTCGGTCCGACGCCTCGGGCGAAGCAGCCCCCCAGATCGTGCGGTCGCTGCGCAACCGAGCGGGAGCAAGCTCCCTCGCCACAAAAGCAGCATCAGGCCTCTCCCCATCTATCAGCCTGTACAAAACCCCTGTGGGAGCGAGCCTGCTCGCGAAAGCGGTATGTCAGTGACAAATCTGTTGACTGACTCACCTCTATCGCGAACAGGCTCGCTCCCACAGGGTTTCGGCGTTTGCCGTTATTCACTTTCGAAGTAAAAAGTTCCTCTGTCATAAAATCTTTATCTGATGGCAACTTGCCTGACACAACCTGCCGCCAAGATCCCCTCCCAACACCAGCGGGCCCGTTTCCGCGTGTTTTCCAACGCATAGACTACCAACAGGGGAATTCTTCGATGATCCGTAAGCACTTCGCAGGTGTTGCCGCCAGCGCACTGGCAATGGCAGTAACCGCCCAGGCTTTCGCCGGCACCGTCACCACCGACGGCGCCGATATCGTGGTCAAAACCAAGGGCGGCCTTGAGGTCGCTACCACTGACAAAGAGTTCAGCTTCAAGCTTGGCGGTCGTTTGCAGGCTGACTACAGCCAGTTCGACGGGATCTACACCGACAACGGCAAATCGGCCGACGCCGCCTACATCCGCCGCGCCTTCCTGGAACTGTCCGGCGTGCTGTACACGGATTGGGCCTACACCATCAACTACGACATGTCCCACAACAGTGGCGACTCCGATAACGGCTACTTCGACGAAGCGTCCCTGGCCTACAACGGCTTCAAGCCGGTCTCCATCAAGGTCGGTCGTTTCGACCCCGACTTCGGCCTGGAAAAAGCCACCAGCTCCAAGTGGGTCACTGCGCCTGAGCGTAACGCCGCTTATGATCTGATCGACTGGACCAACAGCCACCAGAACGGCCTGGGCCTGCAAGCCTCCAGCACCTTCGCCGATTCGTTCTACGCCTCGGCCGGTGTGTTCAGCAAAGACACCGACGACACCGACGGCGACAGCGTCAAGCAGGTCAACGGTCGCTTCGTCTTCGCCCCGATGCACGATGCCGGCAACGTGTTGCACTTCGGTGTGAACGTGGCTTCGCGTGACGTCTCCGACACCGTGTTCGATGCTCGTTATCGCTCCCGCCTGGGCATGCGTGGCGTGGAAACCCTCGGCGGCAACGATGCCGGCCCTAACGGCAACCGTCCGGTACTGGGCGGCGCCAACAACTCGCCGGCCGGCTCCTACGACCGCGACACCGCGTTCGGCCTGGAAGCCGCTTTCGCCATGGGCCCAGCCTCTATCCAGGGCGAATACATCACCCGCAAGACTAAGGCTGACGCCGACGGTTTCGAAGACATCAAGGGCCACGGCTTCTATGTCCAGGGCGCTTACACCCTCACCGGTGAATCCCGTGGCTATAAAGTCGGCAAGTTCGATGCCATCAAGCCTCAGAACAAGTCCATCGGCGCCTGGGAAGTGTTCTATCGCTACGACAGCCTGACCGTCGAAGACGACAACATCACCACCGCCAGCGCCACCCGTGACGTCGGCGATGCCGAAGCCAAGGTTCACAACCTGGGCGTGAACTGGTACGCCAACGAAGCGGTGAAAATCTCCGCCGCCTACATCAAGGCCAAGACCGACAAAGTCACCAACGTCAACGGCGATGACGATGGCGATGGTTTTGTCATGCGCGCCCAGTACGTGTTCTAAGGCACGTACCTGATACACCGCTTTAACTTCATCCGTTAACGCTCCTTTTTCAACCCCGCCTCTGGCGGGGTTTTTTTTGAGCTGCATTTGGGGGAAGCACTGTATGGGCAGTCACCTGTCAACCCTGACAGTTTCGGCGTATCAGTAAAGCGTGCTTACTTTCCCCAGTCACAATGGGCTCATGTGGAGAGTCGCCATGGCGGGATCAGATAAAGAAGGCCAACCCGGGTCCAATGGACCCGCCTCAAATAAGGGCGACTGGCCGACCGAAACGGCTGCTCAATTCCACTATGACGCGCTGGATGGCTTGATCGGACGCACTACATCCGCCGGAAAGGAACAACGGTTCTACCGAAACGATGAGTTGGCGAACGAAGTCAGCGGGACCGTCAGCACGACCTTTGTCCGCGCAGAGGGCGTTGTGCTCGCCGAGCATCAGACCGGCGGTGATCTCGGGCCTATGTTGCTGGTGGGCGATGATAAGAACAGTGTGCTGGGTGAACTGACTCAACAGGGCCTCAAGGGCATCGCTTATTCACCTTACGGCCATCGTACCGATGAAGCATTAGCGAGCAGCCACTTGGGGTACAACGGCGAGCGGCGTGAAAGGCAAACCGGGTGGTATTTGCTCGGCAATGGTTATCGAGTGTTCAACCCACGACTGATGAGATTTCATAGCCCGGACAGTTTGAGCCCATTTGGAAAGGGGGGCTTGAATGCGTATATGTATTGCGTTGGGGATCCGGTTAACAGTGTGGACCTCACTGGGCACTTTGCTTTTTCTAAAGGGGGTTTTTTGCGGCTTTTCAGGAAAACCACCGCGTCTTCCGTTGCTAAGAATATTCCCGAGGATTTAAAGAAGCGGCCAGAAGGAAAGTCGGCGTCCCTATTCACTATTACGAAGACACATGTTGGTGATCTTGATAAAAGACAGATGGTAGCTTATCACGACGCCAAGAAGGCGGTTCGTGAACTGAATGAGTTTATGGGCTCGGAAAACATAAGTTCGGAGGGCCTGACGATGAAGTGGAAGCAGATCGAAAAGTCTGTTGCTGAGGCAAGCTCCGCCAGGCAGATCTATGATTTTTCCGTGAGTAATTTAAAGAAGTACGGTATTACCAGGCATAGTGCAGACGCTTTTCGAGACCAAGCAAAAAAATATCATTCGTCAATGAAAGTGGATGTGGCGAAAATAGATGCTGATTTGGTTAAGGCGCAAAGTGAATTTAATGTGTGGAGCAATCGTCAGCGGAATTCAAACATTCGTGAGGGGGGATTGCGCAACGTAGTTTCACCTCAAACGAATAGACTCGGCGAAAGGTTGTTCTTCCAATAGGATTTCAACATAACGTTCTTTTGCGGTGCGCTGAGGTCGATATGGCTGATTCAAAACAAGCAGAGCAGCTCGCATCCTCCCGTGGCTCCAGTGCCAATCTTGGCGCTCGTACGGACGAAACGGTCGCAGGTTTCCGTTATGACGCGTTGGACATTCTGGTCGGACTCAGCACTGTCGACGGCCAAGCGCAACGGTTCTACCGAAACGATGAGTTGGCGAACGAGCTCAGTGGGGCTGTCAGCACAACCTTCGTGCGTGTAGAGGGCGTTGTGCTCGCTGAATGCCAAACCGGTGGTGAGACTCATTCCAGATTGCTGATGTGTGATGACAAGAACAGCGTGTTGGGTGAGCTTACTCAGCAGGGACTCAAGGGCATCGCTTATTCACCGTACGGCCATCGTACCGTTGAAGCATTGATGAAAGGCCATCTGGGCTACAACGGCGAGCGGCGTGAAAGGCAAACCGGGTGGTATTTGCTCGGCAATGGTTATCGAGTGTTCAACCCCCGGCTGATGAGGTTTCACAGCCCCGACAATTTGAGCCCGTTTGGAAAGGGGGGGGTGAATGCGTATATGTATTGCGTGGGGGATCCGGTTAACAGTGTGGACCCTACAGGGCATACAGTTGCAGGTGATTTTTTAAGGTTTTTCCGGGTTACCACTAATTCGCCTAGTTATCTTCCTGGTGCTACAAGCTCACCCAGCAGTTTTCTCAGAACTAAGGCGAGTAAAGTGACGGATGCATCTATTAAAACTATATCGCGTGATGATATTGAGGCTCTCCGACAAAGAAAGCTATTTTACGAAACCACCGCTGTTGCGCGGAAAGCAGATCATGTGACTAATTTGTTTAAGAGGCGTTTGGAGCGATCATTTGCTCGGGTTGAGCATGAGCGCGCTATTCAAGCGTCTTTACTGGCTAGTAAGGAATACGATTTCGCTATATTGAATCACGGTAAGGATGGTATTACCAGGCATAGCGCCTTGGATTTCAAAATAATAGCAGAGGCTTATAGAAGGGGAGTGGCATTAAAAAGTGGAGTGGAACAAGAGGCATATTTTAAAAAGTTTAAACTTTCAGAGGATGAGATGAAAAACATTCGTGGGGCGAATGTTGATAGAGCTCCATCCGGACAGTGAAGAGCAGGCTGTAAAATCTTTCCGCTTATCGTTCCTCTTCTCCAAATCGGCGATACTCTCCCATTCGCCGCCTGGACTTCGGGAATCCTCATGCCGCTTCACGTTCTGAACAACCTATCCTCCATCGCGCCTCGGCAGTGGGACGCGCTGGTACCCGCCAATCAGCCCTTCCTGCGCCACGCCTTCCTCCGCTCTCTGGAAGACAGCGCCAGCCTCGGTCCGCAGTCCGGCTGGCAGGCCGAGCATTTGCTGCACATCGAGGACGGGCGTTTGCTAGCGGCCTTGCCCAGTTATCGCAAATGGCATTCCTACGGCGAGTACGTGTTCGACCACGGCTGGGCCGATGCCTGTGCCCGGGCCGGCATCGACTATTACCCCAAGTTGCTGACGGCGGTGCCGTTCAGTCCGGTCAGTGGCCCGCGTCTGTTGGCGGCGCGGGTCGAGGATGGCCTGGCGTTGCTGGGCAGCGTGCCGGGTTACCTGGAAATCGAAGGGCTTTCCAGCGCTCACATCAACTTTACCGATGCGTTCACCGACACGGCGCTGGCCGGGCAGGAGGGCTGGTTGCAGCGGATCGGCTGCCAGTATCACTGGCGCAATCGCGGTTATCGGGATTTCCAGGACTTTCTCGACGCCCTCAGTTCGCGCAAGCGCAAGCAGATGCGCAAGGAGCGCGAGCAGGTGGCGGGGCAGGGCATCGAGTTCGAATGGCTCGAAGGTCATCAACTGGACGAGGCGCAGTGGGATTTCGTCTACGCCTGTTACGCCAACACCTATGCGGTGCGTCGGCAGGCGCCGTACCTGACGCGGGCGTTTTTCAGCCTGCTGGCCGAACGCATGCCCGAAGCGATTCGCGTGGTGCTTGCCAAGCAAGGTTCACGGCCGGTGGCGATGGCATTCAGTCTGGTGGGGGACGACAGTTTCTATGGGCGGTATTGGGGTTGCCTGGCGGAGTTTGACCGCCTGCATTTCGAGACCTGTTTCTACCAAGGGATGGACTACGCGATTGCCCATGGCTTGCAGCGTTTCGATGCCGGCGCCCAGGGCGAGCACAAATTGATCCGGGGGTTTGAGCCGGTGATTACCCGCTCGTGGCATTACTTGCGCCACCCGGGGTTGAAGGCAGCGGTCGAGGATTTTCTCGTTCGCGAACAGCAAGGGGTGTTGGCCTACGCCGAAGAGGCCAGGACGGCACTGCCTTATCGGCAGTGCTGATAGCTGCTGACTCGCGTGCAACCTTGTGGCGAGGGAGCTTGCTCCCGCTGGGCTGCGTAGCAGCCCTAATCAACTGACCTTCAACTCATGCATTGAGGCTTAAATCTCAGGGGGGCGCTTCGCACCCCAGCGGGAGCAAGCTCCCTCGCCACGGGGTTGGTGTGCTCAGTCAATCCCCACAAATCCACCCGTCTGATGCTGCCACAACCGCGCATACAACCCGCCTTGGGCCAGCAACTCGGCGTGGCTGCCGGTTTCGGCGATGCGACCGTTTTCCAGGACTACCAGGCGATCCATCCGGGCGATGGTCGATAGGCGGTGGGCGATGGCGATCACGGTCTTGCCTTGCATCAGGGTTTCCAGGCTTTCCTGGATCGCGGCTTCGACTTCCGAGTCCAGTGCCGAGGTCGCTTCGTCCATGATCAGGATCGGCGCATCCTTGAGCAGCACCCGCGCAATCGCGATGCGCTGGCGCTGGCCGCCGGACAGTTTCACCCCGCGTTCCCCCACGTGAGCATCGAAGCCGGTGCGGCCTTGTGCGTCCGACAGCAATGGGATGAACTCATCGGCGCGAGCCTTGTGCACCGCTTCCCAGAGTTGCGCATCGGTGGCGTCGGGCTTGCCGTACAGCAGGTTGTCGCGAATCGAGCGGTGCAGCAGCGAGGTGTCCTGGGTGATCATGCCGATACGTTCGCGCAGGCTTTCCTGGCTGACTTCGGCAATGTCCTGGCCGTCGATGAGAATCCGCCCGCCCTGCACGTCGTACAGGCGCAGCAGCAGGTTGACCAGGGTGGATTTGCCCGCGCCGGACGGGCCGATCAGGCCGATTTTCTCGCCGGGCCTGATGGTCAGGTCAAGGTCGCTGATCACCCCGCTTTTCTTGCCGTAGTGGAAATCCACATGCTCGAAGCGCACCTCGCCACGGGCCACCGCCAGGGGCCTGGCCTGGTCGCGGTCGGTGACGCTGACCGGCTGGGCGATGGTCTCCAGGCCGTCCTGGACCATGCCGATGTTTTCGAAGATGCCGTTGACCACCCACATGATCCAGCCGGACATGTTGACGATGCGGATCACCAGCCCGGTGGCCAGGGCAATCGCGCCGACGCTGATCAGCGACTGCGTCCACAGCCACAGCGCAAGACCGGTGGTGCCGACGATCAGCAGCCCGTTCATGCTGGTGATGACCACGTCCATGCTGGTCACGACACGGCCGGCCAACTGGGCTTTTTCGGTCTGTTCCTGGATCGCTTCGCGGGCGTACTGCTGCTCGAAGTGGGTGTGGGCGAACAGTTTCAGGGTGGTGATGTTGGTATAGCCATCGACGATCCGGCCCATGAGCTTGGAGCGGGCATCGGACGACACCACCGAACGTTCCTTGACCCGGGGCACGAAGTAATAGAGCGCGCCGATGTACGCGGCAATCCACAGCAGCAGCGGGATCATCAGGCGCCAGTCGGCTTCGGCGAACAGCACCAGTGAACTGATGGCGTAGATCAGCACGTGCCACAGCGCGTCTACGGCCTGGACCGCCGAGTCGCGCAGGGAGTTGCCGGTCTGCATGATCCGCTGGGCGATGCGCCCGGCGAAATCGTTCTGGAAGAAGTTCAGGCTTTGCTTGAGCACGTAGCTGTGGTTCTGCCAGCGGATCAGGCTGGTCATGCCGGGGCTCAGGGTCTGGTGCACCAGCAGGTCATGCAGGGCCACGAAGATCGGCCGGAACACCAGCGCCACCACGGCCATCCAGGCCAGTTCGAGGCCGTGGATCTTGAAGAAGTCGGCGTTGGGCGTGCCTTGGGTCAGGTCGATGATGCGGCTCAGGTAGCTGAACAACGCCACCTCGATCATTGCACCGATCAGGCCGACCACCAGCAGCACGGCGAAGCTGGGCCAGACTTGTTTCAGGTAATAGGTGTAGAAGGGCAGGACGCGGTTGGGCGGGGCCGAAGTCGGGGCGTCGCGGAAGATGTCGATCAGTGTTTCGAAACGGCGGTAAACCATGGGTCAATAGCCCGGGCCGGGCTCTCCTTTTTTGCTGTGAGCGGCGCGCGATTGCCGTCGCCGCTCAGGCTTGCCCTGTGGGGTCAGTCGAGGCGCTTGGCCGACTTGATGATCACAGGGTCGACCGGCACGTTTTGCATGCCTTGTTTGGTGGTGGTCTGGGAGTTGACGATGATGTCCACCACGTCCATGCCCTTGACCACTTTGGCGAAGACCGCGTAGCCGGCGTCACGGCCCGGATCGAGGAAGGCGTTGTCGGCTACGTTGATGAAGAACTGGCTGGTGGCCGAGTCCGGGTTGGACGTGCGCGCCATCGACAGGGTGCCGCGAACGTTATGCAGGCCGTTGCTGGCTTCGTTCTTGATCGGCGCCTTGGTGTCTTTCTGCACCATCTGTTGGGTGAAACCACCGCCCTGGGCCATGAAGCCCGGGATCACCCGGTGGAAGATGGTGCCGTTGTAGAAGCCGCTGTCCACGTAGTCCAGGAAGTTCTTGGTACTGATGGGGGCCTTGACCGGGTCCAGTTCGATTTCGATCTGGCCGTTGGTGGTGTCCAGCAGTACATGGGGTGCCTTGGCAGGTTGAGCGGCCATCAGATTGGCGGCAAACAGTACGGTGCCGGCGGCGAGGGCAATCTTTTTCAGCATGGGTCAGTGGTCCTGAGTGGTGGAGTCGGTTGCGGTCAAAAAGTCGAGCAGGGTCTGGTTGAAGCGTTCCGGTTGATCCAGCGGCGTAGCGTGCCGTGAATCGGTGATGACCACCAGCCGTGCGTTGGGTAGCCGTCTTACATAGGCTTCTTTAAGCGCCACCGGGGTGTAGTCGTGATCGGCGCAGATGACTAGGGTTGGACAGGCGACCTGCGACAGTCGTTCCTGCACGCCCCAGCCTACGATGGCGTCGAAACTGGCGAGATAAGCATGTTTGTCGTTCTTTGCCCAGCGCCGGGCCATTTCCAGGCGTAACTCGCTTTGCTCAGGCTTGGGGAACAACTTGGCGCCCAGGGCCTTGCCGATGCTTTCCAGGCTGAGCAGGCGCATCAGGCTCCAGCGCTTGAACCATTGCCAGCGATCGTCGAGGGTGCGGACTTTGACTTCAGGGGCGCTGTTGACGATGCACAGGCTTTTGACTCGCCGGGGTTCATCCACCGCCAGTTGAAAGCAGATCATCCCGCCCATGGACCAGCCCACCAGGTGCACCGGGCCCAGGTCGAGGTGCTCGATCAGCGCCAGCAGGTCTTCGCTGAAGCCCTCGATGCTATAGCGCTCGCGGGGCTTGTCGGAACGCCCGTGGCCGCGCACGTCCACCACGATCAGGCGGTAGTGGGCGGACAGCACAGGGATCTGTTTTTCCCAATCCAGGGTGTTGGAGCCCAACCCGTGAACCAGCACCAGAGGCGCGCCGTGGCCATATTCTTCGTAGTGCAGGCTGCAATCTTCGTGGACGAAATAGGCCATCGGCGAAATCCTTGTCAGGCTTGTTCAGGGGCGGCGAACGGCGCATCCAGCGGCGCGGTGTCGAAGGTGCGCAACAGTTCGACGAGAATCTGCGTGGCCGGCCCCAGCGGTTTTTCCTTGTTCGAAAACAGATAGAAGGTCGAGTTTCGGCTGCCTCCCTGTTCCAAGGGTAGACGCTTGAGCAGACCTTCCTTGAGTTCTCGCTCGATCATGTGCCGGGGCAGCCAGGCGAAACCCAGGCCGCTGCCGACGAAGGTCGCGGCGGTCGCCAGGCTGCCCACGGTCCAGCGCTGTTCGGCGCCCAGCCAGCCGACATCGCGCGGTTGCTGGCGACCGGAGTCGCGGATGACCACTTGCAACTGGCTTTCCAGATCCTGGAAGTTCAGCTCGCGGTTGAGCCGGTGCAGGGCATGCTCAGGGTGGGCCACGGCGACGAATTCCACGTCGCTCAACTCCGCGCCCAGGTAGCCAGGGATGCTGAAGCCGCTGATCGCCAGGTCGGCCACGCCTTCGAGCAGCACCTCCTCGACCCCCGACAACACCTCTTCGCGCAGGCGTACCCGGCAACCGCGGCTTTGCGGCATGAACGCGGTCAAGGCACGCACGAGGCGGGCGTTGGGATAGGCGGCGTCGACCACCAGGCGTACTTCCGCCTCCCAGCCCTGTTCCATGTGATGGGCCAGGTCTTCGAGTTGGCTGGCCTGTTTCACCAGTTGCCGGGAGCGACGCAGCAGTACGCCGCCGGCTTCGGTCAGCACCGCCTTGCGCCCGTCGATACGCAGCAACGGCACGCCGAGCTGATCCTGCATGCGGGCCACGGTGTAGCTCACCGACGACTGGGAGCGATGCAAGACTTCAGCGGCCTGGGCGAAGCCGCCGTGGTCCACCACGGCCTGCAACGTTCGCCATTGATCAAGGGTCACGCGGGGCGCTTTCACATTGAGCTCCTCTTGTCCTAAGCTGGCGGTCCCCTGGTGGAGACTGCCGAATGAAGAAAATCTGTTGCGCGGTACTGGCCTTGCTGCCGCTGACTGCCTTTGCCTACCCGATCGACGTGGAAAAACACCTCAATGGCCTGAGTATCGACTACAACGCCTATGACACCGATGCTGACATCGGTTCAATCCAGGTCAACAACTACGGCAGCACCGACGCGGCCTGCACCGTGGTGTTCCGCAACGGCCCCGAAGCGCCGCGCACCCGCAAGATCGAAGTCGCCGCCGGCAAGTTCAAGAACGCCACGGCCAAATTCAACCGCGACATCATTAAGCTGCGCATCGTGTTGACCTGCCAGCCGAAATAACCGGCAGCGGAGCAGCGCGTACGGCGTGCTCCGCTTATAAACGAATTTATCGATGCTTTGCAGCAATTATTTGCGCTTTTTCATCGATACGACGGCGTTTAACCTTCGCTCCATCGACTGACAACATTCTCAGATGGAGCCTACATCCCATGTCCCGCGTTCTGATCATCGAAAGCAGTGCCCGCCAGCAAGACTCGGTTTCCCGTCAACTGACCCAGACCTTCATCAGCCAGTGGAAAGCCGCACACCCAGCCGACGAAATCAGCGTCCGTGACCTGGCGATCAATCCGGTGCCACACCTGGATGCGCACTTGCTGGGCGGCTGGATGAAGCCCGCCGAACAACGCAGCGACACCGAAAACGCTTCGCTGGAACGCTCCAACGAACTGACCGATGAGCTGCTGGCTGCCGACGTACTGGTCATGGCCGCGCCGATGTACAACTTCGCCATCCCCAGCACCTTGAAAGCCTGGCTCGACCATGTGCTGCGTGCTGGCGTGACCTTCAAATACACCCCGACCGGCCCCCAAGGCCTGCTGAGCGGCAAGCGCGCCTTCGTACTGACCGCTCGCGGCGGCATCCATGCCGGCGGCAGCACCGATCACCAGGAACCCTACCTGCGTCAGGTCATGGCCTTCATCGGTATCCACGACGTGACGTTCATCCATGCCGAAGGCATGAACCTGGGCGGCGACTTCCAGGAGAAGGGCATCAATCAGGCCAACGCCAAACTGTCCCAGGTCGCCTGATCCGTTAATCCTCCGGTAATCGCCAGGTGGTCTAGTGACCTGGCGCTTCCCTTCAAACCGTTTTGCGCATCGAACCTCCCTTTGCACTTGTTGCTCCTGAGTGCAGTAGCCCGATTGAACGCTTTAGCGAGATCGGGCTTTTTTTTGCCTGCGATTCATGCAACGGCACAGATCCCTGTGGGAGCGAGCCTGCTCGCGATGACTATCTGTCAGTGACAGATCTGCTGGCTGACCCACCGCCATCGCGAGCAGGCTGGCTCCCGCATTGGGAAGTATGGTGCTCGCAGATCTTGCGTTCGCCGCCGATCCTGTGGGAGCGAGCCTGCTCGCGATGACTATCTGTCAGTGGCAGATCTGCTGGCTGACCCACCGCTATCGCGAGCAGGCTCGCTCCCACATTGGGAAGTGTGGTGCCCGCAGATCTTGCGTTCGCCGCCAATCCTGTGAGAGCGAGCCTGCTCGCGATGCTATCTGTCAGTGGCAGATCTGCTGGCTGACCCACCGCCATCGCGAGCAGGCTCGCTCCCACCCGGCAAAACCGTTATCTTCGCCGCCATTCGAAACGAGGGGCGTATGGGCTATCTACTTTTTGTGACACTTATCCAGGCATTTTCCTTCAGCCTGATCGGCGAATACCTGGCCGGGCATGTCGACAGTTACTTCGCGGTGCTGGTGCGGGTGGTGCTGGCGGGGCTGGTGTTCATTCCATTGACGCGCTGGCGCCAGGTCGAGCCGGCGTTCATGCGCGGCATGCTGCTGATAGGCGCGTTGCAGTTCGGCGTCACCTACGTGTGCCTGTACCTGAGCTTCCGGGTGCTGACCGTGCCGGAGGTGCTGCTCTTCACCATCCTCACACCGTTGCACGTGACCCTGATCGAAGATGCCCTGAACCGTCGCTTCAATCCCTGGGCACTGATCGCGGCACTGGTGGCCGTGGTCGGTGCGGCGGTGATCCGCTACGACCGGATCAATCCGGATTTCTTCATGGGCTTCCTGCTGCTGCAACTGGCCAACTTCACCTACGCGGCCGGGCAGGTGCTGTACAAGCATCTGGTAGCACGCCATCCGAGCGATCTGCCGCATTACCGGCGATTCGGCTATTTCTACCTTGGCGCGCTGGCGGTGGCGTTGCCGGCCTTCTTGTTGTTCGGCAAATCCGACTTCTGGCCTGAAGCACCATTGCAATGGGGCGTGCTGGTATTCCTTGGCCTGGTCTCCACCGCGCTCGGGCTCTATTGGTGGAACAAGGGCGCGTGCCTGGTCAACGGCGGGACGCTGGCGGTGATGAACAACCTGCACGTGCCGGTGGGGCTGTTGCTGAACCTGCTGATCTGGAATCAGCATGAGGAACTGGGCAGGTTGTTGCTGGGCGGGTCAGTGATATTGGCGGCGGTGTGGATCAGCCGATTGGGGGTGCGCCAGCCTCAGCCTTCATTCTGAACACTGTGGGAGCGAGCTTGCTCGCGATAGCCGATCATCAGTCAGCATCTACGTTTCTGACAACCGCTATCGCGAGCAAGCTCGCTCCCACAGGGGGGGTGGTTGGCTTTAGACCACCTGCTTCTGTGGCTCCGGCAGGTGGCTTGCCCCCAGCACCGCTGGCAGCAAACCCGAGCGCAGGTCCGTGCCACTGGGCTGCTGATACAGGTTCAACCCGAACTCCGGCATCACAGCCAGCAGGTAATCGAAGATATCCCCCTGGATCCGTTCATAGTCGGCCCACACCGTGGTGCCGGTGAAGCAATAGATTTCCAGCGGGATGCCCTGGGCCGTGGTTTGCAACTGGCGGACCATGCAGGTCATGTTCGGTTGGATTTCGGGATGGCTCTTCAGGTATGCCAAGGCATAGGCGCGGAAGGTGCCCAGGTTGGTCATCCGCCGACGGTTGGCCGACATGGCCGCGACGTTGCCCTGGGCCTCGTTCCAGGCCTTGAGCTCGGCCTGTTTGCGGCTGATGTAGTCAGTCAGCAGGCGCACCTGAGTCAGGCGCTGTTCTTCCTCATCGTGCAGAAAGCGCACGCCGCTGGCGTCGATGAACAGGCTGCGCTTGATCCGTCGCCCGCCGGATTGCTGCATGCCGCGCCAGTTCTTGAACGATTCGGACATCAGTCGCCAGGTGGGAATCGAGACGATGGTCTTGTCGAAATTCTGCACCTTGACCGTGTGCAGGGTGATGTCCACCACGTCACCGTCGGCTCCTACCTGGGGCATCTCGATCCAGTCGCCGACCCGCAGCATGTCGTTGCTGGTCAATTGCACGCTGGCGACGAACGACAACAGCGTGTCCTTGTACACCAACAGAATCACCGCTGACATCGCACCCAAACCCGACAGCAGTAACAGTGGCGAACGGTCGATCAATGTGGCGACGATGATGATCGCGCCGAACACATACAGGACCATTTTCGTCAGTTGCACATAGCCCTTGATCGAGCGGGTACGCGCATGTTCGGTGCGGGCGTAGACATCCAGCAGGGCGCTGAGCAGGGCACTGATGGCCAGCACCATGAACAGGATAGTGAAGGCCGTGGCAACATTGCCGAGCAATACCAGGCTGGTCTTGCCCAGTTCCGGCACCAGGTGCAGGCCGGACTGGATGATCAGCGAGGGGGTGGTCTGCGCCAGGCGATGGAACACCTTGTTCTGGCGCAGGTCGTTGATCCAGTACAAGGCGGGCTGGCGGCCCAGCAACTTGGCACCGTGCAAGATCAGGTAGCGCGCCACGCGCCCGAACACCAGGGCGATGGTCAGCAGCAGCAACAGGCCGAGGCTGGAATGCAGGAGCGGGTGCTGGTCTAGGGCACCCCAGAGGTCTTGGAGGTGGACCCAGAGCTGTTTGATATCCATGGACGAAACGATTCTTCTATAAAGGACGCGGCGGCGTGATTAGAGCATTTAAGCCGGTCCAGGTGACTGTTAGCGGCGTACTGCTTGAAAAAAATGCCACTGATTGTCGGTGTTTGCAGAAAGAAACTCGGCCTCCGCGCTCGAAACCGTTACCCTATGCAGCTGTTTTTTTGCATTTCTTCGAGGTAGCACCCGTGTTTTCCGAATTCGCCCTGCACGAACGCCTGCTCAAAGCCGTGGCCGAGCTTAAATTTGTCGAGCCAACGCCGGTGCAGGCAGCGGCTATTCCGCTCGCGCTCCAGGGGCGTGACCTGCGGGTGACGGCGCAGACCGGCAGCGGCAAGACCGCCGCGTTCGTGCTGCCGATCCTCAACCGCCTGATCGGCCCGGCCAAGATTCGCGTCAGCATCAAGACCCTGATCCTGCTGCCGACCCGTGAACTGGCCCAGCAGACCTTGAAGGAAGTGGAGCGCTTTTCGCAGTTCACCTTCATCAAGTCCGGCCTGATCACCGGTGGCGAAGATTTCAAGGTCCAGGCCGCCATGCTGCGCAAGGTCCCGGATATCCTGATCGGTACGCCGGGGCGGATGATCGAGCAACTGAACGCCGGCAACCTTGACCTCAGGGAAGTCGAAGTGCTGGTGCTGGACGAAGCCGACCGCATGCTGGACATGGGCTTTGCCGAAGACGTGCAACGCCTGGTGGACGAATGCGCCAACCGCCAGCAGACCATGCTGTTCTCCGCTACCACTGGCGGTTCCGGCCTGCGCGAGATGGTCGCCAAGGTGCTGAACAACCCGGAGCACTTGCAGCTCAATGCGGTCAGCCAACTGAACTCCACCACCCGCCAGCAGATCATCACGGCGGACCACAACCAGCACAAAGAGCAGATCGTGAACTGGTTGCTGGCGAACGAGACCTACGAAAAGGCCATCGTCTTCACCAACACCCGAGCCATGGCCGACCGCATCTACGGTCGCCTGGTGGCCCAGGAGTACAAGGCTTTTGTGCTGCACGGCGAGAAAGACCAGAAGGACCGCAAGCTGGCGATCGACCGCCTCAAGCAGGGCGGGGTGAAGATCCTGGTTGCCACCGACGTCGCCGCTCGCGGCCTGGACGTGGAAGGCCTGGACCTGGTCATCAATTTCGACATGCCGCGCAGCGGCGACGAATACGTGCACCGCATCGGTCGTACCGGCCGCGCTGGCAACGATGGCCTGGCGATCTCGCTGATCTGCCACGGCGACTGGAACCTGATGTCGAGCATCGAGCGCTACCTCAAGCAAAGCTTCGAGCGCCGCACCATCAAGGAAGTCAAAGGCACCTACGGCGGACCGAAAAAGGTCAAGGCCTCGGGCAAGGCCGTGGGCGCGAAGAAGAAAAAGGTCGACGCCAAGGGTGACAAAAAGAAAACCGCCGCCAAGGCCCCGACCAAACGCAAGACCGCCAACCGCCCGAAGAGCGACGCGCCATCGCTGGTCAGCAAAGACGGCATGGCCCCGCTCAAACGCCGCAGGCCAGAGGCTCCGGCGGCTGAGTGAATCGGCGCTGTTTTATGAAAAACCGGACCTGTGTCCGGTTTTTTTATGGATGAAAACCAACACTCAAGCTTCGCGCGGCCCCCGTGGTGAGGGAGCTTGCTCCCGCTGGACTGCGCAGCAGGCCCAACGATAGCGGCCTGCTCATCAGCTCCATTGGTTGTTTACCTGAGCAGAAGGGGCGCTTCGCACCCCAGCGGGAGCAAGCTCCCTCGCCACAAAGCAGGGTGGAGTCTGGCTTTGGTTAATCAACCTGCTTTTTTCTCGGCGTCTTTCAGCTCTTCCAAACGCTTGTCGATCAGCTGGCACTTGTCCGGCAGCTCCTTGCTGGCCGTTTCCAGGTCCATGGCCTGGAGTTCTTCATTCATTTCCTTGGCCTTGGCCGGGTTCTGCTGGGTGAGCCGGGTCACTTCCTGGGCCAGTTGTTCACGCTTGGCGGTGGCTTCCTCGGGGGTGCAGGCCCAGACGGGCAGGGCGCTGGCGAGGGCGGCGGCGAGTGTGAGCTGCATGAGGGTTTTCATGGTGGGGGCCTCGTATTCCTTGTTGGGCAGGTAAGAGGTTGAGGTCGATGCAGGGCGGAAAGTTCATTGCCGAGGCTTGGTTGTCGTCCGTTTCCTGCAGCGTCCTGCGACCCTTCCAGTCGCTGGAAGAGACATTTCTTGCCGTATAGACAGAAGGGCCTGATTTCAGATGAGCGGTCCCAGCGCTAGCCTCAAAGCTCAAATATTTAATTGACGCCAAAATGATGGCTAACTAATATCGCGCCGCTATTTTGATATCACTTTTGCTCGAGGGATCGAACATGTCCTCACCCGCCCTTTGGGCGAGGTTGTGCCTGGCTTTGCTGTGCATTTCTCCGCTGTACCCTTCTCCACTGAGCCTTGCCAACGCCGCCACCACGCCCGGTGACACGGACCTGATCCGCGAGCGACAGAATCGCCTGCTCGAAGACCAGCGTCGGCGCCTGGAAGAGCTCAAGGACCTGCCCGGTAAAGAGGCACAGCCGACCCAGCCCACAGCGCCTACCGACAGCCGTTGTTTCCCGATCAAGACCATCGAACTCAAGGGCGCCGACAGTCTTTCTACCCGCGAGCGCGAAGCCTTGCTCAAGCCCTACATCGGCCAATGCCTGGGCGTGCCGCAACTCAACGAACTGCTCAAGGTCATCACCGACCACTACATCGAAAAAGGCCTGGTCACCAGCCGTGCCTATCTGCCGCAGCAGGATCTGTCCGGCGGCCACCTGCAAGTGCTGGTGGTCGAGGGCCGACTGGAAGGCCTGAAAGGCGCCGAGAGCAGCCAACTGTCGGACCGCGAACTGGCGATGGCATTTCCCGGCAAGACCGGCGAGCTGGTCAACCTGCGAGAGATCGAACAGATGGTCGATCAGCTCAATCGCCTGCCGTCGAACCAGGCGAAAATGGAGCTGACCCCCGGCCAGAACGTCGGCGGCAGCGAAGTGCGTGTCACCAACGAGCCGAAAAAGCCCTGGCGCGCCGGGCTGGCGCGCAGCAACGACGGCCAGCGCAGCACCGGCGAGCAGCAGTGGGGTACGAGCTTGGAGTGGGACAGCCCGCTGGGCCTCGCCGACCAGTTGATGCTGCGTGGCGGTCACGACGGCATGAGCGACCACCAGCACACTTCCAACAACGCCATGCTCAATTACAACCTGCCCTGGGGCTGGTGGAACGTCAGCTACACCTACAGCCAGAGCGAGTACCGCTCGCAGATCGCGGCCAACGGTTTCAACTTCAAGCAGACCGGCGACAGCCAGAACCATCAGCTGCGGGTCGAGCGGGTGATCCACCGTGATGCGCTGAGCAAGACCTCCCTCAGCACCGGCCTTGCGTACCTGCGCACCAACAACTTCATCGAAGACAGCAAGCTTCGCGAGAGCAGCAATCGCATCAGCGAGGCCCAGTTCGGCCTCAACCACGGACGGCGGGTCGGCAGTGCCTTCGTCACCCTCGACCTGGGCCTGCAGGACGGTATCGGTGCCCTGGATGCCCAGGGCGATCACGACCCGGGCCCCGGCGTGCCGGACGCGCGCTATCGCAAATACACCGCCACCGCCAGCTACCTGCAACCGTTCAAGCTGTGGGACGAATCGTTCAGCTTCAGCAGCCTGATGACCGGCCAGCGCAGCGAAGACGTGCTGTTCAGCCCGCAACGCATGAGCCTGGGCGGGCAATCGTCGATTCGTGGCTACAAGGATCAATCGCTGTCTGGCGACAGCGGCGGCTACTGGCGCAACGACTTGCGCTGGAGCCGTCCGGTGACGTTGCAGTGGCTGCGCCCGGTGTTCGCCGAGTACGGCACCAGCCTCGGTTATGACCAGGGCGTGATTCGCGGCGACCGCTACAACGGCGACCAGCACGGGCGCATGTCGAGCAATTCGCTGGAGCTGTTCGCCCGTGGTGAGCACCTCAGCGCCAGCGTCACCTTCGCCCACTCCCTGGAACGACCGGATGCCCTGACCGAGGGCGAAGCGCCGATCTACTTCCGTATCGATGCATTTCTCTAATTTTGTTGTAACGAGACCTTGATCATGGACGACCGCCAATACGCCTTCCTGGCCAACCAACCTTGCGCTGCCCTGCAAAACCGCGAGCGGTTCTGGGGCATGCCCAAGCGCGGCCTGGCGTTTGTGTTGGCCAACGTCATGTTCTGGCAACCGATGTGGGCCCAGGCTGATGGCATCGTCGTCAGCGCACCGGGCACCGGCCTCAGCCAGGCAGGCAATGGCGTGCCCATCGTCAACATCGCTCGGCCCAACGGCAGCGGTCTGTCCCACAACCAGTTCAGCGACTACAACGTCGGCAGCAACGGCGTGATCCTCAACAACGCCACCGCCCGCACCCAATCCACACAACTGGGCGGGATCATCGTCGGCAACCCGAACTTCAACGGCGCGGCCGCCACCACCATCCTCAACGAAGTCAACGGCGGCAACCCCAGCCAGTTGCGCGGCTACACCGAAGTGGCGGGGCAGTCGGCCCGGGTCATCGTCGCCAACCCCTATGGCATCACCTGTAACGGCTGCGGCTTCATCAACACCCCGAAAGCGACCCTGACCACCGGCAAACCGGTCATTGAGAACGGCCAGGTGAGTCGCTATCAGGTCGACCAGGGCAGCGTCGCCATCGAAGGCGCGGGCCTCAACGCCAACAACGTCGACAGCTTCGAGATCATCACCCGTAGCGCGAAGATCAACGCCGAGATCCAGGCCAAGAACCTGACCATCGTCGCCGGGCGCAACGACGTCGATGCCGCCACCCTCAACGCCACCGCCCGCGCCGACGACGGCAGCGCCAAGCCGCAGCTGGCAATCGACTCCTCGGCCCTGGGTGGCATGTACGCCGGTGCAATCAAACTGGTGGGCACCGAGGCCGGTGTCGGGGTGAAGCTGGACGGGCAGTTGATCGCCAGTGGTGGAGATATTCAACTCGACGCCAACGGCCACTTGAGCCTGGCGCAAACCTCGGCCACCGGCGCGGTCAACGTCAAGGCCGCGAGCCTGGATGCACAAGGTCCGGTCTACGCCGGCACCACATTGAAGGCCCAGACCCAGGGCAACCTGAGCAATCAGCAGAGCCTTGCGGCGCGGGACAGCATTTCCCTGAGCGCGGGGGGGCAACTGACCAACAACGGCATTATCGAGGCCGGGGTTAATGCGGATAACACCCGTAATGCGGTGGGGGATGTGAGCCTGACGGCGCAGAGTCTGGTCAACAATGGCAAGAGCGTTGTGGCCAGTCGTAACCTGACGGTTAACGTTGCACAGACATTGAGCAACCAGGGCGGAACCCTGAGCGGCGCGCAAGCCACCACGGTCAATGCGGCGACCCTGGACAACCAAAACAAGGGACGGGTGCTCAGCAACAATACGCTCGACGTCACTAGCGAGACACTGCTCAACAGCCAAGGCACGGTCAGCAGCAACGGCAACCTGAAGGTCAATGTCAGGCAGCTGAATAACAACAGTGGCGAATTCACCGGCTTGAGCGGCATCACGTTGCGCGTTGCTTCGCTGGACAACGTGGCGGGTCTGGTCGCGGCGGGGCAGGGGTTGGATATCAACGCCAGCGGCCAAGTGAACAACCGCAGTGGCCGGCTCACTTCAAGCAAGAGCGTCCAGCTCAGCGCTGCGTCGATGGATAATACAGCGGGCCGTTTGCTCAGTGACGGTGCGCTCACCGCCAGCATTTCGGCGCAACTGCTGAACCAGGCGGGATTGTTTTCCTCGGCCGGACTACTGACGCTCAATGCGGCGAGCCTGGACAACCGTCAGAACGGCGTCGTCACCACAACCCAGGCGGCCAACCTTAACGTAGGCACGTTGGATAACCGCGGCGGCGAGGTGTCGAGCCAAGGCGTCCTGACGCTGACCGGCACCGGGCTGGATAACAGCAACAGCGGCAAACTGATTGCCTACGGCGACCTGCGCCTGACCCTGGAGCGCCTGACCAACCAGAGCCTAGGGTTGATCTCCACCCGAGGCGCCCTGGCGGTCAACGCCGGGCAGCTGGACAATCGCCAAGGCTCGCTTTACGCCCGGCAAGGGATGAACCTGGACCTGCGCGGACAACTGCTCAATGCCCAAGGCAGCCTCAAAAGCGATACCACCGCCAGCGTCAAAGCCGCCGGGATCACCAACGATGCGGGCCAGCTGACCAGCGTCGGTGCGTTGAACATCGACAGCGCGGCGACCCTGAGCAACCTGGGCGGTAACGTGATCAGCGGTGACACGCTGCTCCTGAAGGCCGGTCAGGTGAACAACGCCTCCGGCCGCATCGCCAGTGCCAAGGCTCTGACTGCCAGCGTCACCGGGCTGGCGCAACAGAACGGCCAGTTGGTCAGCAACACCAGCCTTTCCCTCGACCTCAACCACGGGCAGTTGGACAACCAGGGCGGGCTGATCAGCACCCCAGGTGCGCTGCTGCTGAACAACCTCACCGCCGTGGACAACCGCGACGGTGAGATCTCCAGCGACAAGGCCTTCAGCCTGAGCGCCGTCAGCCTGGACAACCGCACCGGCAAGATCGTCAGCAAGCAGGGCCTCGACCTGATCATCGCCCAGGCGTTGAACAACGCCCAAGGGCTGGTCTCGGCCAATGGCCTTGCCGTGCGCGCAGCCAGCCTGGACAACAGCAGCGGCACCTTGAGCAGCGACGCCGACCTGAGCGTGAACCTCAACGGCGCGCTGACCAACCTGGCGGGCGAGATCTCCAGCGCCGGCCTGACCCGGCTCAACGCGATGACCCTGAATAACCGCAACGGTCAGGTGCTGGGCGACAACGCCCTGAACATCGGCCTTGGTGGCGCGCTGGACAACCGCGAGGGCGTGCTCGGTTCGGGTAAGGTCGTGGACATCCAGGCTGCCAGCCTGAACAACAGCAACGCCGGGCAACTGATCAGCGACGGCAGCCTGAGCGCACGCATCAGCGGCCTGCTGGACAACCAGAACCAGGGCGAAGTGATTGCCAAAGGTGCACTGGACCTGCAAACCGGCAGCCTGGACAACCGCGGCGGTCGCCTCACCGGAATCGACCTGCTCACCGTGCGCAGCGATTCGCTCGACAACCGTGGCGGCAACGTGCGCGCCGACAAGGCGCTGCAACTGACGGTCGCGCAACTGGACAACCGCAACAACGGCATCATCACCGGCAAGGCCCAGGTCAACGTCCAAAGCACGCGGCTGGACAACAGCGGCGGCCTGCTGAGCAGCGTCGGCCCGCTGACTTTGAAGGCCGATGAGGTGCAAAACGGTCTTGGCCGCATCTCCAGCCAAACCGACCTCACCGCAGTGATCGATACCCTGCAACAGCAGGGCGGTGCACTGGTGGCGCAAGGCAACCTGAAGCTTTCCGGCAGCGTTCTGGATAACCGCAACGGCGGGTTGGTCGGCAGCACAAAAGCGCTGGATCTGCAGGTTGGACAGATCGATAACCGGGCGGGCGAAATGTCCGCAGGGCTGGGCGTCAAGGTCGGGGCTCAACGCCTGGACAACAGCGACGGCGGCAAACTGATTGCCGGCAACACGCTTGAATTGAAAGTCGCGCAACTGATCAACCAGGCCAAGGGCCTGATCCACGCCCAAGGCGGCCTCACGCTCACCGGCAGCACCCTGGACAACAGCGCCGGCTCGCTCAGCAGCCTGAATGCTCTGGTGACCACACTCGACAACGCACTGCTGAATAACAAAGGCCTGATCAGCAGCGAAGGTGAACTGACTGTCAACGCCGGTACCCTCGATAACACCGCCGGCAGCCTGGGCAGCGCCGGCGCGTTGTCGATTGTCAGCCAGGGCGGGTTGATCAACCAGGGCGGCTCCATCAGCACCGATGCCGGCCTGAGCCTCAACAGCGCCAGCCTGGACAATAGCCAAAAAGGCCTGGTCTCGGGCAGCGCTGCCACTGAAGTCCGCACTGGCGCTTTCAATAACAGCCAGGGCGGGCGCCTCACCTCGGGCAGCACCCTCACGCTCACGGCCACCCAGGTGAACAACGCCGCCGGCCGTATCGCCAGCAGTCAGGCCCTCACTGCATCGGTCACCGGTCTGGATCAACAGCAAGGGGAGCTGTTCAGCAACACCAGCGTCAGCCTGGACATGAACCAAGGCCAACTGAACAACCAGGGCGGTCTGATCAACGCGCCAGGCCTGTTGCTGCTGAGCAACCTCAAGGACGTCAACAACCAGGGCGGTGAAATTTCCAGCCAACTAGCGTTCACCCTGGCGGCGCGCAACCTCGATAACAGCGGTGGCAAACTGCTCAGCAATCAGGGCCTGATCCTTCGAACAATGCAGGCGCTGAACAACGCCAAAGGCATCCTCTCGGCTTCGTCCGTGGACAGCCACAGCGCCAGCCTGAACAACAGCGACGGCCTGATCAGCAGTCGCGATCAGCTCGATGTGACTGTCGATACGCTGCTCGACAACCAGCGCGGTTCGCTGATCGCCGACGGCGCGCTGACCGTGAACGCTGATCGTCTGGACAACCGCACCGCCAGCATCGCCGGCAAAGCCGGGCTCGACGTCACGGTCACTGCGCTGGACAACCGTCAAGGCACGCTGGTCAGCACCACGGACCTGACGTTGAAAGCGTCCAACCTCGACAACCGTCAGGCTGGTTTGATCGGCGCGACAAAAGCGCTGGATCTCAACGTTGACGATCTCGACAACCGTGGCGGCGAGCTGAGCGGCAACACCGGCGTCACGCTGGTGAGCAACAACCTCGACAACAGTGACAGCGGCCAGGTATTTGCCGGGCAAGCGTTGAAGCTCACCGTGGACAAACTGCTCAACCGCAACAAAGGCCTGCTCAGTGCCAAGACGCAGTTGAACCTCGATGGCGCTTCGCTGGACAACAGCGGCGGCTATCTGATCAGCCAGCAAAACCAGCGCGTCGATCTCAGTGGCGACCTGATCAACGCCAAGGGCCAACTCAGCAGCGAAGGCACTCTGGACGTCAGCGCCGCCAACCTGAGCAACGCTGGCGGCAGCCTGTCCAGCGCGGCCAACCTGACGGTTAAAAGCCTGGGCCGTCTCGACAACCTGGGCGGCGAACTGGTGACCGACGGCGCCTTGCTGCTCACCAGCGCGGCGCTGGACAACCGTCAGCAGGGCAGCATCAGCGGTAAAGGCGCGGTGAGCGTCAGCACCGGTGCGTTCAACAACAGCCAGAACGGACGTCTCAACAGCGCCAGCACCTTGAACCTCAACGCGGCCCAGGTCACCAACCAGGACGGCGGCCGCATCGGCAGCCAAGGCGCGCTGACGGCCTCGGTGTCCGGCCTGGATCAACAGGGCGGCCAGCTGTTCAGCAACACCTCGCTGAGCCTGGATCTGAACAACGGCCAGCTCAACAACCAGAACGGCCTGATCAACGCCCCCGGCACGCTGCTGCTGAAAAACCTGCTCGGCGTGAACAACCAGGGCGGTGAAATCTCCAGCGCCCAAGCCTTCACCCTGACGGCACAAAACCTCAACAACGATGGCGGCCGGCTGCTCAGCAACCAGGGCCTGACCCTGCGCATCGCCCAGGCGCTGAACAACGTCAAAGGCCTGATCGGCGCGGCCAGCGTCGATGTCCGTGGGCAAAGCCTGAACAACAACGGCGGCACCCTGACTAGCCGTGGCAACCTCGACCTGACGGTCGAGCAACAGCTGGACAACCAGGCTCAGGGCCTGATCAGCGCTGCGCAACGGCTGACCCTCAACAGCGGCAATCTGAACAACCAGGGCGGCAGCGTGCTGGCGAGCGGCGCGCTGGTCTTAAACGCCACGGCCCTGAACAACAGCGCCAACGGCCTGATCAATGCCCAATCCAATCTGACCCTGGGCGCCGATTCGCTGGATTCCAGCGACGGCGGTGAAGTGTCGGCCAAGGGCGACCTGTACCTGACCCTGGCAGCGCTCAGCCTAAACGGCGGGCGTTTGCTGGGCGAACAAGCCCTGACGCTGAACCTCGGCGGGCATGACCTGAACAACCGCAATGGCCTGATCACCGCCAAAGGCCAACTGGCCGTCAACGGCCTGCGCAATCTGGATAACCAGGGCGGCGAAATCTCCAGCAGCCTGGGTTTCAACCTCGGCGGCCAGACGATCGATAACAGCGGCGGCAAGCTGATCAGCAGCCAGACCCTCGGCGTGACCGGCACCACCCTGATCAATCAGAACGGCCTGATCTCCGGCTGGCAGGGGCTTGACATCAACGGCACCAGCCTCGACAACCGCAACAACGGCACGCTCTCCAGCCGTAACGCAAACCTCGGCGTCACCCTCAGCGGTGCACTGCTCAACAGCGGCGCCGGTGCGTTGGTCACCCAGAAAAACCTGACCGTCAACGCGGCCAGCCTGGACAACCGTGGCGGCATCCTCTCCAGTGGCAGCGACCAGACCCTGACCGTCACCGGCGGTCCGCTGAACAACGCCCAAGGCGGCCTGATCGACAGCGGCGCCACCCTGGTCATGAACGCCATGACCCTGGGCAACGCCAGCGGCACCATCAACGCACAGAGCGCCCTGAACTTCACCGGCACCAGCCTGGACAACAGCGGCGGCAACCTGATCGGCAACGCCGCCGTCACCCTGGACCTGCTCGGTGCCCTGACCAACACCAACGGCAAGCTCGCCAGCGTCGGCCCCCTACGGGTCGAGCGCGCCACGCAGATCAACAACCAGGGCGGCCAGATCGCCAGCCAAGGCCTGCTGACCTTGCTCACCGGTGGCCTGGACAACCGCAATCGCGGCGCCGTCGCGGCCAATGATCAACTGATCCTCAACACCACCGGCGCGGTACAGAACGACGCGGATGGCTTGATCTACAGCCAGAACAGCGGTGTGCAGATCGACGCGGCCAACTTCAGCAACGGCAAAGGTGTCGTACAAAGCCAGGGCGCGCTGAAGCTCACCCTGACCGGCGACCTCGACAACCAGAGCGGCCGCCTCCAAGCCAAGGCCGGTGACGTGACGGTCGTCGGGCGCAACCTGGACAACCGTGGCGGCGTGCTCGCCAGCGTCCAAGGTCTGCTCACCACCCAACTGAGCGGCGTGCTGAAAAACGGCTACGACCTGAACAACAACCGCCAGGGCGGCATCACCCAGGCCCAGCGCCTGAACCTGATCGCCCTGGGCGGCCTCGACAACTACGGCGGACGCATCTCGGCGCAGACCGGCGACGTCACCGTCACCACCCGCAACTTCGACAACCGCAACGGCGGCCTCTATGCCAAAGGCAAGGTCAACGTCACGGGCAACGATTTCGACAACAGCGGCGACAACGACGGCCAGATCGCCGGCAGCCAGATCGATCTCAACCTCACCGGCGCGTTGAACAACCGCCTGGGGATTATCGAGAGCGACAGCACCCTGGCGATCAGGGCGGCGAGCCTGGATAACCAGACCGGGCAGTTGCGTGCCTTGGGCAACAGCGGCACGACCAACTTCCAGATTGGCGGGCTGTTCGATAACCGTAACGGCACGCTGGAAACCGCCAACAACGGCCTGATCCTCAACGCCGCCAACTTCCAGAACCTGGGCGGTCGTCTGTTGCACGCGGGCAGCGGCGACTTTGACATCTCCACCGCCAACCTCACCAACGCCGGCGGCAGCCTCGTCACCCGCGGTGGCTTGACGCTGACAGCTGACAGCTGGACCAACAGCAGCGTCATCCAGGCCGGGCGGCTGACGGTCAATGTGAACAACCTGACTCAGACCGGGACGGGGCAATTGCTGGCTTCTACCAGTTTGGTGGGGAGTGGGGGAAATTGGAGTAACGATGGGCTGATTGCCAGTGATGGGTCGATCAGTCTGGTGTTGGGGGGGAGTTATGGGGGCAACGGGCGGATGTCGAGCCTCGGTGGCATCGACCTGGCTGCGGCCCAACTGAATCTGGGCGCGGCTTCCAGCATCGCTGGCGGTGGCGACACCACGGTAAATATCGGCGGACAACTGAGTAACGCCGGGCGTCTGACCTCCAACGCCAACCTGACCGTCCAGGCCGCAAGCCTCATCAATTCCGGGACCCTGGGGTCGGCCCGGAACCTCGTGTTGAAAACACCTTCGTTGCTCAATGACCGCGGGCTGGTATTCAGTGGTGCGGACATGACGTTGGGCGTGAGCAGCTTTACCAACCAGAGCGGTGATCTTTACGGGTTGGGTAATGTTGTCATCGCAGGCTATGGCGGCGCGCAAAGGGCTGCGGGTGTCTACAACATTTCTGGTTCGATGGAGAGCGGTAGCGGATTCACGATCAACGCTGACGCATTTGAGAATCGCACCTCAGGCGCGGTGATGTCAGGTGACCGAAAGCTGATATCGGGGCTCATTGCCGGTAGCTGTGGTGACTGCGTGGGGGATTACTACAGCATCTACATCATGGCGCGTGAAACCTTCCAAAGCACTGACAACGATTCCAGCGCTTCTGCTGTGCTCAGCGTCGGCAAGGATTTCACATTCCAGGGCGGGAGTTTTCTCAACAGCAAGAGCACGGTCGCAGCAGGCGGCAACATCAACATCACCGCTGACACCCTCAAGAATATAGGCGCACAAAGTGGGACTATCGAACGCACCACGTCATATGTGTTTGACCTGACCGATGGCGGCACCGGGCGTTTCTTCTCCAACGTCGTGATGCCATACAACCAGCGCAACAATCCTGACTTTCCGAATGTGTACTACGTCGTTGTCGGGATTGAACATCCGATCCGCAAAGCTATCGCTGAATCCTTTGAAGACATAGATACAGAGGGAAATTCGGTACCGGTCGTGCAGCTCAGAGACGCTGAAACCGGCGAGGTTGTCAGCGCGCGGCGCTATGGCCGAGGGTTATCTGGGCTGAGCTATGGCTTCGAAACCTCAACACCATCCCTGTATGACCCGAATAATCTGGTCGCTCTGCCGAGCCAATTGACTCAGTACACGCCACAGTCTGTTGTCGAAGTCGCCGTAGACAACACCGGTGCCGCCAGTACCTCCACCATCCGCAACGCCGTTATTCAGGCCGGCGGTAACGTCTCGATCACCGCCACCAAAGACCTGCAGAACAGCGTCATCCATGAGGACTACACCGCCAGCGGCGGTACCAACAAGGTTGCAGACACCAGGACAAGCGGAACCGGCATCGCCGTCGTCAGGATTAACAATCAGCTGCCCCCTGATCGCGCCCAGCAGCAGGTGAACCCACTGAGTCTTCCTGGCTTCGCCTTGCCTACCGGGCAGAACGGTTTGTTCCGTTTGAGCGGGCAGGGCGGCTCGGTTCAACAGGCCACCCAGGCCAGCACCGGTTCGCAGAACTGGAGCATGGGCAGCGCCTCGATCAGCACCAGCCAGCGCCAGCAAGACCTGCCTGATGCGCAGGCTCGTAATATCCAGGTAGGTGCTGCTGCGGCGGTGGGCACCAGTGATCGGCAACTGGGCCTGATCACTCGTCAAGCCGACGACAGCAACGTGAGAGCCAGTGCGCTCAACGTCGGTGCCCCCGTAGAAGGCAGCCACTCACTGCCAATGCCGAGTCGCAACAGCGGCGTTGGCACCGGGACTCAAGTGGCCGCCGTGAATGTCACCGGCACAAACATACTCCCAACGGCCCAGGTCGTCCCACAGGTGGGCAATGCGGTTGACACACCAGCCTCCAGCCAGGCGGTCGTGCGCGTTCAAGGGGTACCGGAGACGTCTTTCACGACCAACCCGCAAAAATACCTGATCGAAACCAACCCCGTGCTCACCGAACTCAAGTCGTTCATGAGCTCGGACTACCTGCTGCAAAACCTCGGCTACGACCCGGACCAAAGCGCCAAACGCCTGGGTGATGGCCTCTATGAACAGCGCTTGATCCAACAAGCGGTCGTCGCCCGCACCGGCCAGCGCTTCATCGACGGCCAGACCAGCGACGAAGGCCTCTTCAAGTACCTGATGAACAACGCCATCGCCAGCAAACAGGAACTCGGTTTGTCAGTAGGGGTAACGCTGACATCCGAGCAAGTCGCGGCGCTGACCCACGACATCGTCTGGCTCGAAGAGCATGAAGTGAATGGTGAAAAAGTCCTGGTGCCGGTGCTGTACCTGGCCCAGGCCGAAGGTCGCCTCGGCCCTACCGGAGCGCTGATCGCCGGTAACGACGTGACACTGATCGCCGGCCAGAACCTCGATAACGTCGGCACCCTGCGCGCCTCCAACAATCTGTCGGCCACGGCCGGCAAAGACTTGGTCAACAGCGGCTTGATCGAGGCCGGTAATCGTCTGGATGTATTGGCGGTGAACAACATCGTCAACAAGTCCGGCGGGATCATTGCCGGTCGCGACGTGAACATGACGGCGCTCACCGGCGACGTGCTAGTCGAGCGAACCCTCACGTCATCCGAAAACAGCACCCGTTTCGGCAGCCAGCATCACGACTATGCGGACAACGCCGCACGGATAGAAGCGGCCAATGACCTTACGATGGGCGCCGGGCAAGACATCAACGTGATCGGCGGCGTGCTGCAAAGCGGTCGCGACATGAAGCTGGACGGCGGCCGGGACGTGAACCTGTTGTCCACACAGCTCACCAACAGCGAGTCCCGAGGCCGCCGATACAACAGCAGCGATGTCACCCAACTGAGCACTACCGTCGAAGCCGGACGTGACTTCTCCGCCCAGGCCGGGCGTGACATCAACGTCATTGCCAGCCAGGTCGATGCCAAGCGCGACATTGCCATGAGCGCCACGCAGAACCTCGGCATCAGCTCGGCGGCGGATGAAGACCACTACTCGTCCAAAAGTAAGAAGGTCACTGTTCAGAAGGACCACGTCGAACAGATCGGCAGCGCCATCACCGCCGGTGGTGACGTGACGCTAGGGGCTGGAAAAGACATGGCCGTCATCGCCAGCCGCATCAGCGCCGGGGATGAAGCCTATCTGGTGGCGGGCGAAAACCTCGACGTGTTAGCTGCGCAGGACAGTGATTATTCGCTGTATGACAAGAAGAAAAAAGGCAGCTTTGGGAAAAAACAGACCAAGCATGACGAGGTGACCAAGGTCAAGAACGTGGGGAGCGAGATCACCACGGGGGGCGATCTGACGTTGGTCAGTGGGGATGACCAGCGGTATCAGGCTGCGAAGTTGAACAGTGGGGATGACCTGACTGTACAGAGTGGAGGGGCGATTACCTTTGAGGGTGTGAAGGATCTGGTTCAGGAGAGCCATACAAAGAGTAAATCCAGCATGGCCTGGAACTCGATGAAGGGCAAAGGCCATACGGACGAGACCTTGATCCAAAGCCAACTTGTCGCTCAGGGAAACTTGGTCATCAAAGCGGTCGATGGCTTGAACATCGATATCAAGAATATCAACCAGAACACGGTCAGTCAGACCATTGATGCGATGGTTAAAGCTGACCCTCAGTTGGCTTGGCTCAAGGAGGCCGAACAGCGTGGCGATGTTGACTGGCGGTTGGTGAAAGAAACTCACGAGTCGTTCAAGTACAGCAGCTCCAGCCTTGGGCAGGGGGCTATGCTGGCGATCATCATCATCGTCACCGTACTGACGGCGGGGGCAGCGAGTGCGGCAGTGGGAACCGCTGCCGGCGCAACAGCCGGTTCAGGTACGGCGATGGCGGCAGCCGGTACGGCAACAGCCTCCGCGGTGGCGGGCGGAGCTGCAGTCGGTTCGACAGTTGGGGCGGGGTTGGGGAACTTAATGGCCTCAGCCGTCCTGACATCTGCGGCCAGCGGCGCGGCAGTCAGCGCAATTAATAACCAAGGTAACGTTGGCGCAGTTTTCAAAGACGTATTTTCATCCGAGAGTCTGAAAGGCTACGTGCTGGCGGGTGCGACAGCGGGTATCGCCTCGCAGTTCGGGTTTAGCCCTACGGATCTGAAATTTGATCTCGCCAGTGCACAAAACGTGGCTATAAAAGTGGCCGCCGACGCCGCCGCCAAGACGGTGATCACTGGCGGAAGCCTGAAAGACAATCTGATTGCGTCTGCATTGGGTTCGGCGATCAGCATTGGTGGGGCGGTTTCGGCTAATAAAATTGGTGATATCACCGTCTTTGACAATGGCAAGCTTTCCAAAGTGGTGATGCATGCCGCGTTGGGTGGATTGATGGCGGAAGCCATGGGAGGGGACTTCCGTACAGGCGCCATCGCTGCTGGCGCGAACGAGGCGTTGGTAGATGCCCTTGCCGACAAGTTATTGCCGGTCGGAGTAGATCGAAATAGCGTGGAGTACCAACAAGGCGTAAGCAAGTTGTTGGGCGCTTCTCAGCTGATTGGTGTATTGACGGCGGCGTTTACGGGCGGGGATGCATCCGCCGCTGCTGCGGTAACGGCAAACGCAACGCAGTACAACAATCTCAATCATCAGTCAGCAGAGCGTCTGCTTAAAGAGCTTCAGGGGTGTCGGGCGACTGAAGGGTGTAGCGCACAGAACATCCGCGAGATCGTTGGAAAGTACGAAGAGCTATCTGCCCAGCGTTCCATGGCCATCAACGCCTGTGAAAGTAGAGCGTGTGTGGAGGCGATCCAGCAAAGCGCGGTTTCTTTGGACGCCCCTGTCGCCAAGGACCTGATGGACTTCCTGCGGCGTAATGTTTCTTATGACATGGCCGGGCTTCTCACGGGAAATCCAGGGGCGGTTGCCGTTCCGTCACAAGGTGTAGATGGTTGGGGAGCGCTTTTTACCTCAGATAAGCAAATGGCGTTTGCGAAGAACCTCAAGGAAGGTTGGCTGACGCCGGATGAGTTGGCAGGGGTCGATCAGTGGGCCAAGGAGACCAGTTGGCTTGATCAACAGGCTGGACGGCAGTTGTCGCTGGACGAACGGGTGACATTGCTGACCGAGCTGAAATTTACGCTTGGTATGGCGATTCTGGGTAAAAGTCCGGTAGTTGCAGGTGTTGGTGGTCCAAAAGGCACTGAAATACCGTCCGTAGTTAACAAACCACTAGGCTTGGGTTCGACAGGCAGATCTACGCCTGCTAATTTGAATGAACAGCTCGCTATGGAGCAGGCTATTTCAAATCCAGCGGCTGGACGTACGCTACCTGTTCCTATGACTGACCCTCGATGGCCGGCTGCTGATGGTTGGGTAAAGTCAGCCCAAAATATCAATGGTATTGAAATCCATTACGTCAGAAACTCCATTACTGGAGCCATTGATGATTTCAAATTTAAGTGAGTAAATACATGTTGGCGATTTGTAAGTCTAGCCTTGGTGATGCTATTCCACTATCGAAGCGGTATTTGGGTGAGGTTGATCAAACTGATTACTCTCCGTTAACGGTTGGTGAAAGTTACGTCGTATACGCTTTATTATTTATTTTCGATCGGGTGGATTTTTTAGTGAGAGCACCTGGTCAGCCACCGTTCTGGGCTCCGAGCTATATGTTCGACTTGATAAACTCAGAGGTTCCAGCAGGTTGGGAGTTCTGTATTACTCAGTCGACCACTGACTATAAGGCTCTTTTTGATGCGTTCGGAATTAGCTATATTTTTGGGTATTCGTTGTTGGTTAATGAGTATCAGCATTATGTAGGCCTCGTTGAGCGAGAACCACAAGAGGTACATCGGTTTTTGGAGAGGGTGCAGGTGTATAAAGAGGACTGAATTTTGTAACTTGTTGGAGCAAAAGGGGGGAGCTGGGGATGTAGCCAAAGAAACTGATACCCTTGCGAGCGATGCAAAAGGGGGGGCTGCTTGGGATAACGCTATACCTAAAGCTGACGGAGACTTAGGGTATCTCCCGCCTGTCCGGCAAAACTATGTTAAAGATGTTTATGATTTACAGGGACTGTGGATAAGATGCGTGCTCGCGGTGCGAGCGCGGAAGACATTGCAAAGTATGCGAATGGCGCAAGGAACGAGCTGAAAATGAAGTACAGGGAGGGGGAAAGGTGGACAGACCACGTTTTCCGTTGCGTTAAGAAGGATAGCTGGGCAGGCAAGTGATGCATTTTGATTGATAGAAATAGCAGGACATAGTTAAAGGCTATGTTTTCTCTGACGTTGGCTAAGCTTTCGACTCGACAAGTATGAAAGGAGTCACCATGCCACGCAGAGCACGTGTAGTGATGCAAGGCGTACCCTTACATCTAATTCAACGAGGGAACAACAGAACGGCTTGCTTCTACTCAGATGAAGACTATCTCTTTTTTATAGAGCTGCTTGCTGAGCAGGCTAGCAAAAGTCGTTGTGAGGTTCATGCATTTTGCTTAATGACTAATCATGTTCACTTACTAGTTGGCCCTCAGGAGCAAAGCAGTGCAGCTTCGCTTATGAAGGGGGTAGGGCAGAAATATGTGCAGTATGTGAATCGTACATATGGACGAAGTGGGACTTATGGGAGGGCGCTTCCGTTCCTGCCTTGTTCAAAGCAATAGCTATGTATTAGCTTGCTATCGTTATATTGAGCTGAATCCTGTTCGGGCGAAAATCGTCGCACATCCCGCAGAATATCGTTGGTCGAGTTATCGCGCTAATGCACAGTCAGAGTTTTCGCACTTCATTACACCACACATTCAGTATCTGTCTCTTGGCGGGGCAGATATATCGACTGCTGAAGCATACAGAGAGCTTTTTAGAAGTGAGCTGGAAATAGGGCTGGTAGACCAAATTCGGTCTGCCACCAACGGAAACTATGTGCTTGGGAGTTCACGATTTGCTGCTGAAATTGAAGCTATGATCGGACGTCGAGTTCAGCGAGGATCCCCAGGGCGCCCGGGGAAAAATTCAGTTTCTTAGCTGGAAAACGTGGTCAGTCCCCGTTTTCTGCTATCCTCTGGAAGTGCTAGTGGTGGTCCAAAAGCAACATCGATTGAGTTTTTGCCGAAAGCTACGCGGAATAGCGCAGGGCAGATAGAGGCGAACATTAGTCAGAGCGGCGCCATAAAGACCCTTGAGTCTAATGGTTTTAAAAAGACAATTTCTCAAGATGGCTCAGTTACTGTATTAACTAATGGAGAGAAGACCTATCGATTCTATCCATCTTCAACGTCAACAGGGCAACCTTCCGCGTCGTTGACTATAGAAGGGGTGAAAAAACCAACTGCGAAAATCAGGTTTTCAGGAGAGTAGTCATGGCTGTTTTGAAAGTTGAAGATGAAGATTTGAATTGTTTTCTTGATAGGCTGTCAAGGGTGATAAATTTTAATAAAGACTTGCCGATGAATGTTTTTGTTGGTGGTGGATTTCTGTTTTGGTTTTTTGAGAGGCCATTGCTCTGTTTTTTTGAAATCTTTTCGGGATTGGTATGGAATAGCGTTTCCAGCTATAAGTCGGATGTATTTATAAAGTTTTCAGGAGGCGAGCGATTAGGTAACTCTTGTTTTTCCTTCGATGGAAGCGATTTAGAGAAAGATGTTTATTGGTTAAATAAAAAGTTTGAAAGTTTTTTTGATGGAGCAGTTAGTTATCCAATAGTTCTATGCGAAAGCGCGTGCAAATGGGTTGCCTTTGAAAGCGCATATGAGGAATTTGGCGTTGTTGCTGTGAAAAAATCAGAGCTTCAAGAGGGTTTCTACGAGTATTTAAGCTCAAATTTGATCTCGATGGATGAGCTGGCTGAGCTGGCATCCGGCCGCACCGCGGAAGGTATAATCGCAAAGGCTCTGATTTCTTCCTATTCTAGCTAGTCGGGGAAGAAAGGGGGACAGACCACGTTTTCCGTTGCGTTAAGAAGGATAGCTGGGCAGGCAAGTGATGCATTTTGATTGATAGAAATAGCATGACATAGTTAAAGGCTATGTTTTCTCTGACGTTGGCTAAGCTTTCGACTCGACAAGTATGAAAGGAGTCACCATGCCACGCAGAGCACGTGTAGTGATGCAAGGCGTACCCTTAAATCTAATTCAACGAGGGAACAATCGAACGGCTTGCTTCTACTCAGATGAAGACTATCTCTTTTTTATAGAGCTGCTTGCTGAGAGCGAAAAGGGGACAGATTTATTTTTCAATCATCTGCTACGCTGAAGACTTCCAAGGATGGAGGAGCCTAAATATGCCCAGAATGGGACGTATTGTTTTACCAAACTACCCGCACCACGTAGTACAGCGGGGCCATAACCGACAGGTAGTGTTTGCAGCGGCAGAGGATTATCAGCGCTATCTATCTGATCTGCGCGAGCTAAAAGATGCTTTCGGGGTAAAGGTCTATGCCTATTGCCTGATGACGAATCATGTCCATTTGTTGCTGGCTCCGGGTGAATCGACCGTTGGGCTGGGACAGTTAATGAAAGCGTTGGCTGCTCGTGCAACGCGCTATCGAAATCGATTGGAAGGGCGTTCAGGCACCTTGTGGGAAAGCCGTTACAAATCCAGCGTAGTGCAGTCGGATTCATATTTGCTCGCCTGTAGTCGTTACATTGAATTGAATCCTGTATGCGCTCGCATGGTCGCCGATGTCGCAGACTATGCGTGGTCGAGCTTTTGAAACCGGGTAAGTGATGAGCCTGATGGGCGCTGGTTAGATGCTGATCCATGCTTCTTGGCCTTGGCTGATACCCCGCTGGAGCGGCGGCTTCGGTATGAGGAATATGTGCGCCAAGCCATTCCTTGTGATCAGCTTCGATTGATCCGCGATGCTTTGCAGCGAGGCCAACTGACGGGTACAAGCCGTTTCGTAGACGAGGTGGAACGAATTGTTGGCGTGCGGATAGAGCAGCGAGGGCAGGGGCGGCCAAGGACTGAGGTAGAAAAATAAATCTGTCCCCTTTGTATACGTTTTTACGCCCCCCTTTTCCGAATTTTCATAACCGGAGCCTTGCCGCCGGTCCCTTCCAATCGGGCGTTCATTGGACCATTGATTAGTGCAATCAACTACAAGGCCTTCTCCCGCATATCCAATCCAGGCGTTGAGTGTCTTGAGGTGAGAATACAAGCGGCGCCAGGATCTCCTGTTCACCCGAGCTACCCGTCAGCGGCGCGGAGTCACCCATTGTGATCCGCGACGCTGCCTTCATGATCCACCTATCTACATTGGCATCGCCCGAACCTTTGATCATCGTGACCTGAGGCGCACCGCTGTCTGACTTGAAGCGGTAGGACAACTTCACGTTCTTAGCTTCGCCCGTAGCATTGACTGCTTCGAACACTTCCCGAACAGCCATACGGCGGCTCTGCTGCTTGAGGAAACTCGTGATCCAAAGTTGCTGATACCGCTTCGCCTGCACCTCATTAAGCGGCTGCCCCTGTTTGCGCAAACGGTTCATCGCCTCCCAGGCATCATCGCGACAGTACTTCACCGACTCCAGATAGAGTGCCAAGGCACCAGGCAGATCCTGCGGGCCACCTTTACCTTCCTCCATCAATCGCCCCAGCGCCAGCACGGCATTCTTGCCCGAGAGGCGATAGAGTTCGCGGGCCTTGGCGTAGTCCACCGGCTCACCTTCACCGCGCTCCGCCATCTGCCCGAGTAGAATATTCGTGGCCGGGTCCAGCACGGCAGACTCGACGAACAGCGCCCGGGCCTTACTGAAATCTTGATCGACGCCGTATCCTCCTTCCTGATACATCTTACCCAGCATTGCCTTGCACGTAGCATTTCCATAATTGGCATAGCGTTCGATGTAAAGCAGATTGTCCCGCTCGAAGGGTTTCTTACCTGCGATCATCATGCATCGCAAGCCAACAAGTGAAGAGTCGAAATCGGTCGGTCGGGTCAGGCTCTGACAGCCCGTGATCGCGGCCAAAAGCAGCAGGAGAGACAGAGTTTTGAACATGGCTTCCATGCGTCCGTTGAAATAAAACAGGAGGCATTATGCTATCAATCACACGGTCGAGCCATAGATGTTCTGATGTGTGATGTCCAGAGCGTTCACGGTAAGCTCTCCCAGGCAGCGATGACGTTTGAAGTGTAGATGGAAGCTCAATAAGTTATTTTGCGAACAGCACACTAGGAGGACAGATCTTAAAGTGAAATATTGCCTGCTAGGCTACTCACCTAAGCATCTTGATTGGCGCGGATAGGAAAGCTCGCTTTTGCATGATCAACGCAGGTTGGATGAGTTGTTCCCATTTTTACGGGATGGGCTGGTCTCGCTGGGCAATTCGGTCATTTTCTTGGCGTGTGTTATCACTGCCGTAGCTTTGTCGATATAGCTAGCATTGCCGGTTTCCAAGGCATCGCTCATGAATTCCGAAATGGCTTCGGACGTGTTGAGGTATTCGGTGGGGTTGAACTCTGTGAAAGTCTTAGTCATGTGTTCTCCGTGCCTGCATTACGCGGTTCATCTCATCCTCTGATGGCATCTTTGCTTGTAGAAACCTTAAAACGGGCGACCCTCAGGCCGCCCGTTTCCATTACTCCGCCGCTTGCGCCCGCAAGCGTCTCCAATCACGTCCATCACATCACACCCATCGCGCAGCGATATCGTCAGCATTTTGCAGAAATCGGTAAGCACCAACGTGTCGGAGCTGATATCCGAGCGGAAGGCGATGTTCTCAAGCAGCTGTGTCACAGTGCGGATGCGGTAGTCGGCGGTTTCGAAGAGGACGTCGAGTGGGGCTTCGGTGTCGATCAGCAGGGTTGCTGGGGTGATGTCGATACCGGTGATAGGCATGTATCGGGTCATAAGTTGTAGCCTCGTTTGATTTAGTGAGAGCTACTCGTTAGCAGGTCGCCAAACCTGAGCCGCCATTGGGGCGACGGGGGACTATAAGCTTCCTGTTCCAAACGCCGCAAGCCACCGCTTTCCGAGCTTTATGTAGGAACTCTGACCTGCATGCGGTCGGGTTTTTGACTGCGTTGGGGCAGGCAAAGCGGGCGCCTGCTTCGCAGTCGAGCGGGAGCAAGCTCCCTCGCCACAGGCGGTGCTCGACTGGTGACCTGGGCGTCAGCTATGGCAGCAGTTGTGGGGCTTGGCGTCTTCGTATTTGTCGTGATGACGTACCCAATCCATGATTTCGTCTTCGTTGCGGCCTTTGGGGGTCAGGTCGAGATAGTGGTAGGTGCCGACCAGCATGTCCAGGCCGCGGGCGTAGGTGGAGTAGGTGTGGAAGATGTCGCCGGCTTGGTTGCGATAGAAGACGCTCAGGCCGGGGAGTTCGGTGGCGGTGGTGTCAGTTTTTTCGTAGTTGTAGGTGGCTTTGCCGCTGGCGAGGTCCTCGGTGTTGAAGCTGACGCCGAAGTCGTGGTTGAAGTCGCAGCCGTGTGACGAGACCCAGTCGAAGGCCCAGCCCATGCGGCGTTTGAAGGGTTGGAATTCGGCGAAGGGGGCGCGGGAGACTGCGACCACGGCGACGTCGTGGTGGGCCAGGTGTTGATTGGCGCCGTCGATGTGGTCGGACAGGAAGGAGCAGCCTTGGCAGCCTTCTTCCCAGCCGGGGCCGAACATGAAGTGATAGATGATCAGTTGGCTGCGGCCGCCGAACAGGTCGGCCAGACTCAGGTCGCCGTGGGGGCCCTGGAAGCGGTAGGGTTTGTCGATTTTTACCCAGGGCAGGGCGCGGCGTTCGGCGCTGAGTCTGTCGCGTTCGCGGGTGAAGGCCTTTTCGTGGGCCAGGTGTTCGCGGCGGGCGGCGAGCCATTCTTCTCGCGAGACGACGGGATGGTGCTCTACGTTCATGGTGGTTTCTCCTGTTGGCAGAGGTGCTTCAGCAAGTGGTCGTCTGGCCTGGGGGGAATTCGACAGGCCGTTGGTCGGCTGGTGGCATGGCCCACCGGGAAGCTCGGCTGAACGGCGGCGCAGCGCTTGGGTCACAGATTAGGTAGGCATCTCACTCTTTGGAGGATGGATCAGGATGACGACTTATAACTGGGACTTGATCGAGAAGTTGTTGCACGAAGTGCAGAACGGCGCCGGCCACAGTTTTACGCCTCGGCCTTATGCGGAGGAGTACGCAGCGCAGAAGGCGGCGGCGGGTGAGGACATCGAGAACCTCGATCATCTGAAAGCGGTCGCTGGGGAGTACGAAAAGTTACTGCTTGAGCGTGGCTATATCGAGCCTCGTCCGGAGGAAGAGGGCGGCAATGGCGAGAATTTTGTGCTGACGCCCCGTGGCTCGCGATTGTTGAGCCTGATCGACAGCAGCATTCCGGGTAATGATCATCCGCGCCAGGTGCTGGATGAGCAGGAAGATGCGCTGGATGAGTTTACGTTTGATGATTTGGCTTCGAAGGCGCAGATAGCCTGACGGGCGATGCGCTGCCCTATCCCTGTGGGAGCGAGCTTGCTCGCGATGGAGGCGTGTCAGGTTGCCTATATGTTGACTGACATACCGCCATCGCGAGCAGGCTCGCTCCCACAGGGGATTGATGTATGTTCGTGGACGTGCCCGTTCAGTTCCTTGCCGCTTTCAAGCACTTCAAATCAGTGAAATCCTTCTTCACCCCGTCGATTTTCTTCAGCAGCCGTTCGCGCTGGGGTGGGGTGCTCTCGGCCATCAGATCGATCAGCAGGCTGCGGGCCTGGGCTTCGGTTTTGTCATAGGCCTCGCGGTAGGCGGGGGTCCAGAGGCTTTCGCGGTCGACCAGCAGTTGCTCGATGCGTTTGGGGAAGTCGGGGTTGTGGCGTTGGGCCACGGCTTGGCTGAACTGGTTCTGCCAGTGGGCGCGGTTGGCGATCCATTGTTGGTTCTGGTCGCCCAGGGCGGTTGACCAAGCCATCACGCGTTGATGCTGGGCGCTGTTGAGCGGACCGAGCCAGTCGTTCAGGCGTTTTTCCATGCGTTCGCTACGTTCCTGGATCTGTTCCTGCAACGTTGGCTTGAGGTATTGCTGCTGGCGTTTGCGCTGGTCCTTCACAAAGGCGGCGTTCATCTCCGCCACTTGCTCATCGCTTAAACCTTGCAGCAGCTCGATGGCCGACGGGGTGATGGCCCGGGCGGTTTCGGCGATGGCGGCCTTGGCTTCCCGGGTGCGCTGTTGCAGGGTCTGGTCGGTCACCTGGTCGGTTTGCACCATGGTCTTGAGGCGGTCCAGCCAGTCAAGGTAACCGGGCAATTGGGTGGTGCAGTGCCAGCTCAGGTGTTGTTTGAGGCGTTCGTCAAACCAGTCTTTCTGCTCGCCGTTGATCTCCAGGTAATCGTTGAGGGTCCAGGGGATGATCAGGTCGAGGTTGCGGTAGGCCAGGCCGATGCGGCTGCACGCGGTGAGCGTGAGCAACAGGGCGACGAAAACGGCGGTGCGGGTCAACCAGCGCGACATGGGCGAGTCCTTGCGAAGCGGAGGTGCTTGTTTGAGCATCGCAGACGCGTGGCAGTTCAGCCGACTTTAATGCGTAACACTTAGTAAAAAGGGTGGGCCATTTTTAGGGTCAGCAGACTGTCGCACTCGCTGTTGTGGCCGGAGTATGCCGAGCAACTGCTGCCGCTGAGGCTGGAGTCGCTGTAGATCAGGTCCAGGTCGAGGCCTTTCCAGGGACGGGAAATCTTCAGTGACCAGTCGCTGAAACTGCCTACGTAGCCGTTCTCCACCGAGACCGGGGAGTTGAGCTGGTGGGTGGTGTATTTGGCGCTTATCCCGATGCCGAACGGCACGTTGCCGCCCAGGTCGGCGAACAGCGTACTGTTCTGTTTATCCGGATCGTTGCTCAGGGCCGCGCCGAAGCGGCTGCCGAGGATGGTCAGGCCGCCGAAGAATTCCTGGCTGTCGAGGGTATCGGTGGTGGGGTAACTGTAGTGGATCAGGCCGACTTCGTAGCCCAGGGTTTGGTCGAAGGGTTGTTTAAAGCCCATGTAGGAATCGACTTCGAGGTCTGAGGTCAGGCCGGCGCTGGGGGACCATTGGCCGGCGTACCAACCACTGTCATGGCTCAGGTCCAGGCCTCCATGGAACGACCCGGTGCTCGATTGGGTGACCAGACCCTGGGCCATGCTGCGGGTAGGCGTGGTGCCGAGCTTGAGGTCGAAGTCGCCGAGTTCGCGCTGGAATACCTGCCCTTGGGCAAGGGAACAGGCCAGCAGGCTGGTCGTCAGCACAGCAACAGGGAGGTGCATGCTTCACTCCGGAATTAGCGAGGAGCAGTAACGATAATCAAGCTGAAACGCTTGAGCTAGAGAGGTGCAAGAATACCGGCGAATGCACGGCGGTGAGGGCCGTTCGTCGATTTATAAGGGAAGGATGGAGCGAGAGGGGTTTGCAGTCCAAGCGCTTCGAGGCTCAAAGCGCTTTGGGAACCGGTGAGGCGACAGGTTATTTTTTGCCCAGGCTGATCTGCTTGGATGGGCCGAATGTCTGGCCGCTGACGCCTTTGGCAATCTGCTGGATCTCACCGCCGGACTTGAGGAACGCAGCGATCTGATCATTGATCGACTCGCTGGTTTCAACGGCTGGAGCTGGCTTTGCTTTGCTGTTGGATGCTTTTACGCGCATGACGGCCAATACCCTATGGATAATTAATGGGGCCAGGCATCGTACAGCAATTACTTGACAATAGCTTGGTAAATATCCCTCGAAATTATCCTGAGTGAACCGGAACCGTCCCCGGTTTATTTGGCATTTATTGCCCTAAGCCACTGTTTTAAATAACAACCCCTTGAGAAATGTCCCTGCCGATGTGAGCGAAACGAGCCGCGGTCCGCCTGACGAATGGCCGGATCGTTAAGGAAAACCCAGGAAAATCAACGCTCGGCCAGGGCGTGCCGAGGCAACCACGAATCTCGCCACAAAAACGGGTAGAATGCCGCCCACGCAATGAGGGTATTGGAAATGGCTTTAGTCGGGCGCTACAACAGTTTGCAAGTGGTTAAACACACTAACTTCGGTTTATATCTGGACGGCGGAGCGGACGGCGAAATATTGCTGCCTAATCGTTATATCCCCAAAGATATTCCCAGCGAAGATGAAGACTGGCTCAATGTTTTTATTTATCTGGACAGCGACGACAAACTGATCGCAACTACGGAAAAACCCAAGGTCCAAGTCGGCGAATTTGCCAGCCTGAAAGTGGTTGAAGTCAACAGCATCGGCGTGTTCCTCGATTGGGGCCTGCCCAAGGACCTGTTGCTGCCGTACTCCGAAGAGAAACGCCAGATGCACGCAGGTGAATACTGCGTAGTGCATGTCTATCTCGACAAACACACCCGCCGCATCACCGCCACGGCGCGCCTGGACCGTTATCTGGACAAGACTCCGGCCAACTACACGGCGGGACAGGAAGTTGATTTGCTGGTCGCCGAAGCCACCGACATGGGCTTCAAGGCGATCATCAATAACAAGCACTGGGGACTTATCCACAAGAACGAAATCTTCAAGTTCATGCGCGTCGGCATGCGCGAGAAGGGGTTCATCAAGGAAGTCCGTCCGGACGGCAAGATCAGCCTGAGCCTGCAGCCGGTGGGTCAGGAAGCCGCCACCAGCCTGAACGCCAAGATTCTCGCCAAGTTGCGTGAGAGCAACGGTACGCTGGCGGTCAGCGACAAGAGCGATCCGGCATTGATCAGCAGCCTGTTTGGCGTGAGCAAGGGCAATTTCAAGAAGGCCATTGGGGCGTTGTACAAGAATGGTCAGATTGTGATTCATGCGGATCGGATTGAATTGAGCTGACCTGCTGCAACTCCCGCAAGTCGTGGAAATTCCCGTGGCGAGGGAGCTTGCTCCCGCTGGGCTGCGAAGCGGCCCCCAAAAAGGGGTTTACTCCAATCAGCCTGACCCACCGGAGAATGGCCGGAAGGGGTTGCTTCGCAACCCAGCGGGAGCAAGCTCCCTCGCCACGGGTTCCTGGCTGTATACAAAATTTCGCACCTTTAGCATGCACTCGCGCCCTATTCGTGGGCGTACGTACCTGCTTGCTCGGTATAAAGCCTCGCCGCACGCCGCGGCCTGTCTTACATCCAGCACCTATGGCACGCATTCTGCGTAGCGCTTCGTATACAAACCATGCCGGCTCCCGTGCGCAGTATGGTGAGCAGGTTGGTCCGGGGGCACGGCGGTACTCATAAGGAGCCCGCAATGTCCGAGCAATTGCCCAACGGCTACAGCCCCCGCCTCTATAACGAAGACCTGGGCCCGCTGCCGCAGAAATGGAATTGGTACAACATCTTCGCGTTCTGGATGAGCGATGTGCACAGCGTTGGCGGTTATGTGTTCGCCGCGAGTCTGTTCGCGTTGGGTCTGGCGAGTTGGCAGGTGTTGATTGCCTTGTTGGGTGGCATTTGCATCGTGCAACTGATCGCCAATCTGGTCGCCAAGCCGAGCCAGCAGGCGGCGGTGCCTTACCCAGTGATTTGTCGATTGGCGTTCGGGGTGTTCGGGGCGAATATTCCGGCGGTCATCCGCGGTTTGATCGCGGTGGCCTGGTACGGGATTCAGACCTACCTGGCATCCAGTGCGCTGATCATCGTGGTGCTGCGGTTTTTTCCTGCAATGGAAGTTTATGCCGCACCGCATTTTGCCGGTTTGTCCTACTTGGGCTGGTTCGGTTTCCTCAGCTTGTGGTTCGTCCAGGCATTGGTGTTCTGGGCGGGCATGGAGTCGATCCGGCGTTTCATCGATTGGGCCGGGCCGGTGGTGTATGCCGTGATGTTCCTGTTGGCCGGTTGGATCGTGTGGAAAGCCGGTTGGAGCAACATCAGCTTCACCCTGGCGGAAAAGTCCCTGTCCGGCTGGCAGGCGTTCGGCCAGGTGGTCGTCGCAACGGCCCTGGTGGTGTCGTACTTTTCCGGCCCGACCTTGAATTTCGGCGATTTCAGCCGTTACTGCCGGAGCATGTCTGACGTGCGTCGGGGTAATTTCTGGGGGCTGCCGGTGAATTTCCTGGCGTTCTCGCTGGTCACGGTGGTGATCGTGTCCGGGACCCTCCCGGTGTTTGGCGAAATGCTCCATGATCCGATCGCCACGGTGGCGCGCATCGACAACAGTGTGGCGGTACTCCTCGGAGCCTTCGCCTTCGTGACCGCGACGGTCGGCATCAACATCGTCGCGAACTTCGTGTCGCCGGCGTTTGACTTCGCCAACGTCGCACCCAGCAAGATCAGTTGGCGCGCCGGTGGCATGATCGCGGCGGTGGCGTCGATCTTCATCACGCCGTGGAATCTGTTCAACAACCCCGAAGTGATCCACTACACGCTGGACGTGCTGGCGGCGTTTATCGGCCCGCTGTTCGGCATTTTGCTGGTGGATTACTACCTGATCAAAAAACAGCAGATCGATGTGAATGCGCTGTTCGACGAGGGGCCGAGCGGGCGTTACTACTACAGTGGCGGCATCAACTGGACGGCGGTCAAGGCGCTGATTCCCGCGACGCTGATGGGCGTGGCGATCACCTTCACGCCGTGGCTGCAATCGATGGCCAATTTCGCCTGGTTCACCGGTTGCTTCCTCGGCGGGGTGTTGTATTTCGCCTTGGCCCGGCGTGAGCCGGCCATGTTGCCCAAAACGTCGTTCAGCCCGGCCGGCCAGGCCTGATCAGCGCAGGGCAGTTTGAGCACAAGGAGTTGCTGCGTGCTGGTTGCCGGGCCGCAGCAACAGCCCGCCGGCCAACACCAACCCACTGCCGGCAACGATCAACGCCGGTTGCAGCCCGCCGCTGAAATGGCTGCTCAGTGCCGCCAGTAGCGGGCCGCTGAGTTGGCCGATGGCAAAGCAGGCGGTCAACAGGCCGGCGTTGCGCTGAGTGGCGTGGGGCGCCAGTTCTCGGGAGCGCTGCATCACCAGTTGCATGCAGGCCAGGAAGGGCGTGCCACACAGGATGACGCCGAGCGCCAAGCCCGTGCCGCTGCCCGACAGGCAGGCGAACACCCCGATTGCCTGCAACCACAGCGTACCGATCAGCCAACGACCGGTGGTGCCTGGGTCCGGCCGCCGCAGGCTGACCAGCAGCACCCCGAGCGCGGCGGCCAGGCCGAAGCAGGGCCAGAACAGGTCGGCTTGCCATTGCCCGTGGAACTGCGCCGACGCCATCTGCGACAGGAATGTCGCCGGAATGATGTAACCTACGCCGTACAAGGCGTAGACCACGCCGAGGCGGGCGATGCCACGACTGGAGGAGGGACCGGCCGGGGCCGCGACGGGCGCGGTCCCGGCGGTTTGCGGCAAGATCGGCAGGATCAACAGCAACATTGCCAAGGCCACGCCGGCATACACCAGCCACAGGGTCGCAGAGCTCTGGCCCAGCAGGTTCGAGCCCAGGGCGAGCAAGCCGGTCAGGAAAATTCCCAGCCCCGGTCCGGCAAACACCACCGCGCCAAGCCTTGGTCGCCCGGCCGCCGTTGCCAAAGGCTGACTCAGCGCGGTGATCATCACCAGCACCCAGGCACTTGCCACCCCAGTGCCGAAGCGCAACGCCAGGTGCGGCCAGAAGCCCCACGCCCAGAACGACGCCAGGGTCAGCAGCACGCACAGCCACAGGCCGCCATGCAGGCGCCGGCGCACTTGTTCCGGACGGCGGGCGAACATCGCGTCCAATGCCCCGAGGAAGTAACCCAGGTAGTTGGCGGCGGCAATCAGACCGGCGGCCGTCAAGTCGATCTGACCTTCGCCGATCAAATGAGGTAACTGCGGCGTGAGGGCGAAGCGGCCGATACCCATGGCCATCATCAGCGCGATGAAACTGCCGAGCAGGCGAATTAAAGGTGACATGGTCGTACTCCAGCGTTGAGGCGAATGACCGTCAGGCTAGGACTGATTGACTTTCATTAAAAATGAATAATAGTGAGTAACTTGTTCTTTTTTGGAGAAGGTCGTGGAGTTCAGCCAGTTACGGATTTTCCAGGCCGTGGCCGAAGAGGGGTCCGTCACCCGGGCGGCCGAGCGTCTGCATCGGGTGCCGTCGAACCTCTCGACCCGGCTCAAGCAGCTTGAAGAGCAGTTGGGGGTGGAGCTTTTCCTACGCGAGCGTCAGCGACTGCAGTTGTCACCGGCAGGAAAAGTCTTGCTGGACTATGCGACAAAGCTTTTTGCCCTGCACGACGAAGCCCACGCTGCCGTGCAGGGTGGGCAGCCGGCCGGGGAATTTGTGCTGGGTACGATGTACAGCACGGCGGCGACTCACTTGCCGGACCTGCTGGCCGGTTACCACCGCCGCTATCCGGCGGTGAACCTGCAAGTGCAGTCAGGGCCCAGTGGTGAGTTGTTGGAAGGTTTGCTCACCGGACGGCTCGACGCAGCGCTGGTGGATGGGCCGTTGAAGCTGGCGGGGTTGGACGGGGTGCCGTTGTGCGACGAGCGGCTGGTGCTGATCACCGAGGCCGATCATGCACCGGTGCGCAGTGCGCTGGATGTTCAGGGTCGCTCAGTGTTTACCTTTCGGCGCGGCTGTTCGTACCGCATGCGCCTGGAGGCCTGGTTTGCCCATGATCACGCGACCATGGGCCGGGCGATGGAGATTGAGTCGTATCAGGGGATGCTGGCGTGTGTCATCGCCGGGTCCGGGGTGGCGCTGATGTCCGAGTCGATGCTGGCGAGCATGCCGGGTCGTGACCGGGTGACGGTACATCCGCTGGCCGAGCCGTTTGCCAGTGCCACGACTTGGCTGATGTGGCGCAAAGGCATGGTCGGCGCCAACCTGAACGCCTGGATCGAATTGCAGCAACAGGCCTGGCCGCGAGCGCCCCAAGTGACGGCGCAATCGGCTTGAACTACAGGAAACGGATTTGGATCAATTCAGTAACAGATCATTGCGAATTGAAGCGAGCATTGCGTAGCACATCGGACTATTATCAACGCGAAGGGGCCACAGATATCTGCCGCTCGCACGACCCTGAGGGGGCACCACGATGAAAGAGAAAATCCAGAACTGGCTTCATGACCTGGGTGTCGCGCTTGGTTTGATCGAGCCGCCGATGCAACCGATTCCGATCCGCACCGATGACGAGCAACGCCGCCGCCAACCGCGCCGCCGGTAACGCACCTGAGAATATTGAAAAGATCGCAGTCTCGAGCTGTTTCAGATGAAGCAGCTCGAGACTGCGATCTTTTTTTATTTCCGGCATAAGCCGTCCCTGTGGCGAGGGAGCTTGCTCCCGCTGGCGTGCGAAGCGCCCAAAGCCAGGCTCCCCGGTGTGCCAGACCCAATAAGGTGATGGGTCTGCTGCACAGCCTAGCGGGAGCAAGCTCCCTCGCCACGGGGTGTGTGCTCGTTCTGAAGAAAAAAAGGGTGTGGCCACCGACGCCACACCCCTCGAAGAAAACCGCTTATCAGTCGTTGATCAAACCGCCTTTGCCACCACATCCGAACGTGGCGACAACACACTTACCAGCACAAAACTCACCAACGCCACGCCCAGGCTGTAATAGATCGGCGTGTTGGCGTCCAAGCCGTCCTTGACCATGAAAAACAGCGCGGTCAGAAAGCCCAGGGACATGCTGCTGATCGCCCCGGCGGTGGTGGCGCGTTTCCAGTAGATGGCGCCGATCAGCGGAATCAGCATCCCACCCACCAGCAGGTTATAAGCCAGGGTCAGGGCGCTGATCACGTCGCTGACCACCAGCGCGATCACCAGCACCACGGCGCCCATCAGCAGGGTCGCGAGGCGGTTTTCATGAACATCGCCACTGCCGCTTTCACGGCCTTTGCGCAGGCGTGGCAACAAGTCCTGGACAACGGTGGTGGAGGCTGCCAGCAGGCCGGCCGCCGCGGTGGACATCAAGGCCGCCAGGGCCGCCGCGACCACCAGGCCGCGAATGCCGTTGGGCAGGCTGACCTGGACCACGCTGGCAAACGCGTTATTGACGTTCGCCAGGTCCGGCAGCAACACCTTGGCCGCCATGCCGATCAGCGCCCCGGCCAGGCCGTAGAGCACGCAGTACAGCCCGGCGGCGGTGCCGGCCACTTTGGCCACGCCTTCGCTGCGGGCGGTGAACACCCGCTGCCAGATGTCCTGGCCGATGAAGATGCCGAAGAAGTAGATCAGGAAGTAGGTGATGATGGTGTCCCAGCCGATGGCGGTGAAATCGAAGTAGCTGGCCGGCAGTTTCGCGACCATCGCATCCCAGCCGCCGGCGTCCATGATGGACATCGGCATCAGCAGGAACACCAGGCCCACGGTCATGATCAGGAATTGCACGATGTCGGTGAGGGTCAGCGACCACATGCCGCCGATGGTGGAATACAGCACCACCACGCCGCCGCCCACCAGGATCGAGACCCAGAAGGGCAGGCCGAACAGCACTTGCATCACGGTGCCGATGGCGATGGTCGAGGTGGCGCCGATCATCAGCGCGTAGACCAGCATGATCAGCGCACTTGCGTGGCGCGCAGCCGGGTTGTAGCGGCGCTCCAGCACCTGGGTCACGGTGTAGATCTTGAGCTTGAGCAACGGCTTGGCAAGGAACAGGCTCAGGCCGACGATGCCCAGGCCGATGGCGCCGCACAGCCAGAATCCGGAAATACCATGGACATAACCCAGGCGCACGGTGCCGATGGTGGACGCGCCGCCCAGGACCGTGGCGGCCATGGTGCCCAGGTAAAAGCCCGGGCCGAGGTTGCGCCCGGCAACCAGGTAGTCGTCACGGGTTTTGGCGCGGCGCATGCCGTACCAGCCGAGAGCGATCATGCCGGTGGCGTAGATGAGAACGACGATTAAATCCAAAGCCATGATGGCGTGTCTCCGATTGTATTTTTTATGGAGGAACGAGGCGGTGCAGTCCCTGGCATTGCTGCCTCAGTGCGAATCTGCTTTTGTGGCGAGGGAGCTTGCTCCCGCTGGAGTGCGAAGCACTCCCCATAGCGGTTGCTGCGCAACCGAACGGGAGCAAGCTCCCTCGCCACAAAAGCCCCCAGCCTCAGGTGCTGTATGCACCTTGAGTCAGCCAGTGATGTATTCACCTCGGGTCAGGCGGTCTGCCCCAGCTGCGGCTTATCGTTGGGCGCCGAATCGTTGCCACGCAAATCCCCCGGCCCATATACCGCCGCCGGCTCCGGGAACACCCCCAACAACACCAGGTACACCACCGAAGCCAGCCCCAGCGTCACCGGCAGGCTGACGTCGATGCCACCGGCCAGTTCGCCCAGCGGGCCGACAAACTGCCCCGGCAGGTTGACGAAGCACAGCCCCACCAGTGCGCTGGGGATCCACGCGCCCAGGCCGCGCCAGTTCCAGCCGTGGCTGAACCAGTAGCGGCCGCCGGTTTCGCCCCGGGTGAACACTTGTAGGTCGTCCGGGCAATAGAAGCCGCGGCGTACCAGCAGGCCGATGATCATGATCACCATCCACGGTGTGGTGCAGGTGATGATCAGTACGGCGAATGTGGACACGCTCTGCACCAGGTTGGCGGCGAAGCGGCCGATGAAGATGAAGGCAATCGACAGCACGCCGATCAGCAGCGTCGCCTTGACCCGCGACAGCAGTCGTGGAAACACGCTGGACATGTCCAACCCGGTGCCATACAGCGAGGTGGTGCCGGTGGACATCCCGCCAATCACCGCGATCAGGCAAACAGGCAAGAAAAACCAGCTCGGCGACACCGCCAGCAGCCCGCCTACATAATTGTTCGCCGCGATGTAGTCCGGGGCCTTGATCGCTACGATGGTGGCGGTGGCGAGGCCGAACAGGAACGGTATCAACGTCGCCAGTTGCGCAGCGATCACCGCCAGCATGATCCGCGACTTGGGCGTGCTGCGCGGGATGTAGCGCGACCAGTCGCCAAGGAACGCGCCGAAGGAGATCGGGTTGCTCATGGCCACCAGCGAGGCACCGATGAACGCCGCCCAGAAGCCCGGCTGACCGAGGGCGACGGTGCCGGCGAACTGGCTGTCGAAGGTTGGCGCGAAGGCGACAATGCCCAGCAGGAACAGCAGGCTGGCGGCCCACACGGCGATGCGATTGACCCACAGCATGAAGCGGAAACCGTAGATGCAAACCGTCAGCACGAGCAGGGCGAACAGGCCGTAGGCCAGGCCCAGGCTCAGGTCGGTTTCCGGGACGCCGACCAGCCGCTTGGCGCCGCCGATCAGCGCGTCCCCCGAACTCCAGACCGAGAGCGAGAAGAACGCGATGGCGGTCAGCAACGACAGGAACGAGCCGACGATCCGCCCGTGCACGCCGAAATGCGCCCCGGAAGACACCGCGTTGTTAGTGCCGTTGAGCGGGCCGAACAGGCCCATCGGCGCGAGGATCACCGAACCCACCAGCACCCCCAGCACAATCGCCCAGACCCCGGCCTGGAAGGACAGGCCGAACAACACAGGGAAACTGCCGAGTACCGCCGTGGCGAAGGTGTTGGCGCCGCCGAAGATCAGCCGGAACAGGTCGCCCGGCCCGGCAGTGCGTTCGTGGTCCGGGATCTGTTCGACGCCGTTGGTTTCGATTTGCGTAAGGCTGTTGTCGTTATTGTTATGCATGATCTGCTCCGATCATCTAAGACGCGTTCATCGAATGTGAACGTCGTCTATTGGCTAAGGGGATGGCAGCCCTTCCGGTATTGCGGACAAATGTTCGTGACAGGCCAGCCATTGGCCTTGTTGTTCTTGGCGAAACACAATGGTTTCGCGCTCCTGGCTACGGTGAAGCTCCCCTTGCATGCGCAGTTCGGTGGCCACGTCATGGATGAAAATCGCCACGTCCCCTTGCAGGCTGACGAAAGCGTTGTTCGAGGTGCACGAGAGCACCTCGAAGCCATCCTCGGACCGCCAGCGATCCCACAACGCCTGGTAGGCATCGCGTGACAGCAGGGGCTGTTCGAGGGTGTGGAACACAAAGCTCGCATCCGCCGTGAACGCGCCGAAGTAGGCGTCGCGGTCGTTGCGGGCAAAGGCCGCCACCAGTTCGGCGGCGGCCGTGAGCACTTGATCCTGATCGTTCATGACGGCGCCTCAGCGATGCACCACGCCCGGCAGGACGCAGAGCATCTCGTACAACAGGTTGGCACCCAGCAGCGAGGTGTTGCCGGTGGTGTCGTACGGCGGCGAGACTTCTACCAGGTCGCAACCGACCAGGTCGAGACCCTGGCAACCGCGTACGATTTCGATCGCTTGGATGGTGGTCAGTCCGCCGATTTCCGGGGTGCCGGTGCCGGGTGCCCAGGCAGGGTCGATGCCGTCGATGTCGAAGCTCAGGTACACCGGGCCGCCGCCGACCTTTTCCCGGACTTCGGCCATCAGCGGCGCCAGGGATTTGTGCCAGCACTCTTCGGCCTGGACCACTCGGAAACCCTGGTTGCGGCTCCAGTTGAAGTCATCGGCGGTGTAACCCTGGGCCCGCAGCCCGATTTGCACGACCCGGTCGCAGTCCAGCAGGCCTTCTTCCACGGCGCGGCGGAAGGTGGTGCCGTGGGCGATTTTCTCGCCGAACATGTGGTCGTTCACGTCAGCGTGGGCGTCGATGTGTACCAGGCCGACCTTGCCATGCTTCTTGTGGATGGCCCGCAGGATCGGCAGGGTGATGGTGTGGTCGCCGCCCAGGGTGAGGGGGATGACGTTGTGCTCGAGGATCTTGTGGTACGACTCTTCGATGATCCGCACCGCCTCCAGCAGGTTGAAGGTGTTGATTGCCACGTCACCGATGTCGGCGACCGACAGCGAGTCGAACGGCGCGGCGCCGGTGGCCATGTTGTAGGGGCGGATCATCACCGATTCGGCGCGGATTTCCCGGGGGCCGAAGCGGGTGCCGGCGCGCAGGGAGGTGCCGATGTCCAGCGGCACGCCGACGAAGGCAGCGTCCAGGCCGGCAGCGGTGGGAACGTGGGGCAGGCGCATCATGGTGGCGATGCCGCCGAAGCGCGGCATTTCGTTGCCGCCCAGTGGTTGGTGAAGAATCTTGTCCACAGGTAGGGCCTCATCGTTTGTTTTAGTTATCAGGGGCCGATTCTGCGAAAAGCCCTGGCGGCGAAGAATCGCTGCGGGCAAATACTTAGTTCAGATTTTTCTAAACTAATGTGGGGTAGGGCGATAGAATCGCTGCCCAGAGTAATACCACTGTGAGTCCGTATGGATAGCCTGTGGCGAGGGAGCTTGCTCCCGCTGGGCTGCGAAGCGGCCCTGAACCAGACACCCCGGTGTGCCAGACAAGTCGAGTTGTTTGTCTTGGGACTGCTTTGCAGTCCAGCGGGAGCAAGCTCCCTCGCCACAGGAGCGCGGTGGTTTCATGTATGCAATTTGGAGTGACCAATGGCCAACGCTCTACCCGACCTGAAACTGCTGCGCATTTTCGCCAGCGTGGTCCGGCACCAGGGGTTCGCCAATGCCCAGCAGGAACTCAACCTCTCCACGTCGGCCATCAGCACCTACATGAGCCAGCTTGAATCTTCCCTGGGCCTGGTGCTGTGTCATCGTGGTCGGGGCGGATTCAGCCTGACCAGCAAGGGCGAGTTGTTCCATCAGGAAACCTTGCGCCTGCTGGGCGAGCTCGAAGGGTTCGAGCAATACGCCGCGGCGCTCAAAGGTGAATTGCGCGGCACGTTGAACCTGGGGGTGATCGATTCCACCGTCAGCGACAAGGCCTTGCCGTTCGCCGAGGCCATCGGTGCCTACAGCCAGGAGCATCCGGCGGTGCATCTGCACCTGTCGGTGATGAGCCCGTATGAGCTGCAACTGGGCGTGCAGGATAATCGCCTGGACCTGGCCATCGGTGCGTTTTCCACGCGCATGAGCGGGCTGGTGTACATGCCGCTGTACCGGGAGCAGCACTGGTTGTATTGCAGCAATCGCCACCCGTTGTTCACCGAGCGGCGCATCCCCGAGCAAGTCATCACCCAGCAACGCATGGTCGGGCGCGGTTACTGGAGCCAGGCCGAGTTGGCCCGTCACGGCTTCAAGCACAGCGCGGCGACGGTGGAAAGCATGGAGGCCCAGTTGATCCTGGTGCTGTCCGGCGCCTACATCGGCTACCTGCCCGAGCATTACGCCCAGGCCTGGGCCGACAAGGGCGATTTGCGCGTGCTGCTGCCGGCGACCTTTGGCTACCAGGCGCCGTTTTCGATGATCATGCGCCGTGGCCGCAGCCGCGAGCCGCTGATCCAGACCTTCCGCGACCTGCTCAAGGCGCAGCTCAACCAGGCCTGAGGTGCCGATGTCCCGAATCCAGTGTCCGCGTTGCCACCGGCCGCAAAGCCATTGCTTGTGCCCATTGATTCCCAGTCTCGACAGTCGCACGCGGGTATTGCTGTTGCAGCATCCCAGCGAGGTCAACCACGCCTTGAACACCGCCCGGCTGGCAGCCCTGGGGCTGAACAATGCCGAGCTGGTGGTGGGCGAGGTGTTCGAGGATCTGCCGCGTCTGCTCAACCCACCGGGTTACCGGGCGCGGCTGCTGTTTCCCGGCGATGAGGCGCAGCCGCTACAGGCTTATGGCCGGTCGGATGAGCCGCTGCTGCTGGTGGTTCCCGACGGAACCTGGCGCAAGGCGCGCAAGCTGCTGCATCTCAATCCGCTGCTGGCGGCGTTGCCGAGGGTGACCCTGGCCGATGGCGGTGTGTCCCGTTATCGCCTGCGCAAAGCGCCGGGTCCGGGGGCGTTGTCGACGGTGGAGGCGATTGTCCAGGCGTTGCAGGTGCTGGAGGCGCCGAGCCGTTTCGAGCCGTTGCTCAGGCCGTTCGAGGCGCTGATCGAGGGGCAGATCGTGGCGATGGGGGAGGAGGTGTTTCGGCGTAATCATGTCCACAAATGAGGGTTGTCTGTGCGGGCCCTATCGCGAGCAAGCTCGCTCCCACAGTGGTTTGGTGGCGATCATAGATGTGGTTATCACCGCAGATCCCCTGTGGGAGCGAGCTTGCTCGCGATAGCGATAGTCGCTTCCATGAAGAACCCGCTCCTAGCCTACCGCTCCCGCATCGCCTCAGTCCTGGCCTTCAACACCGGCTTGAGCAAGTAATCCAGCACACTTTTCTCCCCGGTAATGATGTCTACCGTCGCCACCATTCCCGGGATGATCAGCAATGGTTTCACCTCCCCGCCCAGGTGGTTTTTGTCGGTGCGCACCTGGATCAGGTAGAAGCTGTTGCCCTTGTCGTCGGTGATGGTGTCGGCACCGATCAGTTCGAGCTTGGCGCTCAGGCCGCCGTAGATCGTGTAGTCATAGGCGCTGAACTTGACCATGGCTTTCTGGCCCGGATGCAGGAAGGCCACGTCCTGGGGGCGGACCTTGGCTTCGATCAGCAGGTTGTCCTCCAGCGGGACGATTTCCACCATGTCGCTGCCCGGCTGCACCACGCCGCCAATGGTATTGATCTTCAATTGCTTGATCACCCCATGCACCGGCGAGACCACGGTGGTGCGCGATACCCGGTCGTCGATGGCGATGCTCGATGCTGTGATTTTCGAAAGGTCGGTGCGTTTTTCGTTGAGGTCCTTGGCGGCCTCGGAGCGGAAGGTCTGCTCCGATTCGTCGATCTTGCTCTTGATCTCGTTGATTGCCGATTCAGCCCGGGGAATCGCCAGGGTGGTGGCGTTGAGCGAACCACGGATTTCCACCGCGCTGCGCTTGAGCCGCAGGATTTCCACCGGCGACACCGCCCCTGTGCGCACCAGGGGTTCGGACATGTTCATTTCTTGCTGGAGCAGCGCCAGGCTGGAACTGAACTGGCCTTGCTTGGAGCGAAACTCCGCCAGCTCCTGGGTTTTTTGCCGCAGCTGTTCGCTCAGCGTCCGTTGTTCGCTGGCCAGGCGCCGTTGTCGCTGTTCATATAGAGCGCGTTCGTCCTCGGCCACTTGCGGGGCCTTGGCGCTCACCTCGGCCGAGGGCGCGAACGGTCGGCCTTCGGCCTCGGCCGACAGGCGTTCGACCTGGGCCATCAGTGCATAGCGGTCGGCCTCGCTTTCGCCCTTGTTCGACAGGTAACGGGTGTCGTCCAGACGCAGCAGGGTATCGCCCTTGTTCACCATCTGGCCTTCACGCACGAAAATCTCAGTGACGATGCCGCCTTCCAGGTTCTGGATCACCTGGACCTTGCTCGATGGAATCGCCTTGCCTTCGCCGGTGGTGACCTCCTGCAGCACCGCCAGCTTGGCCCAGACCAGCCCGGTGACGATCAACCCGGCGGCCAGCCACACCGTGACGCGCGCTCGGCGCGGCGAATCCTGCAGGACCGCGCCGGCGGTTTCCGCCATGAACTCGCTTTCGGCGCTTTTGCTGAAACTGCCGAAGTAGCTTCGGTTGATGGAATCGGGTGTTTGGGAAGACATGGGGCGATACCCCCTCAGTTAAATAAGGCCGTACAAAAAATCCTGGAGCACTGATGGATCTTGTGGCGAGGGAGCTTGCTCCCGCTGGGTTGCGAAGCAACCCCAAACCCATCCACCACGCTGTACCAGGCAGACCGCGCCGACAGGTTTTACGACGGCTTCGCCCGAGGCGTCGGACCGGCCAAGCGGGAGCAAGCTTTCTCGCCACAGAGGGCGGCGGCGCTTGCTAGACAGCCGCAGACCCCACCCGCCCTTTGCGCAACGCATCAATCACTGTTTCCTTGGGGCCATCGGCGACGATCCGGCCGTTGTCCAGCACCACCAGCCGGTCCACCAGGCTCAACATCGAAGTGCGATGGGTGACCAGCAGCACGGTCTTGCCCTGGATGCGGCTCTCCAGATTCTGGCGCAAGGTGTCTTCGCTGCTGTTGTCCATCGCGCTGGTGGGTTCGTCCAGCAGCAGGATCGGCGGGTCGAGCAGCAGGGCGCGGGCCATGAGCACGGCCTGGCGCTGGCCGCCGGACAGCAACTGCCCGCGCTCGCCCACCGGGCGATCGAAGCCTTGGGGATGCTGGCGGGCCAGTTCGCTGACCCCGGTCAGTTGCGCGACTTCCAGCATCCGTGCGTCGCTGATATAGCGGGCGCCGAGGGTGAGGTTGTCGCGCAGGCTGCCGGCCAGCAACGGCAAGTCGTGGGCGACGTAGCCGATCTGTTGGCGCAGGTCAGCGACGTCCAGTTGCCGCAGCTCCAGGCCATCAAGCAACAGCTGGCCTTCGTCCGGCGTATAGAAACCCATCACCAGCCGCGCCAGGGTGCTTTTGCCCGAGCCGCTGCGACCGATGATCCCGACCCGTTCGCCCGGCTTGAGGCTGAAGCTGATACGGCTCAGCGCCGGTGTGCTCTGGCCGTTGTAATGGAAGGTTACACCGCTGACATCCAGTGCGCCCTGCAATTGGGTGCGGTCCAGTGGGCGCTGTTTGGCATCGCGCTCTTGAGGCAGGGCCATCAGCGCGTCGGTGCTGCGCATGGTGAGCTGGGCCTGCTGGTAGCGGGTGATCAACCCGGCGATCTGCCCCAGGGGCGCCAGCACCCGGCTGCCGAGCATGTAGGTCGCCACCAGCGCGCCGACGCTGAGGTTGCCGGCAATGATGCTATAGACGCCGGCAACGATCGTCGCCATGCCGGCCAGTTGTTGCAGGAACAAGGTGCCGTTGGTCGCCAGGGCCGAGAGGTTGCGCGCATGGCTGTCCAGGCGGGTGAGGGCTCCGTGGGTGCTTTCCCATTGATGCTGGCGCTCGCTTTCGGCGCTGCACGCCTTGAGAGTTTCCAGGCCGCCGAGGGTTTCGATCAGCAGCGCCTGGCGCTGGGCACCCAGGGCCAGGCTTTTTTGCACGGTGTCGCGCAGGCGCACCTGGATGATCATGGCGAAGATAATGGTGATCGGGAACGCGATGACCGGAATCACCACCAGCCAGCCGCCCAGCAAGCCGATCACCACCAGCATCAGCACGGCGAAGGGCAGGTCGATCAGGCTGGTGAGGGTCACGGCGGTGAGAAACTCGCGCAGGCCCTGGAAGTCGTGGATGCTCTGGGCGAACCCGCCGATGGTCACCGGCTTGGCTTTCATGGCCATGCCGGTGATGCGCTCGAACAAAGTGGCGGAGAGGATCACATCGGTCTTCTTGCCGGCGGTGTCCAGCAGATGGGCGCGTACCACCCGCAGCACCAGTTCGAAACCGGTGCCGATCAGCAATCCCACCGCCAGCACCCACAGGGTCGACGTGGCTTGGTTCGGCACCACGCGGTCGTAGGTCTGCATCACGAACAGCGGCACCATCAGCCCGAGCAGATTGATCAGGAAGCTTGCCAGGATCGCGTCGCTGTACAACCAGCGCGACAGTTTCAAGGTGTCGCGAAACCACGCTTCGACCCGCGGCACCAGGGGCGAACGCAAGTCTTCCAATTCATGCCGCGGCCGGGCGAACAACGCCTGGCCGCTGTAATCCACGGTCAGTTCCTCGCGGCTGACCCATTGCTCGCCGCCATCGGCTTCGCTGGGCAGGATCAGCGCCCTGCCGTCCTCGCCCCAACGCCGTAACACCGCGCACCGGCCCCCGACCAGAATCAGCAGCACCGGCAGATTCAGTGGCGAGATATCGGCCAGCTCGCGCCGCAGTACCCGTGCCTGCAAGCTGGCCCGGGCCGCTGCGCGCGGCAGCAGGTCCAGGCCCAGGCGTTGGTGCGCCATAGGAAGCCCGGCGCTGAGGCTGGCGCGACTGGCCGTCGCGCCATGGAGTCTGCAGAGGATCAACAGGCCGTCCAGCAAGGGATCATCGAAGTTCAGGCGCGGGTCGGCGCCAGGGATTGCAGGTTCCATGCTGGTCATGTCGATCGCTCCCATCGTTTGGGTGAGGGGGCTACTTCAGTTCAGGCAGCCGTGCTTCGCTCTTGACCTCGGTCTGGGCGATCGCGTCCGCCGGCAACACCACCCGCTGTTTGCTCAACAGCACGCCCATGTTCGCCAACACCCGGTACATCGAGTATTCCTCGGTGTAGCGCACTTCGGTGTAGCGACGGTTGGCGTTGTACAGCTCGTTTTCACTGTCGAGCAGATCGAGCAGGGTCCGCTGGCCGAGTCCGAACTGATCCTGGTACGCCGCGCGCACACGGGCGGTGGTGTCGGCGTATTCCCGGGCGGTGGGCGTCTGTTTGCGCGCATTGGTCATGGCGTTCCAGGCCAGGCGCGTATCCTCGTTGAGTTGGCGCAGGGCATTGTTGCGGATGTCCATGGCCTGGTTGATCTGGTGGGCGTTGGACGCCAGCCGAGCCTTGTCGCTGCCGCCACGGAACAGGTTGTAGTTCATCACCACGCCGACCCGCCAGTTGTTGTCATGGCCTTCTTCGCCGCCAAGGTTGTTATTGGCGCCGACCGCTGCTTCAGCGTCGAAGCGCGGGTAGAAGGGCGACTTCGCCACTTCGTATTGGCTCTCGGCAGACTGGATGTCGGCCTGGGCGGACTTCAGGTACGGGTTGTTGTCCATCATGCTTTGCTGGGCTTCGCGCAGGTCGGCAGGTACTTCGCCTTTGGTCGAGGGTGGCATTTCCAGCTCATCGGGCATGCGCCCGACCACACTGTAGAAATTCGCCTCGGCATCGGCCAGGTCCACTTCGGCGGTGTCGAGGTTGTTTTCCGCCAGTGCCCGGCGGGCGTTGGACTGATCGGAGTCGGCCGTGCTGCCGACCCCGCGCTGGGTGCGCAGGCCGATCTGGTCGTTGACCCGCAGGTGCGCCTGCATGTTGTTTCTAGCCAGGGTCACCAGTTCGCGGCGCTTGAGCACTTCCAGGTAGACCTCGATGGTGCGCAGCGCCAGGTCCTGGGCGGTTCCCTGGGCGTAGTAGGCCCGGGAGTTGACCACACCCTTGGTGCGTTCCACTTCATTGGCGGCGTTGAAGCCGTCAAAGATCATCTGCCGCAGGCGCAGCTCCGATTGGGTGTAGGTCAGGATGTTGGTGTGATGGTTGCCCAACGCCCGGGTGTTGGTGTTGTCGCTGTAGCCCCGGCCGTAACCGGCGTTCAAATCCACCGATGGGTAGAACCCCCCCTTGGCGACCTTGACGTCTTCATTGGCCGACAGACGACTGTCCACCCGTTGTGCCAATTCCGGGTGAGTGGCAATGGTGCTCTGGATCGCTTCGGTAAGGGTCATGGCCTGCGTCTGAGAAGAGCAGGCCATGGCCAGCAAAACCGCGCTGCAGAGGGGGGTTAGAACGCGCATGGGGTGCATCTCCTGAGGTCTGTAGTGCTTCGTTGTCGCCAAAATGTTGACGTATTAAAGATCAAAACCGTTTCAACCTTGTAACAACACAGCTAAGAACATCCTGCGACAAACCTAAGAAGAATTTCTCATAAGCGTTATGCCAAAAAAAACTTATGCGGTTGTCCCGATCCGGGACATTGTTCAAAGCGAAAGCCTTTGAATCTGCGGGTTCTGACGGCTTTAAGGCGTCAATAAAAGTTCCTTGGAAATTTTTGAACGATGTGAAGAAAGGCCGAAAGGGCGAGATTCGAAGCGGGTTAAGGTGACAGTTTTTTGTCGTTTTGGCAGATGGCTAGCATGCCGAGAACTCGCGAAAGCTGGCAGATTTTCCAGCTTTGCCGCTCGCCCATCCGAGGACGGATTCTTCACCCACACAGGTGCCGACTGCGGTTGGCAACGGAGGAAGGCACATGGCAGCGCTCATCGGTACCGTCAGCAAAGTGGTAGGGCTGGTTTTCGCAGAAACGGCAGGTGGCCAGCGGCGGCCTCTGGTCGAGGGCGATCGGCTCTACGCCGGTGAGCATCTGGTCACCGGTGCCGAAGGGGCCGTGGCGGTGCATTTGCAGAATGGCCATGAGTTGACCCTGGGACGTGGAAGCGACCTCACCCTGACCCCGCAGTTGCTCGCCAACCAGGCACCCCATGTCGATACCCCGGAGGCGGCGACACCGAGTGACGCGCAACTGACCGACGTGCAGGAGCTGCAACAAGCCATCGCCGCCGGCGCTGACCCGACCCAGGCTGGCGAAGCCACCGCGGCAGGTCCGGGTGCCGGTAACGCGGCGGGCGGCTTGGGTGGTGGCCACAGTTTCGTGCTGCTGGAAGAAGTGGGTGGGCGAGTCGAACCGCAGATCGGTTTCCCTACCGTCGGGTTCAACGGGATCCCCGAGCTTCCTCAACTGCGCCTGGCGGCTGAGCCGGACAACGACGGCAATAACGACGGGACCGTGCCGCCGGTAACACCTCCAGACAACCCCGTGACTCTTGACGGGGTCGATACGCAAGGCGGCGAACTGACCACCAACGAGGCCAACCTGGCCGATGGCACTGCCGCCAATCCTGGCGCATTGGTGCAAAGCGGTACCTTCACGGTTTCCGCTCCCGACGGGCTGAGCAGCCTGAGCATCGGCGGTATCAGTGTGATCGCCAACGGCGTGCCCGCAGGTTTTCCCCAGACCATCACCTCGCCGCTGGGCAACACCTTGACCATCACCGGCTATGACCCCGCTACCGGGGTGGTCGGTTATACCTACACCCTCACCGACAACGAATCCCATCCCGCCGGCGGCGGTGCCAACAGCATTACCGAGCAGTTTGCGGTGGTGGCGGTCGACACCGACGGCGACACCGCCACTGGCACCCTCGACGTGAACATCACCGACGATGTGCCGCAGGCCATTGACGACAGCAATGCCAACACTGCCTCGGAGACCCTCGTCACTCTCACTGGCAATGTGTTGCCCAACGACCACCAGGGCGCCGACCGCATCCCCACCGGCCCCGACAGCGGGCCGATCATTGGCGGGACATTCACCGGCACCTACGGCACCCTGGTGCTCAACCCCAACGGCACGTACACCTACACCCTCAACACCAATGACCCGCAGTTTGTCGCGTTGCAGGGGGGAGGAAGTGGCACCGAAACGTTCGCCTATACGCTGACTGATTCCGATGGTGATACCAGCACCGCGAACCTGGTGCTGCAAGTTCACAACAATGACGATCCGGTGGTGCTGGTGGGGCTTGATGCAGCAGGTGGAGAGCTGTCGTTGCAGGAAAAAAACCTCAGCGACGGTAGCAGTCCGGATGTGTCGGCACTGACCCAAAGCGGCACTTTTACCGTCACGGCATTGGACGGCGTACAGACGTTGAGCGTTGGCGGGATCAACGTGGTGACTGGTGGTGTGGCGGCGGGTTTCCCCCAGTCGATCACCACGGCGCTGGGCAACACGTTGACCATCACCGGTTTCAACGCCATCACCGGCGTGGTGAGCTACAGCTACACCTTGCTCGACAATGAAGCTCATCCAAACGCCA
>NZ_JBKGGX010000015.1:0-152764 GCF_052041925.1 Pseudomonas sp. SMN5
TGAGGAGCCGCCGGCGGCGTCAGGCGCGGAGTCGACGGCGTAGCCTGGCAGGAACTTGGCATCCAGGCCGTTGTTGGTGGCGATCTGGGCAAGCATCATCATCTTGCTCGACGGTGCTGGCTTCAGCAGGCGGTCGAAGCATTCCAGGATGGCGAGTTCGCCGACGATCTTGGAGTTGTTCGTTGGCTGGACCGAATAAGCACCGGTTTTGCGGATGGTCGGCAGGACTTGCCCCACAACCCATTCCTCGAATTGCTCGGCAGCGGGAAGCTTCGATTTCATCACCAGCCGATAGAGGTCGCGTTCTGGAATGATCTGCACTGCGCGGACCTGACCTCCCATTTCGGTATGGCAGGTGTTGACGGCTTTGCAGTGAGCGTTGATCGCCTTGGAGGTGTTGGCGTAGCCAAGTGCCTCGGCAATGTCCTTGGCGATGAACCATGGCTCGCCGTGCCCGTCGTCAATCACGCGGACCTGGAAGCCGTGGAAGTTGAATGGAGTCACTGAAGAAATTCGCGACACGTTTTCAGAGCTGCCAAAACGTGTCGCGACATTGGCCTGGGTATTGATCGTTTGGTTGGATTGATGCATGATTTGCTCCACAACGTGTTTAAGAGAGCCGGGCTGCAATCCCGGCTTTTTTTCGTCTCGAAGAAAGCAGGGCCCTCTTCGCGCACCGCAATTAGCCCCCTTCGAGGCCCTTTTTGTGTTCAACCAGTGAAAGCAGAGGCGCTTTGCGCTTCATCTGCTCCATCTGGGCCTGGATCGCGAGTGATCTACCTGCTTTCAGGTACTCTTTCGTCGCGTATTCGAGGCTCCATCCGAGCTCGACACTTAACTGTCTAACCTCGTCCTGAGCCCCTTCTTCCAGTAAGTCGAAGGTTCTTTCAGGCATAGGTCCTCCATAGGGCCCTTAAGCTGATTTATCCTGTGCGCAGGCATTCATCTCGCGGATCAGCTGAGCAGCTCCCAAGCGGCGGGCAACCATGGACAGCTCATGGATATAGGTGGCGAGCTGCATGCCGGCCTGCTTGGCCTCCATGCGCAGGTAGCGCAGATCCTCCGGGGTGTATCGCGCCTTGATCACAGCGCTGCGTTTATGTGCTGGGTCGTCGTATGCCATTGGTGAGGCTCCTTGGTTGTTCGAAAGGGTTAAGCGGCGGATTTCTTTAAGGTGTCCCGGTAAAGGCTCTCGATTGCTTTGCCTGTCTCGTACCGAACGTCCGCGCCTTTGCTGGCCCGGTGAATCGTCGGCTGAGTAGTCGCGATGCGATCAGCAATGGCCTTTTGGGAGAGCCCATATGCGAAAAGCTCGGTGAGCATTTCCTGAATAGTCATGTGTGCCTCCAATTCGGCAGCGTATTGATTTCATGATACGCAGTCGTATCGGCATAGGCAATACACTCCCGCAATACGTTTGTTTATTGGTGAGCCATGCACATTGGAGATAGGGTTGCTGCTGAAATGGCAGCGAAAGGCTGGAGCGAGGGGGAGCTGGCTCGGCGCGCAGGCGTTACTCAGCCCACAGTGCATCGGATAATTTCAGGAGAATCGAAGTCTCCCAAGCGCGACAACATAGAGAAAATTGCCAAAGCACTTCGCGTGAGCAGCAGGTGGCTATGGGATGGTGGGGTCAAGGAAGAGAATGAATCTTTTGACGCAAACGTCGAGCCGACTACAGGCCCGACACGCTATTACGAGTATCCGGAGATAAGTTGGGTGCAAGCTGGCGTGGCATGCGAAGCGATGGATTTGTTCAATGTTGGTGACTTCGAAGCCATTCACCCTTCCGATGCATGGGCGGGGCCTAATGGTTTCTGGCTAAAAGTCCGAGGCCCATCGATGACATCCACCAATGGAATGAGTTTCAGCGAAGGGATGATCATTCTAGTTGCGCCTGGCAGTGACGTCGAAAATGGGCAATATGTGGTAGCGAAGTTGATCGATACCAACGAAGCAACGTTCAAGCAGTTCATATGGGATTCTGGAAAGGCCTATCTGAAGCCTCTGAATCCTGCCTTTCCTACGGTAGAGGTGGACAACACCTGGACTATCGTTGGGCGTGTCGTGGACGCTAAATGGCCTCGATCAGTTCTGTAGCAACACCCTGCGGCCCTTCTGGGCCGCCCAATCAAATCAAGCGTACAAGGCGACACCCAACACCCATTGATAAAAGCCGCGGAATCGTTTGTTTTTGGTGCGCCGTCAGCCTGTCCTTCACCTTTACCTCAACCATCAAGACCTCCCTCCCGTTAGTCAGCTCTAGGTCCGGCCACCCATGCGCCATCGCGCCGTCATACTTCGCGTAAATATCCAGTAGTTGATGCCAAAAATCTGCTGGGTAAGCCTCAAGGAACAAATGAGCTATAGGCCTTCCCGACGGGGTTTTGGGCCAAACAGCGGAGCAGGCGCTGCATACTCTGGCGTAATCCTCGATTACTGAACCGGGATCAGTAAGTCGCGCATCCAAAACCTGGTGCATATCCTGGATTGGCTGCGCCGGGACGTCACGACCACCCGCAAGAACGCCCTCAAGCCCTTGCGCTGTCATTGGAACTAGATAGTGGATCGCATGCATCAAGGGCGTTCGAAGCGGGTCGACAGATTTGTACGGATTTCGCTCTATCAGATAAGGAAGTAGCAGCGCCCGGAATATTGCCCGGGTCAAATTTCCCTCTGTGTGCTCACCGATCCAGCCCTCATTCCTAAGCAATGCCAGAGCTGCCTCTTCAGGCGATCCGTTGTAGGGGAGCCCTATTCTTTGCTCTTTTAAGGGCCACCTTAGCCACTCTCCCAGTAAGACGGGGGCACCAGCCCCATACGCACAAACATCGACATCCATTTCAACTGACCCCACTGATCAAAGAGGGAGAAAGAATCTCATCAAAAATAATGCGTGCGCGTATTGACTCAATCGATACGCTGACGTATCGTCCATTCCATCGAGACGCCACAGCGCCTCGCCAGGGCCTCAACAGACCCGCCACACGACTGGTGAAGCCGCCAGATAGCACGGGATCAGCGAAATGATCTCCCAGCCCCGGAAAGCGGGACCGACTGGAACCAAGATCTTTAAGCGAGACGGATAGTTGAGCTGGGGTGACCGGGGAGCCGGCGCCAACGGTGAGACGCGACATTCGATTCAAGCCGATGACGGCCGCCAGCAGCGGGTCACGGCGCCACAGATTTACTGATGCCGCTTCTATGAGGCGGCATTGGAAATCAACTGGAGGAACGCAGCATGAACAAGGTACTCCGCATCAGCCTGCGCGGGGAGTTGCAGGTATTCACCGACAACGATCTGGCAGCATGCATCCGCGAAGCCAACCGGCTCAACGCGGAGCGTGGCTACGTCAGCAGCGTGCATGTCGTCGAGCTGGAAGATGGGCAGCGCATGACGGCGGCTGACTGCAAGGCGGCGGTATGAGCCTGCGCGACCAGGGCTTCAAGTTCTGCATCAGCCCGGACAAGCAGAAAGGCCGGTGGCTGCACCCGGCCGAGTTCAAGGTTCTGTACTCCGATTGGACCGACGTAACGGAATGGCCGACCGAGCAGCTGGTCGCTTTCCTGACGCCGGCGCCGGAACAGCAAGATCTTTTCGCAGCATGACGGACCTTTTCACTGATGCCCATCCAGTGTGGTGGGCATTGGGAAAACAATCGGGAGTCAAAAATGAAAATATTTGTAGGTGTGGGTGTAGCAGTCTGGTTTCTCACCGCGTGGCTCACGCATCTGTTCGTGTGCTTCAAGGCTGCGAGCTGGGGCTTTCTGATCGCTGGCGCAATCTTCTTCCCGGTGGCGATTGTCCACGGAACGGGCGCCTGGTTCGGAGCCTGGTAAACGATCAACCAGCGCCACGACAGCCCTGTCGTTAACTGCCCGAGCACCTGGTCCTCCCCAGCGCCAGGTCGCATCGGAGTGTGATCTGAACCGCCAGCAGACATTAAGGCGCTGGCAACTAGCCGAGACACGAGGGTTCGCGACCTCGGGAAGAAAGCGAGACCACGACCAGGCAGTGAGAAATCACCGGAGCGTGGCTTGAGGGGGCGCACTCAGAGGCGCAAAGCGGGGCTTGCCTTCCGCGCAGATCACACCCCGATGCGGACGAAACTGCGGCCTATACCGCCCACCTGCATCACCCAGCCCAACTGGAGATCACCATGCATAGCTGTACTGAAACTCAAGCGGTGTGCCGAGGGTGCGGCCTCAAGCTGCGCGGTTCGCCGTACTACAAGGGCGGGCTGGCATATCACCCTGCGCCTGACGGAATAGTGCACCGCAACTATTACGGCGGCTGGGTTTGCTCAAGGTCGTGTGACATCAAGGCGTGCGTTGAGCTTGAGGGCGACATGCCCGGCTGCTCTACCGTGAACAGCTACCAACGTCTCACTAGGGCGGCGAAGGAAAGCATTGAACGCCATTGGCCGGAGGCAGCATGAGCGATTGGATCAAGTGCAGCGACAGGCTGCCTGCCTACAACGAGAAAGTCCTGGTCTGCTTTGAGACAGCTCTCGGCACCCAGCAGCTCACCACGGCGGAGCTCAACCATCAAAAGCGGTGCGCCTCACCGGAAAGCCTTGCCTACGACGATATCTGGTACGTCTCAGTTGGTTGGGGCCACAAGATCAAACCAACCCACTGGCAGCCGATTCCGCTACCTCCATCAGATGAAGACGAGGACGAACGCCGGTACCTATTTGAGACTGGCGCCTACGAAGTCGAGCTTGGCCCAGAGAAGTGGGCAGCCATTCACGCCATCTTCGATAACTACAACTCGTCCGAGATCCCGAGCGAGGAATTTACCTGCTCTGAGGGGGATGTGAACGGGCTTGTCAGTGAAATTCTGATCGAGCTTGACTTGGCTCGCGCCGAATAACGCCACCCTGGAGGCGACTATGGCAACCAGTTACGCAGATAGCGCCCAGGCTCGGGCCTGGGACAGAGAATTCGATGAATTTGGCCGGCCGCGCCCATCTCACAAAGACCTGTACCACGATTATGGCGCCCTTCAGGCCCAGGCCCAGGTCAGGGAAGAGCAGCGAGCGATTGAGGCAGTCCGCAAGAAGGCTCTAGCGATTCGGATCAACGCAGCGGTTGATCAGATCGCTGAGTTTTGGGGGCTGGAGGTAAAGAAGCAATGAACGCCCACGCAATTGCAACTCACCGCATTGAGTTTGAGCTTTCCGCAATCCCGACATCTTTGCTTCCAGTGCTGACCGCTGACCGGGCGCGCATGGCCGCCTTCCTTTCAGAAGAGTTGTCCGCCATTACCACCAGCGAGCGCGACAACTACCTCAAGCAAATACGCGCTGCCGAACTGACCCGCTACGTCGAACTTTTACCAGGAGTAGGAGCATGACGATCATCGCTCGAAATGCGAAAGCTATGACTGAAGCCCTGCATAGACAGGGCTTTTTTCTGGTCGCCGACTTACCTGTCCGCATCAAGATTGAGACGCGGCGTGGAATGCTCATCGCGAGGCTGTTCGGATGAAATGCCTCGCCTGGATTCTTACTGCCGCTCTACTCATGAACATGCTGGCCTATACCGTAGTCAGGGATCGCCATGTTGCTTGTCAGGTGCCTCAGCTATCGCAGGTGTTGCGATGACCCGCCAGCAACTGCGCAGGCTCTACGTCTGGCGCGGATCGGCCATCGTCCTTCTGTTGTGCACCGCTTGGATGCTTGTCAGCGCCTATGCCGGTCACCTAACCGACTGAGACAACTTATGAATATATCCCCTCGAATGGCCGCCCAGATGGATTGGGCTCAGGTCGGTGAGTTCTTGCCGGAAAGGTTCACCGGTGACCAGCGCAAAGAATACGAAGACGAAGCCCGCCGCATACAACAGCAGTGGGACAACCAACCAATCTGAGGTAACTCAAGATGTTCAAAAAAGCCGAACGCAAGCAGGCCAAGCTACGGCTGGCACTTGCCGGGCCATCCGGTTCAGGAAAAACCTACTCTGCCCTCCTCCTTGCCATGGGGCTGGGTGGCCGGATCGCGGTGATAGACACCGAGCACGGAAGCGCCTCGCTGTACGCCGACATTGCGGATTTCGATTCGCTTGAGCTGAACGCGCCGTATTCCCCTGAGCGCTACGTTGAGGCTATCACCGCGGCCGAGCAGGCTGGTTACAACGTGCTGATCATCGACAGTTATTCCCATGAATGGACCGGTTCTGGTGGCTGCCTGGAAGCGAATGAGAAACTCGCCCACCAGAAGTTCAAGGGCAACACCTGGGCTGCCTGGAACGAAACCACGCCGCGCCACCGGCGCCTCACCGACAAGATTCTGACCAGTTCACTGCACATCATCTGCACGATGCGCAGCAAGACAGAAACCGTCCAGGGTGAGGGCAAGAAGATCCTCAAACTGGGCATGAAGTCTGAGCAACGCGACGGTACCGACTACGAGTTCACCGTCGTGCTAGATCTGACCCATGACGGGCACACCGCAATGGCGAGCAAGGACCGAACGAAGCTCTTCGAAGAGCCTGAGTTGATCACGCAGGACACCGGCCGGCGCCTGTTGGCCTGGTTGAATTCAGGCGTAAGCCCAGAGGATCGGGCCAAGGAACTGCTGGTTGATGCGCTGGCCGACATCGCATCTGCAAAGGACATGGCCTCGCTGCAGTCTGCGTTCAATGCAGCCAAGGCCGTAGCCGCGGGCTTCGACGACTTGATTACCCAGGTCGTCGCCGCCAAAGACAAGCGCAAATCGGAACTCTCTCCTGAAAGGCAGTCAGCATGAATGCATACATCTTCGACAGTGAAACAACCGGGCTGACCGACCCGCACCTGGTCGAGGCGGCCTGGCTGCAACTTGAAAACATCAGCAGCTTGGCCGTCACCGATGAATTCATCCGGCGGTATAAGCCGGGTAAGCCGATCGAGCTGAGCGCGCTGGCAACCAGTCACATTCTCGACGAGGAACTGGCTGACCATCCTCCACATACCGATTTCAGGCTTCCCCATGGGCTGGCCTACATGATCGGGCACAACGTTGACTACGACTGGCGAGTGATCGGTGAGCCGGAGGTGAAGCGCATCTGTACCCGGGCGCTAAGCACCATGCTTTGGCCTTCAGCAGATAGCCACTCTCAGTCGGCAATGATTTACCTGCATTACCGGGCCGAGGCCAAAGGCTTGCTCCAGAACGCCCACGCCGCGCTGGACGACGTGAAGAACTGCCGTTTACTTCTCGTGAAGATTCTCGACGCCTTGGCCGACATGTTGGGCCGGCCGGTTGGGGGCTGGGAGGAGCTGTGGGAAATATCAGAGAACGCCCGGATCCCCACGATTATTGGGTTCGGGAAGCACAAGGGCATGGCGATCGCCGATCTGCCAGCCGACTACAAGCGTTGGCTGTTGAACCAGGCCGACCTTGATCCCTTCATGCGCAAAGCGCTTTCTCGTTGAGGCCACCATGATCAGCAACCACCTCAGCCTGGTCGAGCACAACCGGCCACAGGCCGACGCCCTATCCGACCAGGTAGCCCAGTTCCTGGCAGCCGGCGGACGGATCGAAGTCGCCGAGCCCTTCGGGTACAAGCCCAGACCAATCACCTACAGCAATCAGATGCCACCGGCGCCAAAGCCGTTTGTGCGCCGAAAACCACAACCGGAGCCTGCCCCCGTCGCTGTGGTGGACATCCGCCACCAGGAAAGAATGAGACAGGTCGAAACGATCCGGTCGATGGCAGCGACACACACCCAGTCCGAAGTTGTCGAGAAGTTGGGCGTCAGCCGACGCAAACTCTACAACATCGCCCAGGAACATGGCCTGACGTTCAAGCGGCCTACCAGGGGTGGCGCAAACGACGCGCACCGGCAAGAGCATATGAAAGCCCGGGACGCAAAGTTCGCCGAGCGGATACGGGCCTTCCTTGAGCTGGGGATCACTCGGCGCCAGGTGTGCGGGAAGCTGGGGATCGCCAACAAGACCCTGGAACGCATCCTGGAAGAGCACGGAATTGACTACCCGAAAGCGCGACGCGGATGTACTTCATGCGTCGCATAGCTCGCACCCAACAACGCAAACGACAGACCTGGCTGGCACTGCCGGCCAGTGGAATTGAAGAGGTAGGCCATGGCCAAGAGCAACGCGCAATTGCAAAAAGACAAGCGAGCCAAGGAGAAGGCGATGCTCGATCGGATCGGCGCCGAGAAGCGTTCGCTGATTGTCTCGAAAGCGCTTGAAGATGCGCTTCAGATCCTCGGCGAGCGCCATGGCTTCGAAGAGTGGCAGGAGACGGTATCGAGCTTCATCATCAATCTGGCAGCGGCGCCTGCCGAAGAATCGGAACGCTTCGCGAGCATGTCGCGACCGGAATTGATTATTAAGGAGAAGTGGTCGCGCAAGCTTGAAGAATTTGCCGCGACCGGTGTTGAGGCGTAATCGAAGGCTACGGCGTGGATATACCGACTGGAAGCAAGTCTCCGAATCCCCAGACAACCGTCCCAACGAGAACAATGGTGACTGCGACGCGACCATACCAAGTCAGGCGCGGCAGATACTTCTTCTTGGTCCCGCTGAAACTCATTCCGACCATTCCGCCGGGCTTTAAAACTCCCAGCATCGCATCAGACTTGAGGTGCGCGAGGAAGGCGATTGCCGCCATTACCGCGCCAGCCCGAGAAATCCATGAGCTGGGCTTGTCAAACTCCCAGACGACTCCAAGAACAACAATCGGAACCAGTATCGCCAGGACCACGTAGCAAAAAAACCATTTCCGGTGCTGCAGTATTCTTTTTTCGTAATAGCACTCTTCTGTGTCGGTCATGCAGCTGGCTCCTTGATCCGACCCGATGCCGGTCACCCGTAATACCCCAACCCAAACCAAATTGCCACCACCGGTCACGGAGGGCGGCGCCATCCCGAGGAAACCCCATGAAATCCGAAATGGTGAAACTGGAACACAATGGCATCCACTTCAAAGTAGCCCGCCCAAGGCTGGCAGAGATTGCAATCGCCACCCTGCTCGCAAGCTCTCTCCCGCCAGCGGCCAATGTGCAGCAGGTCGAGCCAACCACCATCCCTGGACTGGGTGAGTACTGGCCCGGTCAGGGTGGCTACAACGGCGGCCTGGTGGCGGCTCGCGGCGATGTCCCGGCGCATTACCTGATCATCGCCAAGGACGATGTGGGCAGCCACGAATGGGGTGGACGCGGGGTTGACCTGGCCGGCACCAGCAAGACGGACGGTCTCTATAACACCCAATTGCTGGTCGGCGACGAAAAGGAGCACCCCGCCGCGAATGCGTGCGCTGAGTACCAGGCCGACGGTAATCATGACTTCTACCTGCCGGCCTGCGCCGAGCTGTACCACTGCTGGGTGAATGTGCCCGAGTTGTTCGCCAAGGACACATGGTACTGGTCGAGCTCGCAGCGCTCCGCCAACGACGCATACTACATGAACTTCGTTGATGGCATTCAGGACTACGACGGCAAGGTCTACGAGCTCCGCGTCCGCCCCGTCCGCAGATTCTTTATTTAATCCTTTATTCATCCGTTCTTGATCCGGCACCGGGGCGCAGCAGCGCCTTTTTTGTTGCCTTCGAAAAGAGGAAAGACCATGTCCGCAGTAGCTCAAGCAGCACCAGCTGTGACCATTCCAGAAATCGGCCAGCCCTTCGGTGGTGGCTTTTTCTCCGGCATCACCCGTGACCCGGAGACCGGCAAGCGTTACCTGAACATCACCGCCGGCGCCGAGCATGAGCTGGTCGGCGCCTGGGGCAAGTACGGCGAGAAGATCGAAGGCGCCGACAGCCTCACCAACAGCCGGTCCAACACCGAGGCTATGGCGGCCGCTGGCAGTGATCTGGCACAGAAGGTCTTGGCCCTGAACATCGGCGGCTTCAGCGACTGGGCGATCCCGGCGCGGGATGTGCAGGAGCTGCAATACCGGCACTTCAAGCCGACCACCGAAGCGAATTGGGAGTACGGGCGCAACGGCGACAACCCGAACAGCGAGCCGGTAGGCCTGCTGTACACCGATGAATCACCCGTCCAGACAAGCGTCGCAGCTTTCCGGGAAGGTGGCCCCGAGGCATTCCGCGACACTTGGTATTGGTCTAGTTCGCAGCGCTCCGCCAACTTCGCATACTACTTGACCTTCGATGGTGGCATTCAGCTCAACTTCGTCAAGGGCCTCGAGCTCCGCGTCCGCCCCGTCCGCAGTCAATTGATTGATTAATTCGCTTATTTAATCCGGCCGCTTGCGGCCGGTGGCTTTCATGGAGAAACACTGCAATGGGAATGCATACCGAGCTGGCGATCTACAAGGTTTCAATGGGCCTTCTCCAGATGGCTACGAACCTGACCCGAAACATCCCCCGCGACCTGAAACAGTCGCTCGGCAAACGAGTGATTGATGAGTGCATTGACGTGCTGATGTTGATTGCCCGGGCCAACTCGACCCGGGACAAGCATCCACACCTGACCTCGCTGGTAGAGAAGGTCCAGGTCATCGAGTTCCTGATGAGGCTTTTCAAGGACAGCCGGTTCATCAGCGTCCCGCAGCATGCCAAGGCTATCGAGGTCACCACCTCCATTGGCAAACAGGCCAACGCCTGGAAACGCTCTACCCCAACCGCGCCCGCCACTTGAGAGTTACGGCTTTCAGGTCTGTGCGAATTGAATCTGGTCGTGCCGCTGGCCCATGGGCCACCGCCATGCGCACAAGAGATACCGCCGGTCTAAAGCGTCCGTGTTGGTCTCGCGCAGTTTCCTTGCTGATCGGCTTTGCCTTCGACTTGGCGACGTAGATAGCACGATCGGTCGCAGCGCTCCGCCAACAACGCATACAACATGAACTTCGATGATGGCAATCAGAACAACAACGACAAGAACAACGAGCTCCGCGTCCGCCCCGTCCGCAGCTTCGACTGTTGGTCCCTACCCGTTTTCCGATTTGGTCCACGCCTATTACGACTGCCGCCGCACGAAGCGCAACAGCGCCAGCGCACTGGCTTTCGAAATGAATCTGGAAAGGAACCTGGTAGCGCTTCACAGCGACCTGATCGCCGGCACCTACCGGCCAGGCCGCTCAATCTGTTTCGTGGTTACCCGGCCAAAAGCCCGGGAGGTATGGGCAGCGGACTTTCGAGACCGCATTGTTCACCATCTGCTCTACAACCACATCGCTCCACGGATCGAGCGCAGCTTCATAGCGGACAGTTGCGCCTGTATCCAAGGGCGCGGCACGCTGTACGCCGCCAAGCGCCTTGAATCGAAAATCCGCAGCGCCAGCCAGAACTGGTCGAAGCCGGTGTTCTACCTGAAATGCGATCTGGCGAACTTCTTCGTCGCCATCGACAAGCAGGTGTTGTGGCGGCAGTTGGCAGCCAGGATCAACGAGCCATGGTGGCTGTCCCTGGCTGAAACGATCTTGATGCATGACCCTCGCGAGGATTACGAGGTGCGCAGCCCGGCCCACCTGTTCAATCGGGTGCCGCAGCACAAGCGCCTGACCGCGCAGCCGGCGCACCTCGGGCTGCCCATCGGCAACCTGTCGTCGCAGTTTTTTGCCAACGTCTACCTCGACGCTCTGGACCAGTTCGCCAAGCACCAGCTCGGCGCCAAGCACTACATCCGGTACGTCGATGACTTCGTGTTCCTGCATGAGTCGCCGCAGCAACTCAACGAGTGGAAGGCCCAGGTCGAGGCATTCCTGCCCAGCCTGGGCGCGAAGCTGAACCCAAGCAAGACCATCTTGCAGCCAGTTGACCGAGGCGTTGACTTCGTCGGGCACGTCATCAAGCCGTGGCGGCGCACGACGCGGAAACGCTCACTGGCCCAGGCGCTGAAACGAACTGCTCAGGCGCCCGCCGAGGGCCTGCGCGAAACGGCCAACAGCTACTTCGGACTTCTCAGCCAGGCCAGCCACAGCGAGAAGGATCGCGCCGCACTGGCTCGGGTCGTGTTGAAACGCGGCCATGTCGTCAACGGCGCGCTGACCAAGACCTACCCGAAACGCTGACCCGGCCCCATGCCGGGCCATCAACCAATAGCCCACAAACCCACTTCACGCCACCCTGGCGAGGCGAAGCCATGGCCGCTTACTACAACGAGTTCGACCCATACGCCGCCCAGTGGCTGCGCAACCTGATAGAGGCCGGCCACATTGCGCCGGGTGTCGTGGATGAAAGGAGTATCGAGGATGTCCACCCAAGCGACCTGCGCGGCTTCGCACAGTGCCACTTCTTCGCCGGCATCGGCGTCTGGTCGCTCGCCCTTCGGCGTGCTGGATGGCCAGACGATCGACCTGTTTGGACCGGTTCCTGTCCTTGCCAACCTTTCAGCGCGGCAGGCAAAGGGGCTGGGTTTGTTGATGAGCGGCACCTATGGCCGGCCTGGCACCACCTCATCAAAGAGCATGGCCCTCCAGTCGTCTTTGGTGAGCAGGTTGCAAGCCAGGCTGGCCTGCTCTGGATCGACCGCGTTCAAACTGACTTGGAAGCAGAGGGCTACGCCTTCGGGGCGGTTGATATCTGCTCTGCGGGGGTCGGCTCTGCCAATGGGCGCCAACGCCTTTATCTCGTGGCCGACACCGACGGTCAACGACTCCCGCGGCGGGAGAAACAGGACGTCCGGACGCAGCGATCCAGACAGCAAGCATCACGACGGTGTGACGCTGGTCGATGCGGCGAGGATGCATTGCCTTCCTCGATCGCAGTGGTCGGCGCCGACGGAGCATGTCGGCCACTTGAACCCGGAACTGTCCCGCTGGTTGCAGGCTATCCCACGATCGTGGAGCGACTACGCGCCTACGGAAACGCCATCAATGCTGAAGCGGCGACGCAGTTCATAGCCGCCTACATCGAAACATAACTCCCCACTCCACCGCCCGGGCCTGGCCCGGCAAGGACTCCCCATGCCTACAGAAAACCAACCAGGCGCGGTCCTCACCCGAACCCGCCGAACACTGCACTGCTGCCTCGACGTGCGCGGCTCACTCAAGACCATGAGCAAGCGCCAGCTCACCGGGTTGTTTCGTCATGACGACGGCACCAAGTGCACCGCCGACGAGGCGAAAGACCATCTGCTCGAAGCTTTGGCCCAGGGCAAAGAGGTACTGCCATTCGGCCCACCCTGTGAGGGGTTCGATTTCTCCGGCGGCGGTTGCCCTGGACACGACGATCCGCTGCCGGTTGTGAATGCCCATGATCTGGTATCGATGGAGATTGCAGGATGAGCGAAGTAAAAACCCTGGCAACCCTGGTGCTCGGCGGCGCATGGGACGCAACCGAGCTCGGCGAAAACGATATTCAGCCCGAATCGAAACTGATTGAAGAGCTTCAGCAGCGCCTGATCACTGGCTTTGATGATGTGCACATCCAGCTTGTCGACCGCGCCGATTTCGACCGGGTCACCGCCGAGAACCAGGCCCTACAACAGCGCCTGACCACGGCAGACCAGCGCAACGACGAGCTGGAAACGCAACTGGCTGACCGGGAGCAATCGCGCCGGGCTTGGTTCGATCAGTGCCAGAGCCTGGAGAGGGCCGCCCCTGTCTCCGCCAACATAATCGGCATCGTGCCAATGCCGCCGATGGAGTACGACGAGCCATGATTGATCTCAATGGCTTATCTCCGGCGGCCCGCTCTGCTGCAATGCGCAGCGGCACTGCAGCCTGGGGCAAGATCGGCGGCCTACCCGAGCAGATCCGATACATGGAACTGCGGCCCAGGCGCCCAGGCCGGAAAAAGAAATGCCACTGTGGTTGCGGCACACCAACAACCCATCTGGGCATGACCAATGGCGTGTGCTTGACGAGTGGCTGCGAGCTGTATGTCCGGCGCTGGGTAAAATCCCGATAGGAGTACATCTGTACTCCATCCCTCTATAACCCCTTCCCCTATCAAGCCTGCCCATGTGGCGGGATGGAGATACGCATGCCCGAAGAAACTGTTTTGATCCAGCCGGCACCCGTCCAGCGCGACGAGTTTGGTTTCTGGACTCACCCAGAGTGGCCGTCCACTGATGACGAACTGATCCCATATGCATGGTTCACCGATAGGGGTCTTGAGGTGCGCGAACGTGACTTCGAGAACGACGCCCCGGACGACCTGCAAGAATCCTGGTTCGCGAATGGCATCCCTGACTGCTCGGCCTGGCAGCCGACGCCTCCCGCTGGTGAAGGGTGGTTCATCTTCTCGATCCATGACGCAGACGATGGCCCTATCTGCGTGTGGGTTCGTCCTTTGGTGAACCCATGACCCCCAAAGCCCTGGCCCTCAGCGCAATCCTGTGGGGCCTTCTCATCCTCTCTGCTGCATTGGTGATGTCATGAGCAATAACATCGAATTGAAACGGCTGGCCGAGGCTGCTCCGGGCGGTCCATGGATTGTGGAAAACGATTCCCTTTACTTCAAGGATGACGGCTACACGCGGCATTTGCTGGATGCTGATGCGGGGCACGATGTAGAGGAAGAGAATTATAGCGCGGCGCTCGACTTCATCGCCGCTGCCGACCCAGCCGCAGTCCTGGCCCTGCTCGCGGAGATCGACCAACTCAAGGGCTTGATGCCTGGATATCCTCCGCGACCGCCGGACGGTGAAGGACTGCCTCGCTATGGCTTGCGCTGGAATGGCCCACAGCAGCCCCTGGCCGTGCCGATGGATAACGGCTATTGGACTCCCTGGCACCTGGCCGACCAACTCCGGGCCGAGAACGAGGCGCTGCGCCAGGATGCCGAGCGGTGGCGGTTTTTCAGTGTGCTGGCGAATGATCTTCAGGCTTTCCCGCACTCATGGGGGCAGATGACGCCCGAGAAAATGAACTTCATGTGCGATGAGGCAATGGCCGCCGCGGGCAAGGAGGTTCAGCCATGATCCTCCCCCTGCTCTACATGGCCTGGCTGGTGTACAGGGGGCCCAGGCCATGAACGAACTTATTGAAGTGAAGGTGGGCGACCTGACCGGGGCGGCGCTGGATTGGGCGGTAGCGAAGGCTGCCGGATGGGTTGCGGCGAGAATCGTCCCAATCCTGACGCCGAGCAAAACGTATTACGAGATCCAGGCGCCATCAGGCTTGCAGTTAAATCCTTCTGTGGACTGGGCGAGGTGTGGTCCGCTGATCGAGAAGTACCAGGTTGCCCCGATCCCTGAAGCACATGATGGCCTGGAAGGGACGGAGATGTCCGAGCGCTGGTATGCGGATATCTATTATGACGGCGGCGAGCAGTACACGACCGAGCATTGCGACAGCCCTTTGATAGCCGCCTGCCGCGCCATCGTCGCCTCGGTCTTTGGCGACACCGTCAACATCCCCGTCGAACTCATCTAACCCACTCCCCCTACATGCCTGCCGGTGAAAGGCGGGCGAGGTATCACTATGCGTGAGAAATCATCTATCCAGGATCTGCGAGGAGCCGACCTGGCGCTGTGGGCTGCCCGCGCCCAAGGAATTGAAGAGAGGCGGCAAATCAAGCTCTACGCCTCCGGCCCCTGCCTGTACCGGGACACTGGCCCGGGCGGCGAGCCATTCGCGTTTCGCCCCGACTCGCACCTCGGCGAGGCAGGGATCCTAATTCAGGAAATGGCTGAAGCAGGAATCTTGACCCTATTCGCCCATGGCGCGCAGTTCGAGGCGAAAGGGTTTGGGCATGTCGGGTTTTCGGGCTCGCCTTCCGAGGCACTGACACGCTGTTACATCGCCTGGAAACTCGGCCAGGACTTCGCTGCCACGCCGACCAACTGACCACCACCTTCTACCGCCAAGCGCGGCACGGAGCACAACCATGGCAACTGCAGAACTGCACGGCCAGAAGATCAACCCGTTCGAGCAGGGTTATGCGGCCTTTCTCAACGGGGTCGGCCTCAAGCAGAACCCGTTCGACACGGAAAACAACACGTCGCCATGCTCAAAGCAGCGGTGGATCGACGGCTGGGACAAGGCGCAGCGTGAAGCCTGGAGGAAGACATGAGCGCAGAACTCGCATTGCTACCGCGCTTCATCCGGGCAAAGCAGGCGCCGGCATACCTCGGCATGTGCAGGGCTGTGTTCGACGCTGAAGTTCGGCCATATGTCCATGAATTCCCAATCGGCGAGCGCGGCGTTGGATTCGACCGGCAGGAGCTGGACGACTGGGCGTCGGCCTACGTCGCAGCAAAGGCAATTGATAAAAAAGGTGCTCCAGGGCAACAATCGCCCCGCAGCGAGCGCCATAAAGGAGAAAAACTATGGCGCGAAAATCGATCACAGGCCTCTCCCAAAGGAAAGGTATCTGGCATATCGACAAGAAAATCAACGGCGAGCGACTTTACGAAACTACTGGAACAGCTGACCGGCAAGAAGCAGAGCGCTATCTGATTTTTCGGATGGAGCAAATTCGACAGCAGAAGGTGTATGGCGTAAGGGAGGTGAGAACCTGGCGGGATGCGGCGATGAAATTTCTCATCGAAATAAAGGACCAGCCCTCGTTCAAGCTTTCCGCACACCATATCGCTCAGCTGGACCCGTTCATCGGCGACATTCCTCTGACCCACATTGATGACCAGGCCCTGGCCCCCTTCATCAAGGACAGGCTGGCGGACAAGAAGCTGGCGGACGGGAGGATCCAGAAAGGCGTCAGCAACAGGACGGTGAATATCTCGATCGAGCGCGTGGTTCGGGTTTTGTCGTTGTGTGCCAGGAAGTGGCGAGACGATGAGCGCAGGCCGTGGCTGGACAGCGTGCCGATGCTCACGAAGCTGGAAGAGAAGAAGTCGAGCCGCAAGCCGTACCCGATGTCATGGCCGGAGCAGTCGATTCTTTTCGGGGAATTGCCGGCCCACCTGCAAACGATGGCGTTGTTCAAGGTGAACACCGGCACGCGGGAGCAGGAGGTCTGCAAACTGAGGTGGGATTGGGAGATCGCGGTGCCTGAGCTGGGCACCAGCGTATTTCTGATACCGGCCGACTTTGGTGGTCGGCATGAGCGCTCAGGGGTGAAGAACGGCGACGAGCGGCTGGTGGTGTTGAACAGCGTGGCCAAGTCGATCATCGAGAAGCAGCGCGGTATCAGCAAGGAATGGGTTTTCCCATACAACGGCTCCGCAATGCACCGGATGAACGACTCGGCCTGGAAGAAAGCGCGGGTGAGAGCGGCGAAACTCTGGCAGGAGGAAAACCTTCGCCCCGCTCACCCTGGGTATGCATCCATCAGGGTGCATGATCTGAAACACACGTTCGGCCGCCGACTGCGCGCAGCAGGCGTAACCGAGGAAGACCGCAAGGCACTTCTGGGCCACAAGAACGGCAGCATCACCAGTCACTACTCAGGCGCTGAGCTTGGGAATTTGATCGAAGCTGCGAACATGGTATCAGCAACCGATTCGCGTGGGCCGGTGCTGACAATTTTGAAGAGGAAACAGGCGTGAAAATTCAAGGAGTCACGCAAATGTCACGCACATGAAAAAGGCCAATGCTGCGAACACTGGCCTAAGTCATTGAAATATATGGTCGGGACGGAGTGATTCGAACACTCGACCCCTAGCACCCCATGCTAGTGCGCTACCGGACTGCGCTACGCCCCGACTAGGCGTGAATCTTGTTCCGCTTCTCAGCGGAACGCTCAGGAATATAACGCAAGCTTTTGAAAACTGGAAGTATTTAAAAGCAGAAATTTATTTCTTGAGCACCACCAGCACATCTTCAAGCTCGGCGATCATCTGGCGGATCATTTGTTTGTACTGGGTTGTGTCGTCTTTGGCCTCGTCACCGGAGAGGCGCAGGCGTGCGCCGCCGATGGTGAAGCCCTGGTCGTAGAGCAACGCGCGGATCTGCCGGATCATCAGCACGTCCTGGCGCTGATAATACCGGCGGTTTCCGCGACGCTTGACCGGGTTGAGTTGAGGAAACTCCTGCTCCCAATAGCGCAGCACGTGCGGCTTTACCGCACACAGCTCGCTGACTTCACCAATGGTGAAGTAGCGTTTGCCCGGGATGACGGGTAGTTCGTCGTTATGACTTGGTTCCAGCATAAGCCTCAACTCGGGCCTTCAACTTCTGCCCTGGACGAAAGGTGACCACACGGCGAGCCGTGATCGGGATTTCTTCTCCCGTTTTCGGATTGCGGCCAGGCCGCTGGCGTTTGTCCCGAAGGTCGAAATTGCCGAAACCGGACAATTTGACCTGTTCGTTGTCCTCGAGAGCGTGCCTGATTTCTTCGAAAAACAGTTCGACCAATTCTTTGGCCTCCCGTTTATTCAGGCCCAGCTCCTCGTACAGACGTTCCGCCATCTCAGCTTTCGTCAGAGCCCCCATACGTCACTTCCTTAACGTGGCGTTCAACCTGGTTTCGAGCGAGGTGAGGATATTCTGCGTTGCGGTATTCACCTCATCGTCATTAAGAGTGCGCGATGGATGCTGCCAGGTCAAGCCAACTGCAAGGCTTTTTCTATGCGGATCAATGCCTTTACCCTGATAAACGTCAAAGAGCCTGAGGTCCGTCAGCCATTCACCTGCATTTTCACGAATTACCGCCAGTACAGCGCTGGAAGCTACGTCGCGATCGGCCAGCAAGGCAAGATCACGCCGCACTTCAGGAAAGCGCGATAACTCCTGGAATTTCGGCATCTTACCCTGGGCCACATCCGCCAGAACCAGCTCGAAAACGAATACCGGACGATCAAGGCCCAGGGTTTTCGACAGTTCAGGGTGAATGGCACCTACATAACCGACTTCGCGACCGTCGCGCTCGATGCGCGCGGTCTGGCCCGGGTGCAACGCCGGGTGCTTGCCTGGCACGAAAGTGAACGAGTCAAGGGCACCAGCGAAGCCCAGCACCGCTTCCACGTCCGCCTTGACGTCGAAGAAGTCGACAACTTCGCGACCTTGCGCCCAGCCCTCCGGCAGGCGGCTGCCGCAGACGACACCGGCGAGCATCGGTTCCTGCTTCAGGCCGTCCAGTTGCCCCACGAAACGCAGGCCGCTCTCGAACAGACGCACGCGGTCCTGCTGGCGGTTCAGGTTGTGCTGGAGTGCCTTGACCAGACCCGGCCACAGGGACGAGCGCATGGCTGCCATGTCGTTGGAAATCGGGTTGGCCAGCAACAGCGGCTCGACGCCCGGACTGAACAGCTCGAATTGGCGCGGATCGATGAAGCTGTAGGTGATCGCTTCCTGATACCCGCGCGCGACCAGCAGGCGACGCAGTTCCGGCAGGTTGCTCCGGGCTTCGGCCTTGGCTTGCGGAGCCAGGCGAGCTTGTGGGTAGCGCACCGGCAGACGGTTGTAACCGTACAGACGGGCCAGTTCCTCGATCAGGTCGACTTCCAGGCTGATATCGAAGCGATGGCTTGGCACTTCAACGCGCCATTGCCCTGCCCCGTCAGCGCTGATGCTCAGGCCCAGGGCACTGAGCAGGCGCTCGACTTCAGCAGCCTCCATGTCCATGCCCAGCATCTGGGAGATACGCTGGGCACGCAGGGTGACCGGTGCGATCTTCGGCAGGTGTTGTTCGCTGACAGTCTCGATGATCGGGCCGGCTTCGCCGCCAGTGATTTCCAGCAGCAGGCCAGTGGCGCGCTCCATGGCTTCACGGGCCAGTTGCCAGTCCACGCCACGCTCGTAACGGTGCGAGGCGTCGGTGTGCAGACCATAGGAACGGGCCTTGCCGGCTACCGCGATCTGGTCGAAGAATGCGCTTTCCAGGAACACGTCACGGGTCGTCGAAGAGACGCCGCTGTGCTCGCCACCCATTACGCCGGCGATCGCCAGCGCGCGGGAATGGTCGGCAATCACCAGCGTATCGCTGCGCAAGGTGACTTCCTGGCCGTCCAGCAGGACCAGCTTCTCGCCCTCCTCGGCCATGCGCACGCGGATGCCGCCATTGATTTCGGCCAGATCGAATGCGTGCAGCGGTTGGCCGAGCTCCAGCATCACGTAGTTGGTGATGTCGACGGCGGCGTCGATGCTGCGCACGTCGGCGCGGCGCAGGCGCTCGACCATCCACAGCGGCGTCGGCTTCGACAGGTCGACGTTACGGATCACACGCCCCAGGTAACGTGGGCACGCCGTCGGCGCCAGTACTTCAACCGATCGCACTTCATCATGGACAGCCGCGACAGGCGCGACAGGCGGACGGGAAACCGGGGTGTCGTACAAAGCACCGACCTCACGGGCCAGACCGGCCAGGGACAGGCAGTCGCCACGGTTCGGCGTCAGGTCGACTTCGATGCTCGCGTCGTCCAGGCCCAGGTATTCACGGATATCCTGGCCCACTGGCGCGTCGGCCGGCAGCTCCATCAGGCCATCGTTGCCCTCACCGATCTGCAGTTCGGCCTGGGAACACAGCATGCCGTTGGACTCGACGCCCCGCAGCTTGGCCTTCTTGATCTTGAAGTCACCCGGCAGCTCGGCGCCGATCATGGCGAAAGGAATCTTCAGGCCCGGGCGCACGTTGGGCGCACCGCAGACCACCTGGAAGGTTTGCGCGCCATTGCTGACCTGGCAAACCCGCAGTTTGTCAGCGTCCGGGTGCTGCTCGGTGCTCAGCACCTCGCCCACCACCACACCGCTGAAGTCACCGGCGGCCGGCGTTACGCTATCGACCTCAAGACCGGCCATCGACAGACGAGCAACCAGCTCGTCCCGACTAACCTGCGGGCTTACCCAGCCGCGCAGCCATTGTTCACTGAATTTCATCCTGTTCTCCTAATAAGTTCGTGACGGCTAGCGAAATTGCGCAAGGAACCGCAAGTCGTTGTCGAAGAACAGGCGCAAGTCATTCACACCGTAACGCAGCATCGCCAGACGCTCGACGCCCATGCCGAAAGCGAAGCCCGAGAATTCTTCCGGATCGATCCCGGACATACGCAGCACGTTCGGGTGAACCATGCCGCAGCCCATGACTTCCAGCCAGCCGGTCTGCTTGCAGACGCGGCAACCCTTACCGCTGCACATCACGCACTCCATGTCGACTTCAGCGGATGGCTCGGTGAACGGGAAGTACGACGGACGGAAACGCACCGCCAATTCTTTTTCGAAGAACACCCGCAGGAACTCTTCGATAGTCCCTTTCAGGTCGGCGAAATTGATGTCGCGATCAACCAGCAGGCCTTCGACCTGGTGGAACATCGGCGAGTGGGTGATATCGGAGTCGCTACGGTACACACGGCCTGGGCAGACGATGCGGATCGGCGGCTGCTGCGACTCCATGGTGCGGACCTGTACCGGCGAGGTATGGGTGCGCAACAGCATGTTCGCATTGAAATAGAAGGTGTCATGCATCGACCGGGCCGGGTGATGGCCTGGGATGTTGAGCGCCTCGAAGTTGTGGTAATCGTCTTCCACCTCAGGGCCTTCGGCGATGCCGTAGCCGATGTGGGTAAAGAACTGCTCGATACGTTCCAGGGTCCGGGTGACCGGATGCAGGCCGCCGGAAGTCTGGCCACGGCCAGGCAGGGTCACGTCGATGGATTCGGCGGCGAGCTTGGCAGCCAGATCCGCCTCCTCGAACAACGCCTTGCGCGCATTGAGGACTTCTGTGACACGCTCCTTGGCGACGTTGATCAGCGCACCGACCTGCGGACGCTCTTCGGCCGGCAAATTCCCCAGGGTCTTCATCACCTGAGTCAACTCGCCCTTCTTGCCAAGGTAGTGAACCCGGATTTGCTCCAGGGCATTGATATCTTCAGCGCTTTGCACAGCCTCTAGTGCTTGAGAGACCAGCGCGTCCAGGTTTTCCATGTACAGACTCCAGATACAAAATAGGGGAAGAGCTTTAAGGCTCTTCCCCTATTTATGACGTTTAACACCCGGGCCTGCAGAGGCAAGCCCCGGTGACTGCCGGGGGTACTTAAGCCAAGGTGGCTTTAGCTTTCTCGACAATCGCAGCAAACGCCGCTTTTTCGTTCACTGCCAGATCAGCCAGAACCTTACGGTCGATCTCGATGGACGCTTTCTTCAGGCCGGCGATGAAACGGCTGTAGGACAGACCGTAGGTACGAGCACCAGCGTTGATACGAGCGATCCACAGAGCGCGGAACTGACGTTTTTTCTGACGACGGTCACGGTAGGCGTATTGGCCTGCCTTGATTACGGCTTGCTTGGCAACACGGAATACGCGGGAACGCGCACCGTAGTAGCCTTTAGCAAGTTTCATAATTTTCTTGTGACGCTTACGGGCAATGACGCCACGCTTTACACGAGCCATGAGTTACTTCCTCTATTCTTGATCCAAAAATTAACGAAGGCGCAGCATGCGCTCGACTTTTGCCACGTCAGACGGATGCAGCAAGCTGCTACCGCGCAGTTGACGCTTACGCTTGGTCGACATTTTGGTCAGGATGTGGCTCTTGAAAGCGTGCTTGTGCTTGATGCCGTTAGCAGTTTTCAGAAACCGCTTGGCAGCACCACTTTTGGTTTTCATCTTTGGCATGTTCGGATACTCCGCATTCAGTTGATAAACATAATCGCAAGGCCTGCCGTGCCCTGGTGATTACTTCTTCTTTTTCGGGGCGATGACCATGATCAGCTGGCGTCCTTCCATCTTAGGATGCTGTTCGACCGAACCGTACTCGAGCAGGTCTTGTTCAACCCGCTTGAGGAGTTCCATCCCCAGCTCCTGGTGGGCCATCTCACGGCCGCGGAATCGCAAGGATACCTTGGCCCTGTCCCCGTCACTCAGGAAACGTACCAGGTTGCGCAGTTTTACCTGGTAATCCCCTTCCTCCGTCCCTGGACGAAACTTGATTTCTTTTACCTGAATCTGCTTCTGGTTCTTCTTCGCCGCGGCAATCTGCTTCTTCTTTTCGAAGATCGACTTGCCGTAGTCCATCACCCGGCAAACCGGTGGGACTGCGTCTGCGGAGATTTCTACCAGATCAAGCTTGGCTTCTTCAGCAATTCGAAGCGCTTCATCAATCGAGACGATGCCAATCTGCTCGCCGTCAGCGCCAATTAACCGAACCTCGCGTGCCGAGATATTCTCGTTGATCGGGGCTTTCGGTGCAGCTCGTTTATCTTGTCTCATATCACGCTTAATAATAATTACTCCGAATCTGGGCGACCACGCCGGGAAACCGCTTGCGCGAGGAACTCGGCGAATTCGGCGACGGGCATCGAGCCCAGGTCAGCACCTTCACGAGTACGCACAGCGACAGTCTGCATCTCGACTTCCCGATCTCCAATAACCAGAAGATAGGGAACCTTGAGCAAGGTATGCTCGCGGATTTTAAAGCCGATCTTTTCATTTCTCAAGTCGGACTTGGCACGAAATCCGCTTTGGTTGAGAGTTTTTTCGACCTCGGCGGCAAAATCTGCCTGTTTATCAGTGATATTCATGATCACTGCCTGGGTCGGCGCCAGCCACGCGGGGAAGGCCCCTTCGTAGTGTTCGATCAGGATTCCGACAAACCGCTCGAAGGAACCGAGAATCGCACGGTGAAGCATGACCGGATGCTTGCGGCTGTTGTCTTCGGACACGTATTCGGCGCCCAGACGGATCGGCAGGTTAAAATCGAGCTGCAGGGTACCACACTGCCAGACGCGGCCAAGGCAATCTTTCAACGAGAACTCGATCTTGGGACCGTAGAAAGCTCCCTCGCCCGGCTGCAGATCGTACGCAAGGCCCGCGCTGTCGAGGGCTGCGGCCAATGCGGCTTCGGCGCGATCCCACAATTCGTCGGAACCCACGCGTTTTTCCGGACGAGTGGACAGCTTCATCTCGACTTCGGTGAAGCCGAAGTCGCGGTAAACATCCATGGTCAGCTTGATGAACGCAGCGGACTCCGCCTGCATCTGCTCTTCGGTGCAGAAGATGTGCGCATCATCCTGGGTGAACGCCCGCACGCGCATGATGCCGTGCAGCGCACCCGAAGGCTCGTTACGGTGGCAGGCACCGAACTCGGCCAGGCGCATCGGCAACTCGCGGTAGCTTTTCAGGCCCTGGTTGAACACCTGCACGTGGCATGGGCAGTTCATTGGCTTGATGGCGTAGTCGCGGTTTTCCGACTGGGTGGTGAACATATTGTCGGCGTAGTTGGCCCAGTGCCCGGATTTTTCCCACAGGCTGCGGTCGACCACTTGCGGCGTCTTGATCTCCAGGTAACCGTTTTCACGCTGGACCTGGCGCATGTACTGCTCGAGCACCTGGTACATCGTCCAGCCGTTCGGGTGCCAGAACACCATGCCCGGGGATTCTTCCTGAGTGTGGAACAGGCCCAGGCGCTTGCCGATCTTGCGGTGATCGCGCTTTTCGGCTTCCTCGATGCGCTGGATGTACGCCGCCAGTTGCTTCTTGTCGGCCCAGGCAGTGCCATAGACGCGTTGCAACTGTTCGTTCTTCGCGTCGCCGCGCCAGTAGGCGCCGGACAGCTTGGTGAGCTTGAAGGATTTCAGGAAACGGGTGTTCGGCACGTGCGGGCCACGGCACATGTCGACATATTCTTCGTGGTAGTACAGGCCCATGGCCTGCTCATCCGGCATGTCCTCCACCAGACGCAGCTTGTAGTCCTCGCCACGAGCCTTGAACACCTCGATGACTTCGGCGCGTGGGGTGACTTTCTTGATGACGTCGTAATCTTTCTCGATCAGCTGCTGCATGCGCTGTTCGATGGCGGCCATGTCGTCCGGGGTAAAAGGACGCTCGAAGGCGATATCGTAATAGAAGCCTTCGTCGATGACCGGCCCGATGACCATCTTCGCGCTCGGGTACAGCTGCTTGACCGCGTGGCCGACCAGGTGCGCACAAGAGTGGCGAATGATCTCCAGCCCCTCTTCATCCTTGGGCGTGATGATTTGCAGCGTGGCGTCGTTGTCGATCACGTCGCTGGCGTCGACCAGCTTGCCGTTGACCTTGCCGGCCAGGGTGGCCTTGGCCAGGCCCGCGCCGATGGATGCGGCGACCTCGGCCACGGAAACCGGGTGATCGAAGGAACGTTGACTGCCGTCGGGAAGAGTAATAGTTGGCATGGCGCCTCCTCTCCTAGTGGTGACCCCTACCAAAGGTCACGTGGGTTGGGATGAGCCAGTACAAGATCCAGTCCAGGCCATTCAATGATGAACGCCTGCCTTACAGCGGCAGGAGCCTTGCGGCCAACCGGGAAACCGAACCAGAGTGACTGGGATTCAAATCAGGGTTATTCGGAGATCTGCCGCCGCCAGGACCGATTCCGGTCCGGCGCCTGAAAATGCCCGAGCCGCGGATGCTAGCACAGATGAACGGTCATCGCCGTGCTCGAATTGATACAGGCGTAAATACAGGGTATTTATGCCAGAGTGCTGAACTGAAGCGAGCGCAACGCCTCAGATAACAAGACATCGACCCAAAAGGAGCCTCCTCGCATGCGTCTGAATACTTTATTCGCAGTAGTCGCCCCCCTCGCTTTGCTGCTTCCGCTGAGTGCCCATGCCGAATGGCCCAAGGGCGAGCGCGAGAAATACATGCTCCAGTGCACGGAAACCGCCAAGTCACAAATCGGCGCGGCGGCGGCCAAGTCTCACTGCGCCTGTGGCGCTGACGCCATCAAGTCCTATCCGGCAAGTGATATCCAGGCACTGATGGATAACAAGGCGTCCCCCGAGCTGCAACGCAAAGCCCTTGATCAGATTGCCAAATGCAAGGCCAATGCCCCTGCGAAAAAATGAGCAGGCAGTGACTTGAATTGACCCGACACCGGGAATGATCCCGAAAAAAGCCGCCTTTTCAGACGATTTTTTCAGGTTTTACAGCTTTTTTTATCGCCTTTACTTTCAGCTCAAAGCCTTTGAAACCGGGGCTTTCAGCGACACAAGACGACAAAGAGAACACGACTGATTGGCAAACAGCGTGTCCGGGGGGCTCCCAAATCGAACATTTCGACTATGATACCCCGGTGTGCCCAGTTGGCCTGAGCAGCACAGTACACTGAAAATATATGTTTCTTGGAGATACACCATGTCTAATCGCCAAACCGGCACCGTTAAATGGTTCAACGATGAAAAAGGCTTCGGCTTCATCACTCCTCAAGGTGGCGGTGACGACCTGTTCGTACACTTCAAAGCTATCGAAGCTGACGGTTTCAAAAGCCTGAAAGAAGGCCAGACCGTTTCCTTCGTGGCTGAGAAAGGCCAAAAGGGTATGCAAGCTGCACAAGTTCGCCCAGAGTAATTTCTCGGCGCGCTAAAAAAACCCCGTCCATGTGACGGGGTTTTTTATGCTCGATTGAAAACCAGCGATCAGCCGCAATTCACCCGATTGACCACCAGGTTGGCGTCGGTATTGAGGTTCAGGCGATCAGAGCGATACTCGAGTGTAATCATGTCATTGGGCTTGAGGATACGCGCAATCTGCGCACCCGCACGGCTACGGGCCTGCTCCAGCAATTGCGGCGAAGCCTGCTTGCCAATCGCGAACTCGGCGGCCTTTGCCTCGCAGCGGCTGTGACCGGTCTCGCTTGCCACAGTCTCCGGGGTCGATTCAGAGGTGCTGCTGCAACCACTCAAGAACGCAGCAGCCAGCAAAGCACCCAATGACACAAGCTTCCAAGGCATGAAGCCTCCTTTTTCTAATAGATAAACAGAGAACGTGCGACAGCCCGGACGGCACTTGGTTTCAACAGCGGGGCTATCAGCGTGCCCTCATCGGGAAAACCGGCAGTTTGCCTGAGCCGGGCATCGGGTTCAGACCTCAATCGTGACTGAATATGAACAACGATCAATAAACGTCGATGTAATCAAAGGGCGGATTGGGCCAGTTATCCTTCAACGCATTGTAGATTTGCATGACCCAGACCTCGTCGCTGGCGGCGACCCGTCCGACATAGTCTGAGCCTTTCGCCCACGTCTCAAGGCGAAACAGCAGGCCGTCGATGTCGGTGCCACCGACCACGCCCGAAGACAAATAGGCAATCCCACCCTTGGTCACGCGCAGCTGGGTATGTTCGTCGTCGCTGGCCGAAGCCAGCAGTTGGCGCACCGCGTCGAGAGACAGGCCGCCAGGCGCGTTCAAATCGATCTGCATGCAGGCTCCTCGCAAGTAAAACGCAAGTGTGGCACAGCGCTCCTGCCCTGCCTAAGTCGCAGTGCCAAACCCACGGCAAAAATGCTTAACTGCGCCTACAGACCTCCAACTCGCGAGCCCAACCATGAACACCGTCAGCATCGAAGCCACCATCAATGCCAAATGGTCGGAGGGCCACAGCTCCTACAGCCCTGGCAGCCCCGAGGAACTGGCAATCATTGGGATAGAGCTATTGGTGAAGGCACTGGGAACGGAGGTGGCCCGCGACTTTATCCAGCAGGCGTTCGAACGTTATCCGAACATCGTTGACGCTGTGGACTGAGATACTGCAAGAGCCTGTGGGAGCGAGCCTGCTCGCGATGACGGTGGGTCAGCTTGCATTGATGTTGCCAAGTAATCCGCCATCGCGAGCAGGCTCGCTCCCACAATGGGATTGCGTACAACCGGGAGAAACAAATCGGCTGTCAGGCCGCCATCGCGAGCAAGCTCGGCTCCTACAGATCAACGCAGGTTATTTGAGCCGCGCCAAGCGCTCAGTCAGCAAATCAAAGAAACCCTGAGCATCACCGTTCTCGACCCAGAATGCGTTCTTCGGCGCCTTCAGGCCGTCGTACCAGTCGACAATGGTCTGCCCGAACGTCGGCCCCTCGCGACTGTCCACCACGACATTGACCGCACGACCGGTAAACAGCTGCGGCTTGAGCAGGTAGGCAATCACCGTTGCGTCATGCACCGGCCCGCCCGGTATACCGTAGTGTTCCATGTCGGCCTTGACGTACTCGTTGAGGATATCGCCGACGATCTTGCTGGCATTGTTGTTCACAGCGGCAATCTGCTTCAGCCGCGCCTCGCTGGTGAGGATCTTGTGGGTCACGTCCAGCGGCAGGTACGTCAGCTTCACGCCGCTCTTGGCGACCACCTCGGCGGCCTGCGGATCGGCGAAGAGATTGAATTCCGCCACCGGGGTGATATTGCCCCCATTGAAGTGCGCCCCGCCCATGATCACCACTTCCTTGATGCCCTGGACGATCTCGGGCTCCTGGACCAGCGCCAGGGCCAGGTTGGTCTGCGGACCGAGCATGGCAATCGTGATGCTGTGGGGCTTGGCAGCCTTGAGCGTGTCGATCAGGTAATTGACGGCATTGCCCTTGGCCAAGCCTTGCTTGGGCTCATGCACGGTGACACCCGACAGGCCTTCCTTGCCATGGATGTTTTCCGCGTAGATCGGCGTACGCATCAGCGGCTTCGGCGCGCCGGCGTACACCGGCACGTCCTCGCGCCCTGCCCACTCCCTGGCCAGGCGCGCGTTTCGCGAGGTCTTGTCCAGACGCACATTGCCGGCGACGGTGGTCAGGGCGCGAATGTGCAGTTCCTCAGGCGACGCCAGGGCGAACAGCAGCGCCACCACGTCGTCGGCGCCCGGATCGGTGTCGATGATCAGGTCGATTTTCTCCGCCGCCTGGGCGCTTGTGGCAGTGATCAGTGACAAAAGCAGCAGACTCCGGACCAGTTGATGCATTTTCTGAGCATAGCGGCGCATGGCGCACTCCTTGTGCAGGGTGATAAATCTAGAACGTAACTCCAGCGATCAGCACGATGTTGCAGTACGGGGAGCATTCGCCTGTACGAATGATCGCCCGGGCCTGCCGGCTGAGTATCTTGAACTGTTCATGGCTGACCAGTTCCCGAACGCCCAGCGCACCTTCGGCACTCAGCGCTTCCAGCGTCACCAGGGCCGCCGGCTGTTTATCGTGGATTTCTTCGGCCAGTACATGACTTTCAACCTGCATTTCACTGAGCACCACCTTCAGGGTGCTGACAAAGTCAGGAATGCCATGGGTCAGCGCAAGGTCGATCAACTCGACCCCGGGCGGCACCGGCAGGCCGGCGTCACCGATGACGACCTTGTCACCATGCCCCAGGGAGGCGATCAGCCGCGACAGGGCCACATTCAACAGCGGGGTTTTCTTCATGATTTGAACGCCTGTACTTCCGATAGCGTGGGAATGGAAGGCTGTGCGCCGGCCCGAGTCACCGACAGCGCGGCGGCAACCTGACCGAAGCGAATCGCCTCGACCTCGTTTCTGCCATTGGCCAGCGCCGCAGCGAAACCACCGACAAAGGTGTCGCCCGCCGCCGTGGTATCCACCGCCTTGACCAACGGAGCCGGGAAATGCTCGAAACTCGAACCATTGGCGAACATCAGGCCCTGGGCACCCAGGGTCACGATGACTTTTCCGGCACCGGCGGCGATCAGGTGCGTCGCCGCAGCCTCGGCGGTTTCCAGCGAGTCCACCGCCAGCCCGCTCAACATCGCGGCTTCGCTTTCGTTAGGGATCAGGTAATCGACATAGCCATACCATTGCGGCGGCAAGACATGGGAGGCCGGCGCCGGATTGAGGATGACGATCTTGCCCAGTTCCCGGCCGCGCTTGAGGGCATGGCCAACGGTGGCATCCGGCACCTCGAGCTGGCAGATGATGACGTCGGCGCTTTGCAGCACCGCGTCGAAACGGTCCACGACTTCAGGCGTCAACACGCCGTTGGCCCCGGCCACGATCACAATCGCGTTCTGGCTGTTGTCGTCGACCACGATCAGCGCCACGCCGCTGGAGCCGTCCACGACGCTGACCGCCTGGCAATCGATGCCCTCGGTCAACAACGCACCGCGCAATTGCTCGCCGTAGGCGTCAGCTCCCACGCAGCCGACCATAGACACCTGGGCGCCGAGGCGTGCGGCAGCCACCGCCTGGTTGGCGCCCTTGCCGCCAGGGATGGTGCAGAACGACTCGCCGATCAGCGTTTCGCCGCCACGGGGCAGCCGCGGCGCGCGGGTCACCAGGTCCATGTTCAGGCTGCCTATTACCACTACTTTTGCTGGCATACATCACTACTCATCAATTCGGTTCAGCGGTATTGGGCGAATGCGCCGGACAGCGGCGCAGTCGACTCACGCAGGACAATGCTGGGCGTCACGATCCGCTGGTCAGTGGCGATCCCGGGCGTAGCGATCCGCCGCAGCAACACTTCAGCGGCCATTTCGCCGAGCTGCAGGATCGACTGCCCCACCGTGGTCAACGCCGGATAGACATAGCGACTCATTTGAATGTCATCGAACCCGATGACCGACAGTTCGCTGGGCACCCGCACATTACGCTCGGCGGCGGCGCGCAGCACACCGATGCCGATCATGTCGTTGGCGGCGAAGATCGCGCTGGGCGGCTGTCGTTCCAGCAACCGGGCAGCGGCGCGGTAACCGCCGGTGCTGGTGAAATCGCTTTCAAGCATGCGCTCCACCGGCAGCTCGATGCCCGCCTCCTTCAACGCCCGGCAGTAACCGGCCAGGCGCATCTGCGCCACGCTGGTTTCGGCCGGGCCGCCAATGAAGGCGATGTCACGATGTCCCAGTTCCAGCAGGTGCCGAGTCGCCAGATAGGCGCCATATTCATGGTCGATGCGCACCAGGTCGGCATCAACCCCGTCGAGCCCACGGTCGACGATCACCATGGGCGTGCGCACGCCGGTCAAACCCTCGACGAGGCCGACGTCGCCACCGGCGCTAGCGACGATCAGGCCGTCGATGCGCTTTTCCAGCAACACCCGCAGGTAGCTGCGCTGCTTGTCCGGGTTGTCATCGGAATTGCACAGGATCACGCAATAACCGTTGCGCTCACAGTAATCCTCGATGCCCCTGGCCAACTCGGCAAAGTACGGGTTGAGACTGTTGGGCACCAACAGGCCAATGGTCGCGGTGGTCTTGGCCTTGAGTGATCGGGCCACGGCGCTGGGCACGTAGTCCAGGCGTTCGATGGCCGCCTCGACCTTGCGCCGCACCTCTTCACTGACCGGTCGGGTCTTGTTCACCACGTGGGACACAGTCGTGTAGGAAATCCCCGCGAGCGCCGCCACATCCTTGATCGTCGCCATGACTCAGGCCCGCCGACTGGCGCGCTGGCTGCGATAGGTATCGAGCACGACCGCCACCACGATCACCGCACCGGTGATGATGCGCTTGGTCGGCTCGGTGGCGCCGATCTGCGCCAGGCCCGCCGCCAGCACCGAGATGATCAACACCCCGAAGAAAGTGCTGATGACCGAACCGCGCCCGCCCATCAAGCTGGTGCCGCCAATCACCACGGCCGCGATAACTTGCAGTTCAAGCCCCGAACCGGCGTTGGGGTCGGCAGCCTCCAGGCGCGAAATCTGGAACAGCGCCGCCACACCGGCGAGCAAGCCCATCAGACTGAACACCAGGATCTTGTAGGGCTTCGGGTTGATGCCCGCCAGACGCACGGCTTCTTCATTGGTACCGATGCCGATCAGGTAGCGGCCGAACACGGTCCGGGTCAACACAGCCTGGGCAACGAAAATCACCAGCAAAGCGATGATGAACGAAGGCGAAATACCGAAGGCAATGGGATTGGACAACCAGGCGAACGAGTCGCCGATGTAAGCGGTTCGCGACCCGGTCATCTGGTACGCCAGGCCCCGGGCCATTTCCAGGACACCGAGGGAAACGATGAACGAAGGAATTCGCCACGCCACGGTGATCGACCCGGTCACCGTGCCCGCCAGCGCCGCCACGGCCATGCCGAGCAACGCCGACGGCCAGACGCTCCAGCCCCAGCCGAGCACGGCCACGCTGACGGTCGATGCCGCAAGCGCCAGCACCGATCCCACCGACAGGTCGATGCCGCCGATGATCAGGATGAACGTCATGCCGACCGCCAGCACCATGAGGTCCGGAATCTGGTTGGCCAGGGTGCTGAAGGTGTCATAGGACAGGAAATGGCTGCTCAGCGCCGAGAACAGCGCGATCATCGCCAGCAAGGCGCCGGCCAGGCCCAGGTAAGTCCCCAGGCCATAGAAGTTGCCACTGGATTTGCCGACGGCAGATGCGGTTTTCATGAAAATTCCCTAGGCGCCGCTTCGTTGAGCAACGCATCACGTTTCTGATAGCCGGCGAATGCGGCGGCAAGCAAGTCATCCTGGGTCCAGCTGTCGCGCTCGAATGTATCGATCAGGCGCCCGGCGGACAGCACGCCGATCCGGTCGCAGATCAACATCAGCTCGCGCAAGTCGCTGGACACCACGACTAGCGCCTTGCCCTGGCGCGTCAATTCGCCCAGCAGCGCATATATGTCGAATTTGGCGCCAACGTCGATGCCACGAGTCGGCTCGTCGAACAGCAACACCGAGCAGTCGCGCTCCAGCCAACGGCCGATCACCACTTTCTGCTGGTTACCGCCCGACAGCTCGGAGACCAGTTGGGTCGGGCTGGAACTGCGGATCCGCATCGCGTTGATTTGCCGCTGCGCCAGGGCCAGTTCTTCGTTGCCATTGACGATGCCGGCGCTGGAGATTTCCGGCATGTTGCCCAGGGCAACGTTGGCGGCGATGGACTGGGTCAGCAGCAGGCCTTCGCCCTTGCGGTCTTCGGTAATCAAGGCGATGCCATGGGCCACCGCATCGGCTGGCGATCGGATACTCACGACCTTGGCCGGCGAGCCGAGCGCCACGGTGCCGCTGTCCGCCGCATCGGCGCCGAAAATCAAGCGCATCAGCTCGGTACGCCCTGCCCCGATCAGGCCGGAGATGCCAAAGATCTCGCCACTGCGCACTTCGAAGGACACGTCACGGACCTTGTCCGAACGGGTCAGGCCGGTCACGGTCAGCGCCGGCGCGCCGATCTGCCGTGGGCCCAGGTCAATGTGTTCGCCCAGCTCCCGGCCAACCATGAGGGTCACCAGTTGCTCGCTGTTGTAGTTGGCCATCGGCTCGACGCAGACCAGGTTGCCGTCACGCAGCACCGCGATGCGTTGGGCCACCCGTGCCAGTTCTTCGAGGCGATGGGAAATGTAGATGATCGTCACGCCCCGAGCTTGCAGACGGGTGATCTGCTCGAACAGCATCTCGACTTCACGAGCCGTCAACATGGCGGTCGGCTCGTCGAGAATCAGCACATGGCAATCGCCGATCAGGTTGCGGGCAATCTCGACCATCTGTTGATGGCCGATACCCAACTCGCCGACCAGGGTGTCGGGATCAATCGCATCGAGCCCGACCTGGGCCATGGCTTCGATCGCTGCTTTACGCAGTTGCTTGCGGTCGATCCAGCCGCAGCGGCCGGGCAGGTTGTCGAGAAACAGGTTCTCGGCTACCGACAGCGTCGGCAGCAGGTTGAGCTCCTGCATCACCATGCGCACGCCCAGTTCTTCAGCCTGGGTCCGGCTGCCGGGACGATAATCCTGACCTTGGAACTGCATCTGCCCGGTCGTCGGTGTCACCAACCCACCGATGATTTTGGACAGGGTACTTTTGCCGGCGCCATTTTCGCCGGTCAGTGCCAGCACCTCACCACGCATCAACGTCAGATCGATGCCGGTCAGTACCGGCTGGGCATAGGTCTTGCCGATTCCGCTGATAGACAGCACAGCGCTCGGGTCGCGAACGGACATAAAAAAACTCTCCATGCGCTCGCCCGAGTGGGCGAGCACCGTTGTGTCGCCAGGATTACTGCTTGGTCACCAGCTCGACTGGAGTTTCGATCACGCCGTTGTCGCCGATCTCGACTTTTTCCTTCTTGAGGATTTTCAACGCGGTCTCGATGCCGAATACCGCCTGCTTGGCGGCAAACTGGTCAGCCGTGGCCAGGACACGACCGTCCTTGAGCATCGGCTTGATGGCATTGATGTTGTCGTAGCCGACCACTTGTACCTTGCCTGCCTTGCCCGCAGCCCGCACCGCCGATACGGCACCGACCGCCATGCTGTCGTTACCGGCCAGCAGCGCCTTGATGTTCGGGTATTCGCTGAGCATCGACGCGGCAACCTGGTTGCCTTTGTTGATTTCCCAGTCGCCGGATTGCAGGGAGACGACCTTGATCTGCGCCGCTTCCATTGCATCCTTAAAGCCCGCGGTCCGCGCCTGGGCGTTGGTGGTGGTGGACACGCCCTCGATGATGCCGACTTCATCACCGGCCTTGAGCTGCTTGGCCAGGTACTCACCCACCAGTCGCGCACCCTTGCGGTTGTCAGGGCCTACGAACGGCACGTTGATATTTTTGCTCTTGACCACGGCAGGATCGAGCTGGTTGTCGATATTGACCACGGTGATACCGGCATCCACGGCTTTTTTGATCACCGGCACCATGGCCTTGGAATCGGCGGGAGCGATGATGAGCGCGTCGACCTTGGACACGATCATCTGCTCGACGATGCGGATCTGGTTGGCGGTGTCGGTCTCGTCCTTGATCCCGTTGGAGATCAGGTCGAAATCGGCGGAGTGTTCTTTCTGATAGGCCTTGGCGCCGTCTTCCATGGTCAGGAAGAACTCGTTGGCCAGGGATTTCATGACCAGGGCAACCTTGGGTTTTTCAGCAGTCTGGGCGAATGCCGAGGAGACAGGCAGTGCAGCGGATGCCGCCGCGAGCATGGCGACAGCGAGAAGGCGTCCAGCGAATGGCAACTTCATGGGTTCACTCCGATCTTATGATTATTTTGAGCAAATCATCGCACGGAACGCCGCGCAAACGTTTGCGTGGAATGAACTATGGTAAGGCTTCGCAGATTTGTCAACGTTGCGGTTTGATCCGCAACGTCGAAGTTCAGACCGTCGTGTTGACCACCGAACCCGAACCGGCGCCCTTGGCCAGCTCCGTGACCAGGCGACCGGTGACTTCCAGCAAAGCGCCACTGGTGTCGGCGATCTGCCCTTGGATGGCCATGACCGCCGAAGCCTTGGCTTCTTCCGTTGCATAGTCGCGCGCTTCTGCAGCGGCCAGTTGCTGTTGCTGCTCCCTGAGCTGCTGCTGAAGCTCTTGCATCCGCTTGAGCAGCACTTGGACCGCCACGCTCTGGGTGCTACCGGCCTCCTGCGCCTGGTCGGTTGCTTCAGCGCCAGCGCCCATGCCCGTGCGGACCTTGCCCGAGGCTTGCGTTGTACCCTGGGCCTCATCGGCGGCCTGGGCTTCTGCCTCGCTCAAAGCTTTCAGGGTGGCTGCGGATTTTCCGCCGATGGTCACCGCTGCCGCATTGGGAAAGCCGATGGAAAACGACATATCAAAACTCCATGAAGGGGGATTCCTAGTTAAGGACATCGCCCGCCGAAACAATTTCTTTAGCGCCCGCTGAAATCAGTCAATAGCTTCGCTCCCCTGAACGGCTGCCATCTGTTGACGCAAGCCGATAAAAAATTCCTTTCTCCTACACCAAAACGAAAAAAGTGCTGTCAGACGATTTTCTTGAATTTTAAGTAGTTGCGTAAACGCCTACGGTTAAATACTGTATGCACGTACAGCTTAATAAGGAAAATCCTGTGGCAACGCCCTCCGCTGCAACTACCCCCTTGGATTCCTATACGCGACTTGGCCTGCGGGTTTCGAAAATCATCAACGCCCCCACCGCGCAAAAAGCCAAGGCCGCCCTGATCTTCCGCCTGCCCGACGAGCCGGTGGATGAGTGGGAACGTCTCCTGGAGGAAATCGACGAGAACGACAACGTGACCCTCGCCTATCGCGACGATGGTGGTGTGCAGGTTTTCTGGGTAGTGCCGAAGGAAGATTGAGTCAGATGAGTGTTCGCTGTTTAGCGTTATTGCTTGTGTTCGTCGCCATGGGCGCACAGGCCGGGGCCCCGCGCACCTTCAATGAAGCCAAGAAAGTCGCCTGGAAGCTCTACGCGCCGCAATCCACCGAGTTTTACTGCGGCTGCAAATACACCGGCAATCGGGTCAACCTGGCGGCCTGCGGGTATGTCCCACGGAAAAACCCCAGCCGTGCCGCGCGGATCGAGTGGGAACATATCGTCCCGGCGTGGGAGATCGGCCACCAGCGTCAATGCTGGCAACAAGGTGGTCGCAAGAATTGCACCCGCCATGACCCGGTCTATCAACGGGCCGAGGCCGATCTGCACAACTTGGTGCCGAGCATCGGCGAGGTAAACGGCGACCGCAGCAATTTCAGTTTCGGCTGGCTGCCGGAACAGAAAGGTCAGTACGGTTCCTGCCTGACCCAGGTGGATTTCAAGGCCAAGAAGGTCATGCCCCGCCCTTCGATCCGAGGAATGATCGCCCGCACGTATTTCTACATGAGCAAGCAATACGGCCTGCGCCTGTCGAAACAGGACCGGCGCCTGTATGAAGCGTGGGACAAGACCTACCCGGTGGAGAGCTGGGAGCGCCAACGCAACCAGAGCGTGGCGTGTGTCATGGGGCGCGGGAATGAGTTCGTGGGGCCGGTGGATATGAAGGCCTGCGGTTGATCTCACCTAAGTGAAAACACAATCGGCTGTGGGAGCGAGCTTGCTCGCGATGGCGGTGTATCAGCCAATATCAATGCTGACTGACCCGACGCTATCGCGAGCAAGCTCGCTCCCACAGTGGATGGGGTGCTGCCCGATCATTGGGCCGTTGGGTAATCCACCACCAGTGTCTCGATATTGCGTTTCTTGGCCCGGACCAGGGCAGCGGTAATCTTCTCCTGACCTGCTTCAGCGTCGGCCTTGGAGCTGAATGGGCCGACCAGGACCCGATCCTTGCCGTTTTCCTTGAAGACGTTCGACATGAAACTGTGCTCGATGAGCCAGCCGGTCAGGTCGCTGACCGCCTGCGGCGTCTCGCCTCGAACTTCGACAGCCCACTGCGGCGCGGCAGCGGCGGTCGGTGCGGAGGCCGCAGCGGGCTTGGGTTTCGGTGCCTGTACATCCCGCCCTTCACCGCACCCTGCCAGCACCAACACCGCGATAACCCAAGCCAATTTGCGCACAACGTTTCCCCTGGAAGACATGAGCCGGGGATTTTAGCACCCACGCCCGACAACAACTCCGCAAACAGCGTTCAAAACACGAGAATCCTGCCCGGCGTCTCTGTATAGTCGCACCCTGGGAATTAATGCTGCGTCTGCACGTCAGAAAGAGGCACCCACATTGTGACACTTAGCACTAATCTATAAGCAGTACCGACATCTGCACTGTCAATCAGGTGCCCTATAAAGCAATCAAGGAGAACACCATGCTGATACTCACCCGCAAAGTCGGTGAAAGCATAAACATTGGTGACGACATCACGATCACCATTCTGGGCGTTAGCGGCCAACAAGTCCGGATCGGCATCAACGCCCCGAAAAACGTTGCAGTGCATCGCGAAGAGATTTATCAGCGGATCCAGGCCGGCCTTACCGCCCCCGACAAACCGCAATCCTGAGCCTTGCAGCAGTCCGTAGCCAGCCCGTTTGCATCGTCGCAATGGCTGGCTAAAGATTCCGGTTGACCGCGTCTCACCCCTCTCATCCCCGCTCTCCCCCGCCTTCTGCTTTCGTCCAGCCCGCATACCGATACTAATGGCATGGCTCAAAGCATGGCTGTCAGACATTTCGTTTTAATGGCGACGAAGCAGGCGTTTGCGTCCGGTCAGCCCAGGGTGATGCCGCGAGCCATGCCCGTGGCCGCGACCATCATCAAGAGCAGCAGCAAGGCTTCGATATGGCTGATCCGTGCAAAGCGGCCGGCTTTCGAAGAATCGATCGCCTGCCCCTTGCCCCGCGCCATCCGCCATTTGATCAAGGCGATCATTGGGACAATCTCAAGCAGCAGGATCAGCAAAAGCACAGTCATCTTCAGGTGGAACAATGGCTGGTGCAGGTAATAGTCCGAGCCTTTTTCGAACCCACCAAACGCCCGCATCCCACCGGTTATCAGTAACACCAGCGCCGACAGGCCCCACACGTTATCCGCCATCAACACGTTACGCACCGCATCCGCGCCACCCGCCAGGCGTCGTAGCGCCGTGCCGCGGGTGAGCACCGCCCAGAAGCCGAGGGCGAAGACCAGGAGATGGATTGCTGCGAGAGACCAGTGAGCCAACATGGAAGACACCTGCCAGTGAGAACGTCGAATCGACCTGACAGTACTAGCTCATAAAAGAGGGATCGGCAGGCTGAACACAAAAAACTGTGGGAGCGAGCTTGCTCGCGATAGCGGTTCAGCATTCAACGAATGATGTTGACTGATCTGACCCCATCGCGAGCAGGCTCGCTCCCACATTGTCCCGGGTTGGCCCCAGAATCGACGCTCACCACCGACCTCTGTGGGAGCGAGCCTGCTCGCAATAGCGGCTTAGCATTCAACTAATGTGTTGACTGATCTGACGCTTTCGCGAGCAAGCCCGCTCCCACAAGGTGGCGGGCGGTGCCGGACTCAGTCTGCCAACCGCCAGGTCGTTGCGCCCTTGCCGTCTTCCAGCACTACGCCCATGGCGGTGAGCTGGTCGCGGATGCGGTCGGATTCGGCCCAGTCCTTGTTCGCCCGTGCGCTCAGGCGCGCCTGGATCAAGGCTTCGACCTCAGCGGCATCTACCCGTCCTTCGGCACCGGCTTGCAGGAACTCATCGGCCTCAAGCTGCAACACACCCAGCACACTGGCCAGTTCCTTCAGGCGCGCGGCCAGACCCGCTGCCGCATTGAGATCGCTCTCACGCAGGCGGTTGATCTCGCGCACCATCTCGAACAGCACCGCACAGGCTTCCGGCGTGCCGAAGTCGTCGTTCATCACTTCGGTGAACCGCGCCACGAACGCTTCGCCACCGGCGGCCGGCACAGTCGGCAGGCCCTTCAACGCGTGGTAGAAACGCTCCAGGGCACCCTTGGCGTCCTTGAGGTTGTCTTCCGAATAGTTGATCGCGCTGCGATAGTGGCTCGACACCAGCAGGTAACGAATGACTTCCGGGTGATACTTCTCCAGCACGTCGCGGATGGTGAAGAAGTTGTTCAAGGACTTGGACATCTTCTCGCCGTTGATCCGGATCATGCCGCAGTGCATCCACGCGTTGGCGTAGGTCTTGCCGGTGGCCGCTTCGCTCTGGGCGATTTCGTTTTCGTGGTGCGGAAACTCCAGGTCGCTGCCGCCGCCATGAATGTCGAAGGTTTCGCCCAGGCAGCAGGTGGACATCACCGAGCATTCGATGTGCCAGCCCGGACGGCCCTTGCCCCATGGCGAATCCCAGCTCGGCTCGCCCGGCTTGGCAGCTTTCCAGAGCACGAAATCCAGCGGGTCCTGTTTCGACTCGTCGACTTCGATACGCGCGCCGATGCGCAGGTCTTCGATCTTCTTGCGCGACAGCTTGCCGTAGCCCATGAACCTGGCGACGCGGTAGTACACGTCGCCATTGCCCGGGGCGTAGGCATAACCCTTGTCGATCAGAGTCTGGATCATCGCCAGCATGCCCGGAATGTGGTCCGTGGCACGCGGCTCCAGGTCCGGCTTGAGGATATTGAGGCGCGCCTCGTCCTCATGCATGGCCTCGATCATGCGCTCGGTCAGCGCATCGTAAGACTCGCCGTTTTCGCGGGCGCGGTTGATGATTTTGTCTTCGATGTCGGTGATGTTGCGCACATAGGTCAGGTCATACCCGCTGAAACGCAACCAGCGGGTCACCAGGTCGAAGGCGACCATGCTGCGGCCATGGCCGATGTGGCAGTAGTCGTACACGGTCATGCCGCACACGTACATGCGCACTTTGTTGCCATCGAGCGGCTTGAAGACTTCTTTGCTCTTGGTGAGCGTGTTGTAGATCGTAAGCACAGGGTTTCCCTTAAGACTTGATCATTGACCCCAGGAATCTCGCAAGGTCACGGTACGGTTGAATACCGGAGCACCGGGCTTCGAGTCCTTGATATCCGCGCAGAAGTAACCTTCGCGCTCGAACTGGAAACGGTCTTCCGGCTGTGCGTTGCCCAACGAAGGCTCGGCACGACAACCAGTGAGGACTTGCAGGGAGTCAGGGTTGATGTTGTCCAGGAAGCTGGCGCTGTCTTCGGCCTTCTCCGGGTTCGGCGAACGGAACAGGCGGTCGTACAGGCGCACTTCGCACTCGACGCTGGCGGCGGCCGGCACCCAGTGGATCACGCCCTTGACCTTGCGACCTTCCGGGTTCTTGCCCAGGGTGTCGGGGTCATAGGAGCAACGCAGCTCGACGATGTTGCCATCGGCGTCCTTGATCGCTTCGTCGGCGCGGATCACGTAGCTGCCGCGCAGGCGCACTTCACCGGCAGGCTCCAGGCGCTTGTAGCCCTTTGGCGGCTCCTCCATGAAGTCGTCGCGGTCGATGTAGATTTCCCGGGCGAACGGCAGGACGCGCACGCCCATGTCTTCCTTCGGGTGACGCGGCAGCTCCAGGTTTTCGACCTGGCCTTCCGGGTAATTGGTGATGACCACTTTCAGCGGGCGCAGCACGCACATCGCACGCGGGGCGCTCTGGTCCAGGTCGTCACGGATGCTGAATTCCAGCATGCCGAAGTCCACCACGCCGTCTGAACGGTTGGTGCCGACCATCTCGCAGAAATTGCGGATCGATTTCGGCGTGTAGCCACGGCGACGGAAGCCCGACAGCGTCGACATGCGCGGATCGTCCCAGCCGTTGACGTGCTTCTCGTCCACCAGTTGCTTGAGCTTGCGCTTGCTGGTGATGGTGTAGTTCAGGTTCAGGCGGCTGAATTCGTACTGGCGCGGGTGGGCCGGCACCGGCAGGTGCTCCAGGAACCACTCGTACAACGGACGGTGGCTTTCGAATTCCAGGGTGCAGATCGAGTGGGTGATGCCCTCGATGGCGTCCGACTGGCCGTGGGTGAAGTCGTAGTTGGGGTAGATGCACCACTTGTCACCGGTCTGGTGGTGATGAGCGTGGCGGATGCGGTACATGATCGGGTCGCGCAGGTTCATGTTCGGCGAAGCCATGTCGATCTTGGCCCGCAGCACGCGTGCGCCGTCCGGGAATTCACCGGCGCGCATGCGGGCGAACAGGTCCAGGTTTTCCTCGACGCTGCGGTCACGGAACGGGCTGTTCCGACCTGGCTCGGTCAGGCTGCCGCGATATTCCTTGGCCTGCTCGGGGGTCAGGTCGCAGACATAGGCCTTGCCCGCCTTGATCAACTCCACCGCCCAGTCGTGCAGTTGGTCGAAATACTGCGAGGCGTAGCGCACTTCACCGGACCACTGGAAACCCAGCCACTTGACGTCGCTTTCGATCGCGTCGATGTATTCCTGGTCTTCCTTGGCCGGGTTGGTGTCGTCGAAACGCAGGTGCGTGACGCCACCGAACTCCTCGGCCAGGCCGAAGTTCACACAGATCGACTTGGCGTGGCCGATGTGCAGGTAGCCGTTGGGCTCAGGAGGAAAGCGAGTGACGATCTGTGTGTGCTTACCCGAGTCCAGGTCCGCCTGGATAATCGGGCGCAGGAAATTGACCGGCACGGCCGGGCCGGTCTTGGAATTCGAGGTAGGGTCGACAGTGGGCTTGCTCATAGGATCCTTGAACAGACAAGTACGCGGCCGGGTGCGGCCTGATAAATCAAAGCCCGTATCATAGCCGATGCTGTCAAGCGGCTGACAGGCCAGGCGGGTAAAGGATTGAATTTAATCGACGACCCGATGAAAAACAGCCTCGAAATTCAGGCGTGGCACGCTAAACTGCCCAACCTGGCCGTTTGCAGCCAGATCGGTTGCGGGCATCAACGCCCCGAAACCCACGAATTCCTTGAAAGAGTACCGACCATGAGCAAAGTCAAACTGACCACCAACCACGGCGACATCGTTCTGCAACTGAACGCCGAGAAAGCGCCGAAGACGGTCGAGAACTTCATTCAGTACGTGAAGGAAGGCCACTACGACAACACCATCTTCCACCGCGTCATCGGTAATTTCATGATCCAGGGTGGCGGCTTCGAACCGGGCATGAGCCAGAAGAAAACCCGTGCCGGCATTCAGAACGAGGCCGACAACGGCCTGTCGAACAAGAAGTACAGCGTCGCCATGGCCCGTACCATGGATCCACATTCGGCCTCCGCCCAGTTCTTCATCAACGTGGCCGACAACAGCTTCCTCAACCACAGCGCCAAGAACACCCAAGGCTGGGGTTATGCCGTATTCGGTGAAGTGATCGAAGGCAGCGACGTCGTCGACAAGATCAAAGGCGTGTCCACCACCTCCAAGGCCGGCCACCAGGACGTTCCGGCAGAAGACGTGATCATCGAGAAAGCCGAGATCATTGAGTGATACTGCTGATTTCAGATTTGCATCTGGAAGAGGAACGCCCGGACATCACCCGGGCGTTTCTGGATTTACTCGCGACACGCGCCCGTTCGGCGCAGGCGTTGTACATCCTGGGCGATTTCTTCGAAGCCTGGATCGGCGACGATGCCATGACCCCATTCCAGCGTTCCATCTGCCAGGCCCTGCGCGAATTGAGCGACAGCGGCACGGCGATTTTCCTGATGCACGGCAACCGCGACTTCATGCTGGGGCAGGCCTTCTGCAAGGCGGCCGGCTGCACCCTGCTCAAGGACCCGAGTGTCGTGCAATTGAACAGCGAGCCGGTGCTGCTGATGCACGGCGACAGTCTCTGCACCCGCGACGAAGACTACATGAAGCTGCGCCGCTGGCTGCGCAACCCGATCACGCTGTTCATCCTGCGCCACCTGCCGCTGGGCACTCGCCAGAAACTGGCGCGCAAGCTGCGCAGTGAAAGCCGTGCGCAGACGCGGATGAAAGCCAACGACATCGTCGACGTCACCCCGGAAGAAGTACCGCGGGTCATGCGCGAATATGGCGTGAAGACCCTGATCCATGGGCACACCCATCGTCCCGCCATCCACAAGCTGCAACTGGGCGACCACGCCGCCCGACGCATCGTGTTGGGGGATTGGGACAAGCAGGGATGGGCGTTGCAGGTGGATGAGCAAGGGTTTGCGTTGGCGCCGTTCGGGTTTGGCAATTCGCAACTGGCATTACCGAGTACTTGAAGCATACGCCTCCTCTGTGGGAGCGGGCTTGCTCGCGAAAGCGGTGTGACAGTCGCCCAAAATGTTGAATGACACACCGCCTTCGCGAGCAAGCCCGCTCCCACAGGGGATTGCATTTCATGCTCGATTCAGTGCCCGCTGGCCTCCGGCCCTGCCTTCGCCGCAAACGGCGGCTTCGCCAGCCACACCAACAGAATCAAACCCATGAACGCCCAGCCCAGCAACGTAAAGTAATCCACGGTGGAGAGCATGTACGCCTGGCTGGTGAGGACGTGGTCGAGCTGGGCGTACGCCGGCGCGCTGGCGCCGCCGAGTTGGTTGAGCGCCTCGCGGGTCGCCGGCTCGTAAGTGCTGATGCTTTCACTCAGGTACGCATGGTGCTGGTCGGCCCGACGGATCCAGATCCAGGTGGTCAGGGACGCGGCGAAGCTGCCGCCCAGGGTCCGCAGGAACGTTGCCAGCCCGGCGCCGTCGGCGATCTGCTGGGGCGGCAGGTCCGACATCAGGATGCTCAGGGTCGGCATGAAGAACAGCGCCACGCCGATGCCCATGAACAACTGCACCAGGGCGATGTGTTGAAAGTCCACCTCGTTGGTGAACCCGGCGCGCATGAAACAGCTCAGGCCGATCGCCAGGAACGCCAACCCGGCCAGCAAGCGCAGGTCGAACTTGTGGGCGTATTTACCGACGAAGGGCGACATCAGCACCGGCAGGATCCCGATGGGTGCCACGGCCAGCCCGGCCCAGGTGGCGGTGTAGCCCATCTGGGTCTGCAACCATTGCGGCAGGATCAGGTTGATGCCGAAGAAACCGGCATAGCCACCCACCAGCACAATGGTGCCGATGCGAAAGTTGCGGTAGGCGAACAGCCGCAGGTTCACCACCGGATGGCGGTCGGTCATCTCCCAGATCACGAACACTGCCAGGGCGATCACCGAAATCAGCGCGCCAATGATGATGAAGTTCGATTCGAACCAGTCCAGGTCATTGCCTTTGTCGAGGATCACCTGGAGCGCACCGACACCGATGATCAGCGTGATCAAACCGACGTAATCCATCGGCTGGCGACTGGTGACCACCGGCCGTGCCTTGAGCTGCTGGCGCACCACCATCACCGCGAACACGCCGATGGGCACGTTGATGAAGAAGATCCACGGCCAGCTATAACTGTCAGTGATCCAGCCACCGAGGATCGGCCCGGCGATCGGCGCCACCACCGTGACCATCGCCAGCAACGCCAGGGCCATGCCGCGCCTGGCCGGCGGATACACGGCGATCAGCAAGGTCTGGGTCATCGGGTACAAAGGCCCGGCCACCAGGCCCTGGAGCACCCGAAAGCCGATCAGCTCGGGCATCGAAGTGGAGATGCCGCACAAGAACGAAGCGAGCACGAACAGCATCGTCGCCCACAGGAACAGCTTCACCTCGCCGAACCGCCGGCTCAACCAACCGGTCAAGGGCAGCGCGATGGCGTTGCTCACCGCAAACGAGGTAATGACCCAAGTGCCCTGCTCCGAACTGACCCCCAGGTTCCCGGAGATGGTCGGCAAGGCGACGTTGGCAATCGTGGTGTCGAGCACCTGCATGAACGTCGCCAGCGACAGCCCGATGGTGCTGAGCAACAGGCTGGGCGGCGTGAAGGACGCGTTATTGCTCATTGCGAAATCCTATGAAGCGAAGGTGGCGGAGTCGTCCAGCTCAAAAACACAAAACCTGTGGGAGCACACAGCAGTTCACTCAAGGCTGTTGGAGTCATGTGGCGAGGGAGCTCGCTCCCGCTGGCTGCGCAGCAGCCCTTTTTGTGAGCGCTTCGCACTCAAGCGGGAGCAAGCTCCCTCGCCACAGGTTCAGTGTTTCCTTTGAATGAACTGTGGTGTGGGAGCGAGCCCATGAATGACTAACGCTGTGCAGTCTTGCTCGCAGCCGCGCTGTTCTCATGGATCAGCCGGGTGATCATCGCGTCGGCGTCGGCCAGTTGGCGGTCGTAGACCTGGGTGCTGAACGTCGCTTTCTGCGGCGGTTGCTGCGCCAGGACCGGGCCGCTCTGGTCGTGCAGGTCGACGTTGACCTGGGTCGACAGACCGACGCGCAACGGGTGCCGGGCCAGCTCTTCGGCATTGACATGAATGCGCACTGGCACCCGCTGGACGATCTTGATCCAGTTACCGGTAGCGTTCTGCGCCGGCAGCAGGGCGAACGCACTGCCCGTCCCGGCGCCAAGGCTGTCGATGGTGCCGCTGTACTTCACATCGCCACCGTACAAGTCAGCCTCGATATCCACCGGTTGACCGATGCGCATGTCGCGCAACTGGGTTTCCTTGAAGTTGGCGTCGATCCACAACTGGTCCAGCGGAATCACCGCCATCAACGCCGTGCCCGGCTGCACTCGCTGGCCCAGTTGCACGGTGCGCTTGGCGACGTAACCGGTGACCGGCGCGATCAAGGTGCTACGGGCGTTGGCCAGGTAGGCCTGACGCAATTGCGCGGCGGCCGATTGCACATCCGGATGAGACGACACCACCGTGTCATCGACCAAGGCGCTGGTGGTCTTGAGCTGTTGCCGAGCGTTGGCCAGGGCGTTCTGCGCCGAGGTCAGGTCATCCCGGGCATGGGAGAGTTCTTCCTGGGAAATCGCCCCGCCGGCGGCCAGGTTCTTACGCCGGTTGTAATTTTCCTGGGCCTTCTGCACTTCGGCCTCCTGGGCATTGACCTGGGCCCGCATGCCGTCGACATTGCTATATAAGCCACGCACCTGGCGCACGGTCCGCGCCAGATTGGCCTGAGCGCTCTGCAGCCCGACTTCGGCGTCGTTCGGATCGAACTGCACCAGCACCTGGCCTTCACGCACCAGGTCGCCATCGTCTGCGCCGATGCTCACCACGGTGCCGGTGACTTGCGGCGTGATTTCCACCACGTTGCCATTCACATAGGCATCGTCGGTGCTTTCATTCCAGCGGCCATACAATTCATGCCAGCCCCAGACAGCCAGGGCGCCGAGAATGACGATGACCGCCAGCACCAGCAGCATCACCTTGCGCTTGCGCGGGTTGTTGCTGTCCTGCGGGGTTTCGGAAGATTGCGTAGTTTGGGCAGTGGCCATGACAAATACCTCGAATCAGTTGTTCGGCGTGGTGGAGGCCGGCGCGGCCAAAGCCAACGCCTGAGCATCGAAACCGCCGCCAAGGGCCTGCATCAGCTGGATCGACAGATCGATCTGCTCGGCATTCAGGTTCGCCAGTTGGCGCTGGGCCTGGAGCAGTTGCTGCTCGATGCTCAGCACGTCCAGGTAGTTACCGATGCCCGAGCCGTAGCGCTGGACCACGGTGTCGTAGGAACTCTGTGCAATATCAGTGGCGTGCTGCTGGGCGCCGATCTGCCGGGCGATATCACGCAACTGGTTGATGGTGTCGCTGACATCCCCCAGCGCCTTGACCAGGCTCTTGTTGTATTGCGCCACCGCCAGGTCGTAATCGGCATCCCGGGCATCCAGGTCGGCGCGCAGGCGTCCGCCGTCGAAGATCGGCAGCGAGACCGTCGGCGCCACATTGAAGAAGCGGCTGGCCGAACCGAACATCGCGTCGCCCAGCAACGACTGCACGCCCGCCGCCGCGCTCAGGTTGAGGTTGGGGTAGAAGTTGGTCTTGCCGGCTTCGATGTTCTTGCCCGCCGCCTCGACCCGCCAGCGCGCGGCGACCAGGTCCGGACGACGGCCCAACAGCTCCGCCGGCAGGTTCGAGGGCAAGGCCACCGCGCTGGACTTGAGCACATGGGGTCGGGCGATTTCATTGCCACGATCCGGCCCCTTACCCAGCAATACCGCCAGGGCAATCTTGGCACTCTGCAGGCGTTTTTCCGCATCGATACGGGTGGCGTCGGCGCTGGCTTCCAGGCTTTCGGTCTGCTGGAACTGGTACTCGCTGTCGATCCCGGCGCTGAGGCGGCGCTTGCTCAAGTCGAGCATCTGCCGGGTGCGCTTGAGGTCTTCGGCGGCCAAGTCATAAATAATGTGGGCCTGGCCGAGGTCGCTGTAGGCCCGGGCCACGTCGGCGGCCAGGGTCAATTGCGCGGCCTGGCGGTCGATTTCAGCGGCGCGAGCTTGACCGAGAGCGGCTTCCCAGGCAGCGCGCTGACCACCCCAGAGGTCGAAGTTGTAATTGAGGTCCACGCTCAGCGAACGCAGGGTGCTGTAGGCGCCACCCTGCCCCGCCGGGTCCTGGTCGCGGGCCAGCCGCGAACGACTGACGCTGCCGCTGGCATCCAGTGTCGGCATGCGCGCAGCGTTGGCCGCATAGGCGGCGGCGCTGGCCTGATGCACACGGGCGCTGGCGATCTGCATGTCCGGGCTGTCGCGCAGGGCCTCGCGGATCAGACCGTCGAGCTGCGGGTCACCGAGGCTTTTCCACCAGTCGCTTTTCGGCCATGAGGCCGGCGACAGGGTCACGCCGTTCAGTGATTGCCCGACCTTGAGACTCTGGGCTTCGAGGCTGACGCCTTCGGTCTTCAAGCCGCTGTAACTGGCACAACCGGCCAGGCTCATGGCCAGCAGCACCAGGCTCAAGCCACTACGCAAGGTTCTACGCTTCATTTTTCCCCCAGTCGCAGCACGGTGATGGGATCGCCGGCAGCGAGCAGTATTTTCTTGAGAATCTGTTCGAGGGTTTGCAATTCCTCGCGGCTGATGGCGCTGGCCAGTTGGTTCATCGCAGCGGCGCCGATCACCGGCAGGCGATCCGCCAGGGCCTGACCGGCGTCGGTCAACACCAGCAACACTTGCCGACGGTCATCCACCGAGCGCTGACGGGCCAGGAAGCCCTTCTGCTCCAGGCGATCGAGCATCCGGGTCATCGAGCCACTGTCCAAGGACAGGTAGCGACACAACTCGGCCGGGGTGTCGATGCCGTGCTGGGCCATGATGATCAGCACCTTGAACTGCGCGGCGGTGATGCCGACAGGTTCCATGTGAGTGTCGATGATCCGGTCTTTAAGCAGCGCAGCGCGGCCGAGCAGCATGCCGAGATGGCAATTGTGGAATTCGTCTGGGGTGAAATGCTTCATCTGGACACCGTTTGCTGCCTAGGCAGTGAATGTATGTCGAGATATTACTGCTTAGGCAGCGAATGTCAAACAAATAGTTAGCTTGCTACATACAAATCGGATAGACGCAGAAACCCTGTGGGAGCGAGCTTGCTCGCGATGGCGGCGTATCGGTCAATTCGATTTTGACCGGTATGACGTCATCGCGAGCAAGCTCGCTCCCACAGGGTTAGAGGAAAGGCTTCTAGAAATCGCGCTTATAGAAAATATCCAGCGAACTGGCGACGCCGCTGGCGGCTTCGAGGTAGACCTTCTTGCTCAGTTTGTAGCGCAGGGCGATGGTGTTGGCCGGCTCGAACACGCCGACGCCGTAGCGCAGGCTGAGCTTTTCCGAGAGATTGCCGCTGGCGACCACGCTGGTGTCGTTACCGCTGCCCTGAGTGTCGAGCTGGAAGTCCTCGATGCCCAGGTTATTGGCAAGGCTGGTGGTCACGCCTGAACTGCCCATCAAGCCCAGGCCCAACGCTGCCTGGGCGAGCATGTTGTTGTCCTCGCCGGTGGTGCTCAAGGGCCGGCCCAACACCAGGTAGGACAGCGCCTGTTCCTGGCTCATGGCCGGTTCCGAGAAAATCTGGGTAGTGGGCTGTTCGGCGCTGCCGCTCAGGCGAATGCCGGCGATCACATCGTCGGTCTGGCGGATCGCCTCGATGTCCAGATAAGGCTGGTCAATCGGTCCCGCGAACAGCAACCGCGCCCGGCGAACCGTCAACCGTTGCCCGTAGGCCCGGTAGCGACCGTCGTTGAGCCAGAGTTCGCCACGGGTGTCCAGGTTGTCGCCGATGTGCACCTGGCCCTGCACGTTGGCGGTCAGCCCGAACCCGGAGAACGCGAGTTTTTCCTGGCCGACGATCACGTCAATGTCCATCGCCATGGCGATCGGGGCCTTGCCCTCTTCGGTCTGGTGACCAACGATCACCGTGTCGTCCGAAACCTTGACCGTGGACGGCGGCAGCTCGCGGATGGTGATTTCGCCCTTGGGCACCAGGACCTTGCCGGCAATCGACAGCCGCTCGCCGTGCAATGTGATATCGAGGTCCGGCGCCATTTCCAGTTGTGCATAAGGCTCGACATTGACCGGCAACTGCGCGCCCTTGAGCGCCAGGTTCAGGCTCAAGGCCTCGCCCCAACCGATGTCACCATTCAGGCTGCCCTGCCCGCTCTTGCCACTTCGCCAGTTGCCGTCCACGCGCACCGATTCGCCGGCAATCATCGCCCGCAGTTGCAAGGCTTCGAGGCTGACCGGCAGTTCCGGGCCGGACACTTCGCCATCGCTGAGTGTCAGGTTGCCGTTGACCTGGGGCGCGAGCAGGCCACCGGACAAAGTACCGCTGCCGTTCAGATGCCCAGTGAGGGTTTCCACCATCGGCACGAACGGTCGGGCCACGGACAGGTCCAGGCCGGTCAGGCGGAACGAGCCGCTGAGGGGTTTGCTGGCGGGCAACGGGTTGATCTGCGCCTGGAGCATCAGTTCGCCAAGCCGGGCGCCGACGAAATTCAGCTCGGTGTCGATGCGCTTGGGGGTCAGGCGGCTGTCCAGTTTCAGGGTCTGGTAGGGGAAGTCCAGCCATTGCCCGTCGGCGCGGTCCTTGTCGCGGATGCGCAGCGTGCCGCCGCTGGCGTCCACCTGCACGCGACCGTTCGGGCCGCTGGCCGGCAGGTCCAGTTGCAGGTCGGCGTTAAGCTGGCCGCGCCAGGCAAAATCCTTGGGCATCCACTGGGCGAGGCTTTCGATGGGAAATTGCTTGAGGTGATAGCGCAGCTTCGGCTCCGGCATCAAGCGCTGGTCTTCGCCGCACAGGCTGGCCTGGCCGGAACGCCAGCAATGGGCACCGAAATTGAGGGTGCCGTCCGCCAGGCGTTCCAGTTTCGCCGGGGCTTGCAGGCGCCAGGCCTGGCCGCCGGCCTGGATATCGCCCCCTTGCAGACGCCCGCGCCAGTTGCCTTGGTCGAGGGCGCCAGCGAACGCCAGGGTCGTGTCGAGTTGCGGCCCTTGCAGATCCAGGCTGAGTTGCTGTTGCTTGATGTCGCCCTGGCCGCTGACGGTCAGTACGCCCAGGGACGTTTCGCCGACGTTGATGCCGCCGGCCTTGAGATCGACCTTGCCCCGTTGCGCGCTGTCGAGGGTTGCGTCGAGGTTCAGGCTTTGCAGACGGTTATCCCGGAATGCCAGTTGCGTGCCTTGCAAACCGAGCTTGCCTTGCGGCGCCTTGAGTGTCCCGGCCATGTCGAGCCGACCCACGACCTGACCACGCAATTGCGGCCAGAGCTGGGCGAGGCGCGACAGCTTGATGTCGAGCTGGCCGCTGAGCTTCTGTTGCAGGCTGGCGCTGCCGTTGATGCGGTTGTCCCCCAGGCGGATGTCCAGCGCGCTGAGGTTCCACTGCTCGCCCGCGCCGCTGGCCTTGGCCTGGAACAGCGCCGGCTGGCCGCGCAGCTTGCCTTTGAGGTCCAGGTCGGCGTCGAGCGCAAGGTTGCCGTTGTTCATCGATCCTTTACTGCGCAACGGTCCGGCCAGGGTGCCAGGGAGTTCACCGAGCCAGTACGCCGGGTTGATAGCTGACAGTTCCAGCGCCGTGTCCCAGTCGATGCCGTCGGCGAACTGCACGTCCAGGTGCCCTTCGGCCTTGCCCTGCCCCGCTGCAAGCTCGAGTTGCGGCAGGTGGATTTGCGCAAGATCACCGCTGAACGGACTGCTCAGCTCGAAAGCCCCGGCGGGTCCGTCCAGCGACGCCTGGAAATTGCCCAGGTACTTGCCATCGGTGTACGAGACTTCGCCGTTGAAGCGGCGCAGTGTCACTTGCGGTTCGTCGATCAACGGATAGAGGCGATGCCAGGGGAAATCCAGCCAGGCGACTTTCGCGTCGGCGCTCAGGCCTTCGCGCCAGTCCAGTTGGCCGGTGAGCTTCAGGCTTTGCTGGTCGCCGGCCTCCAGGTCCAGCGCGGCGATCTGGGCGCCATTGGCGTCGACCCTGCCTAGCAGTCGCAACGCCACCGGGCCTTTCTCGGCGGGCAACTTTGCGTTGCCGAGCAGCTGATAGCCGTTTTTCAGATCGCCTTCACCGGTCAGCTCCAACTGGTTGAGCAACAGCGTGTCCGGCAGATCGGCGCTGGCCCGGAAGCCATCGGCGGTGATGCGCACCTTGGCCGGCAGGTGTTCGGCCAACGGCTGCAGTTCGCCGATCAGATGTCCTTGCAGGTAGCCGCTGCTGTCAGCGCTAAGGTTGAGGGTCTTGAGCAGATCACCATCGACTTTCAGCGCCAGGGCCCATGGTGTGGCACCTGGCGCCGGCAAGGTCAATCGGCCTTCGGCTTCCAGCGGCCAATCGCCGCCGGGCTTCAGCAGGCCGGACAGCTTCAGGCTCAGCTCGTCACGCTGCAACTGCACCGCGTCGATCAACATACCCTCTGCGGTCCAGTGTGCCGCCAGTTGCAGGCCCTTGAGCTGCTCGCTGCCGTTGAACAGCAGACTGCCGACTTGCACGTCGCCCAGCTCAATGGCGACCGGCAGGTCCAGGTCCGGCAAGGTGAGCGGGCCATCGCTCGGCGCATCGCTGGACGGCGCAAATTGCAGGCTGACGGTGGCGGCCTTGAGTTGCTCGATGCACAAGGTCATGCGCATCAGGCAAGTCGGCGACCAGGCGAAGATCACCTCCTCGGCCTCCACCCGGCTGCTGTCCTGCTGCCACAGCAGATGATCGGCGCTCCACTGTCCCGCCAGACGCCCCTGGAAATTATCCACGCTCAACCCCGGCACCCGGCCCAGGGCCCAACGGCTGCCGAATGCAGTGCCCAGCACCACGCTCAACGCGAGCACGATCACCACCAGCAACCCGACGAGTGCCAGCAGCGTTCTTTTCAAACCACGACTCACAGCTCGGGCCCCATGGAAAAGTGCAATCGAATGCCGCCCTCTTCATCCAGCGCGTGGGCCAGGTCGAGACGGATCGGCCCTACCGGTGAGACCCAACGCACGCCGACGCCGACGCCGGTCTTCAGGCTCGGCAGTTCGAGGTCGTTAAAGGAATTGCCCTGGTCGACAAAGGTCGCCACCCGCCATTTCTCCGCGACCGAATATTGATATTCCAGGCTGCCCGCGACCATGTAGCGGCCACCGATCCGGTCGCCTTCGGAGTTCTCCGGCGACAGGCTCTGGTAGTCATACCCGCGCACGCTCTGGTCGCCACCGGCGAAAAAGCGCAGGGACGGCGGGATGGACTTGTAACCGTTGGTGGCGCTGCCGCCGACCTGGGCCCGAGCCAGAAAGCGATGCTTGTCGAACACCGTGGTCAAGCCCTTGACCATGGCGGTGCCGTAGACCAGGTTGTTGTCCGACCCCAACCCTTCCTTGGCGACCTTGGTGTCGAACTGCAGGCGATAACCGTTGTGTGGATCGATGCGGTTGTCGCTGCGCAGGTAGGAGTAGCTGACGCCGGGCATCAGCAGCGTGCTCAGGCCCGAATCGTCGCCGAGGCGATACTCCTCGCGCTGCCACTTGAGCGACACCACCCGTTGCCAGCCACTGGGTAGCTTGCTGTGCCATTCCGGGCCGACGGTCAGCAGTTTACTGAGGGTGTCGGTGCCGGCCAGTTCTTCGTATTGATAGCCGCCGGCGTAGCGCAGCTTGTCGGTCAGCGGTGGGTCCAGCGGCACGTCATACCACAGCCCGACGTTCTGCCGGGGCGCAGAGACTTCCGCTTCCCAACCATAACTGTGGCCCTGGGGGTTGACCCAGTGCCGGGTCCAGTTGGCCTTGGCCCGTGGCCCGACGTCGGTGGAAAAGCCCAGGCCCAGGCCCATGGTGCGCGGCTTGCGGGTGTCGAGTTTGACCGCCACCGGGATCACGTTATCGGTGGCGGCGGTGGGCGCTGCGTCCACCCGCACGCCCTCGAAATAGCCACTCGACTGCAGCGCCTGGTTCAGTTCGGCAATGAGCTCGGAGTCGTAGGCCGTGCCGGCCTTGAACGGCACCATGCGCTGGAGCAGGTCCTCATCGAACGGCGTGTCACCCTCAAAACTCACCGGGCCCAGGGCATAGCGCGGGCCGCTGTCGTAGATCAACTCGATGTCGGCAACGCCCGCCCTGGGATCCACCAATAATTTCTGACTGCTAAAGCGCCCACTGAAAAAACCGTAGCGCGACGCCTGGTTCTGGATCTGGCGCTTGGCATCTTCATAGCGCCCGTGGTTGAGCACCGCGCCGGGCTTGAGGCCGGCGTCGGAGGGCAGGCGAAACGCCTTGAGAGACGCCGCCGGGCCGTCGATACGCAAGGTGACGTTGCGCAGATGCACGGGCTCGCCGGGATCGATGCTCAGGACCAGGCGCGGGGTCTTGCCGCCCTTGACCTCACTGTCGATCTGCGGCTGGTAGTAGCCCAGCGCCTGGGCGGCTTTGCGCGCCTGCTCCTCGGCGCCGCGACTGAAGCGCAGCAAGGCCTCTTCGTCACGATCGCCCAGACCGCCGATGTAACCTTCTACGTTGGCCTTGAGGGCATCATTGGACGGTTTGACGCGTACATCCAATTCATTTTGTGCCAGCGCCGCGCAGCTGAGGGACAGCAAAAGCGCGCCACTGGTCATTCGTCCTGGGAGTTTCATGGCGCGGATGCTATCACGAGCGTAGGTGCCTGATAGAGCCGGACCTTTCCCAAAAGTTCGTCCGACTAGTGGCCTGTACTGTTAATTGAGTGCACGAATCAGCCACACAGGCCACTAGGCCGTTGCGCTGTGCAGAACCTGCGGGTTGGCATGAAAGAACACGTGCTCGCGGATCGGCCCCACCGCGATCTCGCCGATTTCCTCGTAGCCCTGGCGCTTATAGAACTCCAGGTAACGCGGGTTGCCCGTGTCGAGCACCACGCCTTGGGAGTGTTCATCCACAGCACACCAATTGTGCACGGCGGCCAGCAACTGCTCGCCGAAATGCTGCCCTTGGAACTGCGGATGAATCCCCAGCAACGGCAGTACATGCACCGAGTCCGAGGGCAGGCAGGCCGTCACCGCCGCGTGGTATTCCAGGTAGCGCCGGGTGCAGCGAAACCCGGTGCTCAGCACCATGCGCAGGCGCCAGGCCCAGCTTTCGGTAATGCCCAGGCGGCGCTGGGGTGGCGCGATCAGGGCGATGCCGATCAGGCGGTCGTTGACTAGCAACCCGATGGCCGGCAACTCCTGGAGAAAATGCTGCTTGACCAATTCCCGCACTGTGGCCCGTACCCGCTGTTCGTAACCGGGGCGCTCGGACTCGAACAGGAAGCTGAAGGTCGGCTCATGGCGATACGCCTGGTACAGCAACGAACGGGCTTCGCGGGAATAACCGCTGTCGAGCATATGGATATCGGCGATGGCGGTGGCGCTTTCAGGCATGGCGGGAGATCTCCTGGGCGAGGCTCGTTGAGGCCCTGCTCTTATTGACTACGAACCCGATGGGTTTGTGATCGTTCCTACAAGCAAAGGACATTAGCAGCGCATTTGTCCTACTGCCACGCTGGCTCACATCCTACATGTCAGCTAGCATCGCAGTTTTGCCAGGACAGCCGACCATGAAGATCGTTTCCTTCAACATCAACGGGCTGCGCGCCCGTCCCCATCAGCTGGCGGCGCTGATCGAAAAGCACCAGCCGGACGTGATCGGCCTGCAGGAAACCAAGGTCCACGACGAACAGTTCCCCCTGGCCGAGGTGCAGGCCCTGGGCTACCACGTGCATTACCACGGGCAAAAAGGCCACTACGGCGTCGCCCTGCTCTCGCGCCAGGCGCCATTGAGCGTGTACAAAGGCTTCGAAAGTGATGACGAAGACGCCCAGCGACGCTTCATCTGGGGCACCTTCGCCGACGCCAACGGCGTGCCGGTGACCATCATGAACGGCTATTTCCCTCAGGGGGAAAGTCGCGACCACCCGACCAAATTCCCGGCCAAGGAGCGTTTCTACAGCGATTTGCAGCAGTTGCTGGAAAGCCGCTTCAGCAACGACCAGCCGTTGGTGGTGATGGGCGACGTGAACATTTCCCCGCAAGACTGCGACATCGGCATCGGCCCGGATAACATGAAACGCTGGTTGAAAACCGGCAAATGCAGCTTCCTGCCCGAAGAACGCGAATGGATGGCCCGCCTGAAAAATTGGGGCCTGGTGGACAGCTTCCGCCACCTCAACCCGGACGTCACCGACCGCTTCAGCTGGTTCGACTACCGCAGTCGCGGTTTCGAGGACGAACCCAAGCGCGGCCTGCGCATCGACCTGATCCTCACCTCCCATGGCCTGCTGCCACGGGTCAAGGATGCCGGCGTCGACTATGAACTGCGCGGCATGGAAAAACCCTCGGACCATGCACCGATCTGGGTGGAATTGGCCTGAGCGGTACGCAAAACCTGTGGGAGCAAGGCAGCCGCTCAATAGCTTTCCACCACAGAGCCACTGTGAGAGCGAGCCTGCTCGCGATAGTGGTATAAAGCGCACATTGATGTTGAACGTGCCGCCTCAATCGCGAGCAGGCTCGCTCCCACACTGTTGCGCGGTGGCCGCAGAATGTCGTTCCGCCGAAAATCCCCTGTGGGAGCGAGCCTGCTCGCGATAGCGGTATAACGCGCACCTTGATGTTGAATGTGCCGCCTCAATCGCGAGCAGGCTCGCTCCCACAAGGGCTCCGGCTGAACATCGGTAGCACCGCTGTCATCTACCCGTCACCTGACTGACTTAATCTTCCGGCACCTCCCTGGCTTCAAAAGGTACCGGCATGCGGCTGTGCGTTGGTTTATTCATAGGTCTCTGGCTGCCCCTCGCCGCCTGGGCCGGCGCGCTGCCCCTGCCCGAACAGGGTCCGGCGCTGCGCCTGCAAGGCTCCAACACCATCGGCGCGGCGCTGGGTCCGGCCCTGGTCCGGGGCTTGATGGAAGCCCAAGGCCTGCTGCGGGTAAGCACCGAAATCACCGGTCGCGACAACGAGCAGCGGATCGTAGGCCAAACGGCCGATGGCCGGCGGGTCATGATCGACATCGCGGCCCACGGCTCCAGCACCGGGTTCGCCGCGCTCAAACAGGAGAGCGCTGACCTCGCGGCTTCTTCCCGGCCGATCAAGGACAGCGAGCTGAAGGACCTGTCGTCCCTCGGTGACCTGAAAAGTCCCACCGCCGAACAGGTCATCGCCATCGATGGCCTGGCAATCATTCTTCATCCACAAAACCCGTTGCGTCAGCTCGACACCCTGCAACTGGCGCGGATCTTCAGCGGCGAGGCGAAAACCTGGGAAGCCGTGGGTGGCGTCGGCGGGCCCATTCATCTTTATGCCCGTGACGAGCAGTCCGGCACCTACGACACCTTCAAGGAACTGGTACTCAACCGACAGGGCAAACGGCTGGATCCTACAGCCCGGCGCTTCGAATCCAGCGAACAGTTGTCCGACGCTGTCAGCCAGGATCCGCAAGGCATCGGTTTCATCGGCTTGCCCTACGTGCGCCAAGCCAAGGCCCTGGCGATTGTCGACGGCGATTCCCAACCCATGTTGCCGCTGAACAACCTGATCGCCACCGAGGACTATCCCCTGTCCCGCCGGCTATTCTTCTATTTACCTCCGCAGAACACCAACCCATGGGCCGAGGCGCTGGTGGCGTTTACCCAGAGCGACAAAGGCCAGTCCATCGTCGCGGCCAACGGCTTTATCGCCCAGACCGTCCAGGCCATGGCCGTCACGCCGAACCCGCTGATGCCCGAGGGCTACCAGGCCCTGAGCCGCCGGGCCCAGCGCCTGAACGTCAACTTCCGCTTCGCCGAAGGCAGCGCCAGCCTGGACAACAAAGCCCATCAAGACCTGAGCCGGGTGCTCGACTACCTCAAGCAACACGCCAAGACCGACCGCCGAGTGACGCTGGTGGGCTTCGGCGACGCCAAGGACGACCCCACCCGGGCGGACCTGCTGTCGAAACTACGAGCCATGGCGGTGCGGCGTGAGCTGGTCAAATACGGCGTGACCCTACGGGAAGTACGCGGCTTCGGCGCCCTGATGCCGGTGGCCACCAACAGCGAGGATGAAGGCCGGGTGAGAAATCGGCGGGTGGAGGTTTGGGTGTACTGAGTCGGCTTGATCAACGCCGCCCCCGTGGCGAGGAGCTTGCTCCCGCTCGACGGCGCAGCCGGCGCAGAACCGGCTGGCGCGGTCCTTCTGAAAGATGAGTTATTAAGGATGTTTCCAGATTTGATGTCCGGCACAGATCCCTGTGGGAGCGAGTGTTCTGCAGTCCTGTGTCCAGCCTTTTTGGGGCTGCTTCGCCCGAGGCGTCGGACCGTCCCAGCGGGAGCAAGCTCCCTCGCCACAAGGGCCTTTTGTTCATCCGACTTGCCCCGGCGTAGGACCAAACCGCCTCACCTTGCGCCATTGCCTACAACTACGCCAGAATCCGCCGGCTTGTGCGCCTTGGGCCTGGGTTTTATCGTTTCCCCGTCGCTGAAAAATCAGTGATCGGGTTTGGTAGCCCGGGTAAAACTAAGGCGCACAGTTCCGCAAATACATCCGCCGACTATGGTCGGGTGATTGTTATGGCGGCTGTGCGTGGGGCGCCCTTGGGCGCGCTGGGTTTGCCTTGGTACCCGGTCTACCAACCTGCGTATAGCCGCCACCTAATGTTTGGTAGCAATAGGTTGTGGCTCCATTAACCAAGGAGTTTCATCTATGTTCAAACCAACACCCAACCCACCCAACACCGATCCGAACACACCAGAACTCGACCAGGCCGCCAAGCGCACGATCGACGCCTACCTCAAGCACACTGAACCGGCAACTGACCCAGCCCAGCTATTTACCGTCGTCGACGGCATCGACACCGAATGCCTGCTGGTCAACCTCAACGAAACCCTGAACTCGGCCAGTGCCATGATCGACGACCTGACATTTGACCTGGAGGGTTCCAGGCGACATGTGATGTTGGGTATCCAACAGTTGATCGAGCTCAGTAGCTTGCTGGCGAATCGGGCGTTGGATAACGTCGATCCGCGTTAGTCCACACCACATCCAACCCTTGTGGGAGCGGGCTTGCTCGCGAAGGCAGGCTGTCAGTCAATCAAGAGTTGACTGACATGCCGTCATCGCGAGCAGGCTCGCTCCCACAGGGGCTCTCGGGTGTTCTGCAATCCGGCGCCCAGCCATTTGGGGCTGCTTCACCCGAGGCGTCGGACCGTCCCAGCGGGAGCAAGCTCCCTCGCCACAGGGGCCCGCGTTACATTCACGGAGCTATTGTGGCTTCGCCAACTCCATGATCATCCGCGACAACAGATAAATCCTCGGCACCACGCTCTCCACCTCGGCATATTCCTCGGGCGTATGGATATTGCCGCCAACGATGCCAAAGCCATCCAGGGTCGGCGTGCCGGCGCCGGCAGACAGGCTGGCGTCCGCGGCGCCGCCGCTGCCTTCTTCGGTGAGTTTGCGCCCCAGTTCGCCATAAATGCCTTGAGCCATCGCCATCAGGCGATCCGACTCCGCGGTCTGCGGCATCGGCGGCAGGCCGCGCTTGAGGCTGGTGGTGACTTCGGTGTCGGCGATCAGTTTGTCCTGGGAAACCCGGGCCAGGTCTTTCTCGATGCGGTCGAACTCCTCCGGCACCGCCGCCCGCACGTCGGCCTTGGCGCTGGCCTTGTCAGGGATCACGTTGGTCCGGTCGCCGGCATTGAGCACCGTAAAGTTGATGGTGGTTTTCTTCTCGGCGTCGCCCAGCTTGCCGAGCTGGAGAATCTGGTGCGCCGCCTCCATCGCTGCATTGCGCCCCAGTTCCGGCGCGACGCCGGCGTGGGAGGCCTTGCCCTTGACCTCGACCAACGCCGTGGCGCTGCCCTTGCGCCACACCACCAGGCCATCGGCTGGGCGACCCGGTTCGAGGTTGAGGGTCACGTCGTGGGCCTTGGCGGTTTTCTTGATCAGGTCGGTGGCCGCGTCCGAACCGGTCTCTTCGCTGGCGTCGAGCAGGAAGGTGATCTGCCCATAGTCCTTGAAGCCGAGGTTCTTCAGCACTTTCAGTGCATAGATCCCGGCGACGATGCCGCCCTTGTCATCCATCACCCCCGGCCCATAGGCGCGGCCATCCTTGATGTGAAAGGGTCGCTCGGCCGCCGAGCCTTCCTTGAACACGGTATCCATGTGCGCCATCAACAGGATTTTCGCCTTACCGGAGCCCTTGAGCGTCGCCAGGACGTGCTGCGTGCCATCGGAGTTGGGCACTTTTTCGATGCTGAAGCCGAGCGTCTTCAATTCATCGATGGCGATGTCACCCACTTGAGTCAGCCCCGGCACGTAGCCGGAGCCGGAGTCGATATTCACCAGCCGTTCTAGCAGCTTCAGGGCCTCGCCTTTGTACTGTTCGGCATCGCTCAGCACCTGCTGGTGAGGCTGCGCAAAGACAACGGGAGCAAAGGCGCCAAGGGCCAGGCTCAAGCCCAGGCTGACGGCCAGACGGGAGCGAAGAGCAGTAATCGTCATGATTTCATCCTTGTTCCGTAGCGAAAGAGTGCCCAGGCACCCTACCTGACTATGCCCCAAGGCTCTAGACCGCAGCTGTCGATCAGCAAAATTGCCAGCGCTGATGAGCCGGTATTTATTCTTTGCAATAGCTGAGTCTTCGCCGATTCTTGGCTATACATGACAAGAGCAACGGTAAACCATCCATAGAGGAGGCCCTGTGGCCGAGCAGCGTTACGCCGCAGCGATCCACCGGGAAATGCAGCGCACGATGCGGAAATCCGGCGGCTGTCACAGCTGGTATCAAAGCAGGAGCGGCCATGTGATCGCGATATTCCAAGGTTTCAGCTTCACTTATCACTATCTGACCCGTCGGCTCCGGCTGGCGGGCCACATCCTGTCGTGACCCATGGAGGGCAGAACATGCTGGTGTTGTGGGTAGTCCTTGCCGTGTTCATTGCCTGGAGCTGGTTGACGTACCCGGGCATCGGTCATGTGCTGTATGACTTGAGCATGGCCCTGGAGGCACGCCTCTACCGGTTGCATAAAGTCACCGTGCCCATCAGCGAGATGACGGTCTCGACCTGGCAAGGCGGACCTTATGAAGCCTCGGGCAGCATCCTGATGCTGCACGGCTACAGCGCCGACAAAAATCTGTGGTTGCGCTTTGCCCGGTATTTCGTGGGTGATTATCGGGTGGTGATTCCCGATCTTGCCGGCCATGGCGAAACCGGCTTCAAGGCTGGCGGCGGCTACGACATCCCGACCCAGGCCCGGCGGGTCATCGAGCTGCTCGATGCTTGTGGTCTGGACAAGGTCCATGTGATTGGCAACTCCATGGGCGGTTACCTGGCGGCGTGGCTGGCCGCCACCTCACCGGAACGGGTACTGACCCTGGCCCTGGTCGACCCGGCAGGCGTCACCGCACCCGAGCCCAGCGACATGGAACGCCATCTGGCCGCCGGGCATAACCCGTTCCTGGTGAACTCGCGGGATGAGTTCGCCCCCTTCTATGCCATGACCATGGCCTCGCCGCCTTGGGTGCCGAGCGTGGTGCTGGCGGCCCTGGCCGAGCGCTACGAGCAACGGCGGGAGGAGCTGGCCGAGATCTTCGTCGACTTTCGCGCCAGCCCGCCCATGGAACCGCGCCTGCCAGACATCCGCGCCCCGTCGCTGTTGCTCTGGGGCCGCAAGGACCGCTTGATCGACGTCAGCAGCGTGCCGGTGTGGAGCAAGGGCATCACCGACTTGCGGGTGGAGATCTGGGACGGCGTCGGGCACATGCCGATGGTGGAAAAGCCGGGAAAGACTGCGGCGTTGTACCGCGAGTTTCTGAAAGGATTAGGGCAGTGACCAGTCGAACAAGGCCACCGTGGCGAGGGAGCTTGCTCCCGCTGGGGCGCGCAGCGGCCCTTTTCCGGGGATGCTTCGCCCGAGGCGCCGGGCCGTCCCAGCGGGAGCAAGCTCCCTCGCCACAGGTCACTTGCTCAGGAACACATCCATGAACATTCTCTACGACGAGCACCTCGACGGCCCGTTGCCAAAGGTCGACAAACAAACCCTGCTCCAAGCTTTGCAGACTCACATACCGGACCTGGAAATCCTCCATCGCCAGGAAGACCTCAAGCCCTACGAATGCGACGGGCTGTCGGCCTACCGCACCACGCCGATGCTGGTGGTCTTGCCGCGGCGGGTCGAACAGGTGCAGGCCCTGCTCAAGCTGTGCCATGAATCCAACGTACCGGTGGTGGCCAGGGGCGCCGGGACCGGTTTGTCCGGCGGCGCCCTGCCCCTGGAAAGCGGTGTGCTGCTGGTGATGGCGCGCTTCAATCAAATCCTGCACATCGACCCGCAGGCACGCACCGCACGCCTGCAACCGGGAGTGCGCAACCTGGCAATCTCCCAGGCCGCGGCGCCGTTCGGGCTGTACTACGCGCCGGATCCTTCGTCACAGATCGCTTGTTCCATCGGCGGCAACGTCGCGGAAAACGCCGGCGGCGTGCATTGCCTCAAGTACGGCCTGACCGTGCATAACCTGCTGAAGCTGGAAATCCTCACCATCGAAGGTGAGCGCCTGACCTTGGGCAGCGAAGCCCTCGACGCTGCGGGCCTGGATCTGCTGGCGCTGTTTACCGGCTCCGAAGGTTTGCTGGGGATCATCACCGAAGTGACAGTAAAACTGCTGCCCCGACCCCAGGTCGCCAAGGTGCTGCTGGCCAGTTTCGATTCGGTGGAAAAGGCCGGTCGGGCAGTGGCCGATATCATCGCGGCCGGCATCATCCCCGGGGGCCTGGAGATGATGGACAACCTGGCGATCCGCGCCGCCGAAGACTTCATCCATGCCGGCTATCCGGTGGAGGCCGAGGCGATCCTGTTGTGCGAGCTGGACGGCGTCGAATCCGACGTCCACGACGATTGCCAACGCGTCGACCAGCTCCTTCAACAAGCAGGGGCCACCGAGGTGCGTCAGGCGCGGGACGAGGCCGAGCGCCTTCGGTTCTGGGCAGGGCGCAAGAATGCGTTTCCGGCGGTGGGTCGCCTGGCGCCGGACTACTACTGCATGGACGGCACCATTCCCCGCCGCGCCTTGCCCGAAGTGCTGCAACGCATCGCCAGCCTCGGCGCCGAACATGGGCTGCGGGTCGCCAACGTGTTCCACGCCGGCGACGGCAACATGCATCCTTTGATCCTGTTCGATGCCAATCAGCCCGGCGAACTGGAACGTGCCGAAACCCTGGGGGGGAAAATCCTTGAACTATGCGTGCAGGTCGGCGGCAGCATCACCGGCGAGCACGGTGTCGGCCGGGAGAAAATCAATCAGATGTGCGCCCAGTTCAACAGCGACGAGCTGCAGCTGTTCCACGCGGTAAAAGCCGCGTTCGACCCCCAGGGCTTGCTCAACCCAGGCAAGAATATCCCGACCCTGCACCGCTGCGCGGAGTTCGGCGCCATGCATATCCATGGCGGACAACTGCCGTTTCCCGAGCTGGAGCGTTTCTGATGATCGGCGCAGCAGACGGCGACGCCAGCGAGTTGTTGCTGGACCAGGTCAACCGAGCCCGGGCCGATGCCACGCCGCTGCGTATCCAGGGCGGCAACAGCAAGGCATTTCTGGGACGCGAAGTGGCCGGCGAAGTGCTGGACACCCGCATTCATTGCGGCATCGTCCATTACGATCCCACTGAACTGGTGATCACCGCCCGAGCCGGTACTCCACTGCACACGCTGTTGGCCGCCCTGGATGCAACCGGGCAACGGCTGCCGTGCGAGCCGCCGACGTTCGACGATAACGCTACCGTGGGGGGCATGGTGGCCGCCGGGTTATCCGGGCCGCGTCGGCCCTGGGCCGGTTCGGTGCGCGACTTCGTGTTGGGCTGCCGTCTGATCAGTGGCCACGGTACGCTCCTGCGGTTCGGCGGCGAGGTGATGAAAAACGTCGCCGGCTATGACCTGTCGCGCCTGCTGAGCGGCAGTTTCGGTTGCCTGGGGTTGATCACCGAAGTCTCGTTGAAAGTGTTGCCCAAGCCGCGCCACAGCCTGAGCATTCGTCTGGAAATGGACGCCAGCCAGGCATTGGAGAAACTCGCCGAGTGGGGCCGGCAACCCCTGCCCATCAGCGCAGCCAGCCATGACGGCGGCTGTTTGCGCCTGCGCCTGGAAGGCGGCGAAGGATCCGTGAGCGCCGCGCACCAGCGGTTCGGTGGTGAAGTGGTCGACGACGCCTATTGGGCGGACCTGAACGAACATCGCCTGGCGTTCTTTGACGAGCGCCTGCCGCTGTGGCGCCTGTCGCTGCCCGGCACTACCGGCCCGCTCACCTTGCCCGGCGCGCAATTGATCGACTGGGGCGGCGCCCAACGCTGGTTGAAAACCGATGCAACTACGGTGCAAGCCCTGGCCCTTGAGCTGGGCGGCCATGCCACCTGCTACAGTCACGGTGTCAGCGAGACGCCGTTCCAGCCGCTGGCCCCGGCGTTGCTGCGTTATCACCGTCAGCTCAAGGCCCGACTCGATCCGCTGGGGCTGTTCAACCCCGGTCGGATGTACCCGCAGCTATAGGGAGCTATGGTATGCAAACCCGTTTCAGCGACGACTCCAAACGCCTGCCCCGCGCCGAAGAAGCCGAACGGATCCTGCGCAGTTGCGTGCATTGCGGCTTCTGCAATGCCACCTGCCCCACCTATCAATTACTGGGCGACGAGCTGGACGGCCCACGCGGACGCATCTACCTGATCAAACAGGTGCTCGAAGGCCAACCCGCCACGGCCAGCACCCAACTGCATCTGGATCGCTGCCTGTCCTGTCGTAACTGCGAAACCACCTGCCCGTCCGGCGTGGATTACCACAACCTGCTGGACATCGGACGGGCGCTGGTGGACCGAGCCGTTCCGCGCCCGTCCGGCCAGCGTGTGTTGCGCCTGGGCTTGCGCAGCCTGGCCGCCAGTCCCGAACGCTTCAAAGCCCTGCTGCGCCTTGGCGCCGTGTTCCGTCCGCTGCTGCCGACGAGCTTCACTGGCAAGCTGCCGCGCCCCGCGGCGCTCCAGGGCGAGCGCCCGCCGGTGCGTCATGCCCGCCGGGTGTTGATGCTCGAAGGCTGCGTGCAACCAGGGCTCTCTCCCAATACCAATGCGGCGGCCGCACGGGTCCTGGACCGCCTCGGCATCAGTGTCATCGCCACCCCTGATGCAGGCTGCTGCGGCGCCCTGGATTATCACCTCGACGCCCAGGGAGCCGGCCTGGATCGCGCCCGACACAACATCGACGCCTGGTGGCCACACCTGGAAAAGGGCGCCGAAGCCATTGTCCAGACCGCCAGCGGCTGTGGCGCCTTCATCAAGGACTACGGACACCTGCTGGCACATGATCCAGCCTATGCCGTTAAAGCCAGACAGGTCAGCGAGCAGGCGCTGGACCTGGTGCAAGTGCTCGGCGAGGAACCGCTGGAACAGATCTGCGCGGCCAGGAACCAGCGCATCGCCGTCCATTGCCCCTGCACTTTGCAGCACGCCCAGAAACTCGGCGGCCACATCGAGGCATTACTGACGCGCCTGGGCTTCAACCTCACCGAGGTGCCCGACGGTCACTTGTGCTGCGGCTCGGCCGGCACCTACTCGCTGACCCAGCCGGTTCTGGCGAAACAGTTGCGCGACAACCGCCTCAATGCCCTGGAAAGCGGCCAGCCGGAGCTGATCGTCACGGCCAACGTCGGCTGCCAGAACCACCTCGACAGCGCCGGTCGCACGCCCGTGCGGCACTGGATCGAGCTGGTGGATCAGTCCCTGGCAGAATGAAGTCCTGAAGATTCTTCGTTTGTCGGGACTCATGAAGACTGCGATCTTTCCCGGCACTTCCCACAGCCCGCGCCAGGAATTCACAGCATGAGTTTCGTCAGTCCCGACCTGATCCGCCAACGCTTCTCCCGAGCGATGTCCGACATGTACCGCGACGAGGTGCCGCTGTACGGCGCGCTGATGCAACTGGTGGAACAGACCAACGCCCAAGTGCTGGCGCGAGACCCGGCGCTGGCCGCGCACTTGCGCAATACCGGTGAACTGGAGCGCCTGGACCTTGAGCGCCATGGCGCGATCCGCGTCGGCACGGCGGCAGAGCTGGCAACGCTGGGGCGGTTGTTCGCGGTCATGGGCATGCAGCCGGTGGGCTATTACGACCTTACGCCGGCCGGGGTGCCGGTGCACTCCACTGCGTTCAGGGCTGTGCATGAAAGCGCGCTGCAAGTCAGCCCGTTCCGGGTGTTTACCTCGCTACTGCGCCTGGAGTTGATCGAGAACGCCGAACTTCGGGCCTTCGCCGAGTCGGTCCTGGACACACGACAGATCTTCACCTCCCGCGCCCTGACGCTCATCGACCTTGCCGAACGCCAGGGCGGCCTGACGCAGCCGCAGTCCGAAGACTTTGTCCTGCAAGCCTTGGAGACCTTTCGCTGGCACCACAGCGCCACCGTTACCGCAGAGCAGTACCGGCAGTTGAGTGCCCAACATCGTCTGATCGCCGATGTGGTGGCATTCAAGGGCCCGCACATCAATCACCTGACGCCGCGCACCCTGGACATCGACATCGTCCAGGCTCAGATGCCGGTGCAGGGTATCACCCCCAAAGCCGTGATCGAGGGCCCGCCGCGCCGCCAGTGCCCGATCCTGTTACGCCAGACCAGCTTCAAAGCCTTGGACGAGCCCGTCGCCTTCACTGATCAGCCGCAGTCCCAAGGCAGCCACAGCGCCCGCTTCGGCGAAATCGAACAACGCGGCGCCGCCCTCACGCCAAAGGGGCGGGCACTCTATGATCAATTGCTGAATGCGGCACGTGATGCGCTGGGAGCGTTTCCCAACGAAGCCAATGCCGAGCGCTATAACACGCTGATGGTCGAGCACTTCGTCGCCTTCCCGGATACTCAGGATGAATTGCGTCGGCAAGCTTTGGCCTACTTCCGTTATTTCGTGACGCCCGAAGGCCTCGCCGCCAAGGACTCCCTCGACCAAGGCACGACGCTCGAACAGCTGCTGGAACAGCGATACCTGCGCGCCGAGCCTCTGGTGTACGAAGACTTCTTGCCGGTCAGTGCGGCGGGGATTTTCCAGTCCAACCTCGGCGATGCGGCCCAGAATCACTATGCCGGGCAGTCCAACCGCCAGGCTTTCGAAAAGGCCCTGGGACGCGCGACGATCGATGAGCTGGGGTTGTACGCCGAGACGCAACAGCGTTCCATCGATGAATGCCTGGCGACGTTGGGCGTATAGCAAAAGGCTGTAAGGCGGGGATGGCAGGAAGTTGCGTTGGGCTGGGCAAGGCTTGATGCATTTTTTGCCTGCGCAGCGTGTACTTGTGCAGGATGAATACTCAACGCATTGATCTGTAAGACTTTTTCAAACATGGCACAGCTCTTGATAACCCGTCTGGCCCCTCGGGACGATTCACGTCCTCGAGGTCTTCGTTATCCAGGAAGGAGCGTCCATTGGCTATCCCCGCATACATGTCCATTATTGGCCCGAACGACGAATTGGTCACCGCAGACGCGTCCACCCCCAAGTCGGTAGGCAATCTGTATCAACCCGGTCACATAGATGAGGTGATGGTACAGGCTATCGAGCATCGCATAACGGTCCCATATTCCCCCCAGTCCGGTCAGGTAGCTGGCCAGCGCCTCCACCATCCTCTGGTGGTCACCAAGATATTCGACAGGACCTCGCCTTTGCTGCAGGGATTCCTCAGCAGCCGCCAGCTCCTGAAGAAAGTTGAACTCCGCTGGTACCGAACGTCCAGCGAGGGCAAGGAGGAGCATTACTACACCACTACCTTAATGGACGTGTCGATCGTCGAGATCAAGGACTACATGCTCCACTGCCAAGATCCGGCCAACGCGCATCTGACCCACATGCAAGAGGTGCATTTCTCGTACCGCCAAATCGATTGGACTCACATCGGCAGCAGTACGTCGAATACCGACAGTTGGGGTGCGGCGCCCGCCGCTTGATGCCGACACGGCGACGCACGCATCGACCAACCCTGCTGGTCGATGCCCAATCGGTTTAAATCAAAAGAACTCAAACGGATGGTGTTCGCCCAGTGCAACGGCCTCGGCATTCCATGCACTGGTAAAGAGCCAACACTGGGCGAACGGGCACAATAATAGTGGAACTTTCGTACGGCGTCCGCCGTCCCGTTTAAATATTTGTTTATCTTTAGTCGTAATTATCGACCAAATGAAAACACTCATCCGTCCATGCAGTTACATTTGATGGGCAGCGCTTACTGTGGCCAGGGATGCTCCCGCTCTGCCACGCAGTGGGCGCTGCTTTGAGGGCCTGCTGCGCAGTCCAGCGGGAGCAAGCTCCCTCGCCACAGAAATTGTATGTGGCCCATTTCATCTGTTAATAACTGTACAAACAGCTATACAAAATCAACCAGCAAGGACAGAAAGTTCTCAGCAGGCAGCACAATACTTCACAGCAGGATTAACCAATTATTAAAAAACTCGTTTAATAACTGACAATATCGGTGAAGTCAGTCATGCCGCCCGGTCTTCTGCGCATCGGTTTCCCCTGCCTCAGGATCGCCCTGTTGCTTACGCTTTGCCGGATCGTTCGGGCGCAGGGCGTCGTTGTCACGCTCCACTTCGCCGGGCATTGCCGGTTCGTCGGGGTTTTGCTGGGTTTGATCGGTTTGATCGGGATGGCGCTTCATAGCAAGCTCCTTGGATCGTTCGCGCCTGGGGATCAGGCATCGGGGTCGGCGACTTCTTCAGCAACGTTGGCATCCGGGGAGCGCTGGTGCAGTTGCTCGGCCTTGGTCTTGAGCTCCTGCCACTGCGTCAGGTCGATGGCGCCCTGGCCGAACAGGTCATCCGCCACCCGCATCAACTCGGTGAAATGAGCGTCCGGGGACTGCTGCCAGTACGCCTGGTCATCGAACAGTCGCTGCCAGTCGGCCAGGGATGGAAGTTTGAGGTCATCGCTCATGACGGGCTCCTGCGAGGCATTCATAAGCTATGAGGGTCGAGGTTGGGGGGGAGTTCCGGCGGATCTCAGTAGCCGGTCATTTCCAGATAGCCATTGCCGCCGTGGCTGCCTTGCAGCTGCACCGGCCCCTCCCAATACGGAATGCGCAGGTCCATCCAGGCGTCGGGGTTCAGGGCCTGGGTGGTGATGTCGAGCTGCTTGCCGGGAATTTTGATCGACCAGCGCACGGGCATCGAACGCCCGGCGACCTTGGCGCGGTCCAGCGGCACGAGGTCGATGTCCCCGGCATGCAGAGTCTGGGTCTGGCCCTGGGCATCGATCCAAGTGCCGGTGAGGTACGGCGCACCGTCCTTGTGGCGCATGCGATAAAGCATCACATGCTCGCCATTGTCCAGGTGCAGGGAGAACCAGTCCCATCCTGTCTGGTTGGCTGTAAGGGGCTGGCTGCTCCACTCCCGGTCAAGCCAGGCCGGGCCGCTGACCTGATAGCGCTTGCCGTCGATCTCCAGTTGGCCGCTGGCCTGGAAGAACGGCTGACTGTAGTAATACGACGCCTGGCCGGCAGCGGATTTCTGGCTGAAGCCGTTATCGCCCTGCAACACCAGCGGCCGGGTCGAGGTGAGCCGCAACTCGTAACTGAAGCGCGGGTCACGGGCCTGCAGTTGCATGTCCGCCAGAGGGTTGGTCCCTGACGCCTGTGTGCCGAACTGCCAGTCATCGATCCAGGCATTGAATGGCACAGCCTGCACCCCGGCCTGCCCCACCCCGCCGCGGGCATAGCGTTCGGCGGCATGGTGCACGCTGGCAGACGTGACGGCGGCGTGGCCGAGCCAGATCGTCTGGTTGCGCCAGCCGCTGGCCTGGGGCGCGGCATTCAGGGCGCTGCGAAACAGCGTCCATTGCACACCGAACTTCCGACCTTCGGTGTCCTTGAGATTGGCGGTGACGTACCACCACTCGATGCGAAAACCTTCATGGGCGCCATGGTCAGCCGGAAAACTGAACACCCGCCCCGGCACCACCGGCGCGAATGCGACAGCCTGGTCGCCCAGACCGGCAAAGCCCTTTTGCGGCGCCTGGGCGTTGTCGCAGCCGCTGAGCAACGCCAGTAGTATCAGCCCGATCCTAATCTTCATGGGCAAAGGTCCTGAGCAAATCCGCCGGTTGCGTGCGATATAGCGCATACAGCGGCCATGCCGACGCGAGCAGCGTGGCAAGCATCGCCAGGGCCAACAGTTGCGCCAGTTGCAGCGGGAACACCTGCAACGGCAGGCGCCAGCCGAAGGCCTGCACGTTGATCACCGCATCGAGGCACCAGGCCAGGGCGATGCCCAGCGGCACGGCCAGCACCAGGGTCAACAGCGCCAGCAGCCAGGTCTGCCCGAGATTGAGCAGCATCAACTGTCGCCGTGTCACGCCCAACGCCCAAAGCGGCGCCAACTGGCCGAGACGACTCTGGCTCTGGGTCAGCAGGCTGATGAACAGCGCCACCCCGGCCACCGCCAGGGTCAGGCTGTTCAGGGCGGCGGTGGCGGCAAAGGTGCGTTCGAAGACCTGGGTTGACCAACCTTTGAGCCGCGCCTGGTCGACAATGTGGTTGTCATCCAGCGTGAAGCGGCTTTGCAGGGCTGCCAACAGCGAAGGGATCGCGGACGGCTCGATGCGCAGGTTGAAGCGATTCGGTGTCAGTTCCGGCCAATGGGCCAGCAAGTGATCGGCATTGATCAGCACATGGCCCTTGGGATTGCCGTAGTCGGCGTAGATCCCGACGATGCGCGGCGTCCAGGCCCCCTGGGGCGTCGGCAGCGTCAGTTGATCGCCCACTTTTACCTTGAGGCGCCGGGCCAACTGCTCGCTGAGCATCAGGGTATCGGCGCCGGCCAGTTGCTCCCAGGGCTTGTCCCCGGCGGACTCCAGCAACGGCCAGTGCTGGCGGTAGTTGGGGTGATCGATGATGCCGTAGAGGTCGGTCGGCCAGCCTTGCACCGGCAGCGACACTTGCCAATTGGGTAACACGGCGCTGATGGTCGGCTGTTGCGTGAGCCAGGTTCCAAGCTCACCTGCCTGCGCCGGGGTTTGTGGGCTGATGTACAACTCAGCGGTCAAGCGTTGTTCGAGCCAGTTGTTGAAGGTCTGGCGGAAACCGGAGGTCATGCTGCCAGCGCCGATATTCGCCGCCAGCGCCAGCAGCAGCGCCATCAGTGCCAGGCTCAACGCTGGCAATTGCTGGCGGCAGTCAGCGAGAAACCATTGCCCGAGCACTGAACGCCCGCGCCGCGCCAACAGGTTCAGCGCAGCGTTGAGCAGCACCGGCAAGGCCAGCGCTGCGCCCAACAACAGGGCCGTCATCAGGACAAAACCACTGGCAAGGCTGTCGCCCCGGAGCAACGCCGCCACCGCGATCAATGCCGCCAATGTGGCCACCCAGCCCTGGCGTCGCAACCAGCGTCCATGAGCCTGATGCCAGGCTTGCGGGTTAGCCAGCGCCAGCAAGGGCAGGCGCGCCGCCCGCAACAGGCTGTCGACCCCGGCCAGCAACGCGCCGAGCAGGCTCAAGCCGATACCGCTCAACCACCAGGCCGGGCTGAGGTTCAAGTGCCCGGCCACTTCGGCGCGGTACAAGCCGCGCAGGCTCGCCGCGACATCAGGCAGCAGCAGGCTCGCCAGCCAATAGCCGCTGACGACCCCGGCGATCCCGCCCAGCAAAGCCAATGCAGCCAGTTCGATCACCAGGCTGACGATCAGCATCCGTGCACTGACGCCACAGGCGCGCAGGGTTCGCAGAAGACTGCGGCGTTGCTCCAGGGCCAGGCCGATGGCCGCATGGACGATGAACAGTCCAACCACAAAAGATAAAAACCCCAGGGCGTCGAGGTTCAGGTGGAAGCTCTCGGTCAGGCGCGACAGGTTGTTTTCTTCATCGGCGCGCTTGAATTGCAGCCGACCGTTGAACGCCTCCGGCAGCGCGGCGCTGAACGTGGCGGGCAGTAGCAGTCGCGATAACCGGTCCGGCAGGCCGAGCACCTGCTGGGCAAAGCCGATGTCCATCAACAGCAGCCCCGGCGCCATGTCCAGCTGGACATGCAGCGGCGGCAGGGTCTGTCCGTCAACGGTCTGTGGTCGGTCACCTTCATTCAGCCCCAACGCCTGCAAAGTCTGAGGCGCGATCCAGGTGCGTCCGGGGTCGGTGAAAAATTCCACCACCTCGGCCATCGCACGCGCCTGGCCCGCCAGCGCCGTACCGGGCGGCAGCGATACCGGGTCGATGCCCATCAGTTGCAAGCGCTGGCCCTCATGCCCTTTTAGTACCACCCGGGCCTGCAGCACCGGCGACACCGGCCACCCCTGGCGCCGCAGCTCGACGAACCACTGCTGGACAAAGGTGCCGCCATCAGGCGCGCTGAGGCTGGCCTGGGGCTGGCCGCCAATCAGTTGGCTGGCCCGGGCATAACTCTCGCGAGCCTGACTGTTCAGAGCCTGGACGCCGGTCAGCAGACTGGTGGCGAGCCAAAGCCCGGTCAATACGCTGAAAAACTGCACCGGGTGCTGCCGCCAGTGGCTGAGCAAGGCCTTGAGGGTCTGGCGAAAGATCATCACTCTTCGACCACCTGCGCCAATCGCCCACGCTGCAACACCACACGCTGTGCCAGACGCGCCGCCACACGCGCGCTATGGGTCACCATCAACAGGCTGGTGGAGCTACCATCCAGAAGCTCCAGTAACAGTTGCAACACTTCATCGCTGGTGGCTTCGTCGAGGCTGCCGGTGGGTTCGTCGGCCAGCAGCAGCGGCGGGCGCGAAGCCAATGCCCGCCCCAGCGCGACCCGTTGCTGTTGTCCGCCGGACAGTTGTTCGGGATAGCGTTGCAACAGATCCCCGAGCCCGAGCCGGCTCACCAGGTGGTTCTGCCAGACCGAGTCATAGCGGCCGCACAGGCGAGCCTGGAACGCCAGGTTATCCTCCACCGACAAGCTGCTGATGAGGTTGAACTGCTGGAACACGAGGCCGATTTGCGTACGCCGCCAGTTTGCCAATTGGCTTTCGTTCATGGCATCCAGCCGATACTCGCCACTGCGGATGCTGCCGCCATCAACCTTGTCCAATCCCGCCACCAGATGCAGCAAGGTGCTCTTGCCACTGCCGGATTCCCCCATCAACGCCAGGCTACTGCCGGGCGGTAGCGCCAGGTCGATGCCTTGCAGCACCGGCAGCGGGCCCTGGGGGGTGAGGTAGCTTTTGAACACTTCGCGCACTTGCAGCATGGACAGGCCCGATGGATGAACGTGGGCTCAGGATAGCGGAGTTGAGCGGCGCACCCACCGGGAAATGATGACGCGACCGTTTTGCAGCCACTGCAGACTGACAGGACGCTATCGCGAGCAGGCTCGCTCCCACAGGGGATCTTGGATGGCCGTGGAATTGATGGTTAACCCAGGAACATTGTGAGAGCGAGCCTGCTCGCGATGAGGCCGGCACATTCAACATTCATGCAAGCTGAACCGCCGCTTTCGCGGGCAAGCCCGCTCCCACAGGGATCTGTGCCGAACGTCAAATCCGGGAACACCTCGGACAACTGTGGGAGCGAGCCCGCTCGCGATGAGGCCGGCACATTCAACATCACTGCAAGCTGACACACCGCTTTCGCGGGCAAGCCCGCACCCACCGGGAATTGTGGCTGAGAACGCCCTCAATGCCCCGCCGTCATTGCAGCCTGAGCCGGTTCGGGTGTGACGATGCTGTCCAGATCGATATGCCTCCACGCCGGTTTCGCTCCCAGGCGGGCGTTGAAGCGATAGTTGAAGGTGAAGTCGTCATTGGTGGGCTGATCCAAGGCCTTGCCATAAGCCGCTTCAATCGCGCTCGGTTCGTACCCCATCAACCGCAGCAGCGTCGGGAAGATATTGTAGTGACTGGAGCGATCCTTGTTCTGTGCCCAGGCCCGTTGCCAATCCAGGGTGTGCAACGGCGCCCCCTCTATCACCACCAACGGCACCAGCCCCTCTTCGGCTACCGGATAGCCCCCGCAATGGGTGTTGAGCCCGGGATTGCCGCGCTCGTGCAAGTCCTGGCCGTGGTCGGAGGTGTAGATCACCACGGCATTGCTCAAATTGCCCTGCTGGAAGATTCGCTTGAAAAACTCCCCGACATTCCACAGCAGGGTGTTTCGGTAAGCATTGCGGTATAGCACCCAGTCATCGCTCTGGCCATTGAAGCCATCACGATTGCCGGTGTCGGAAATGTCCTGGTACTGCCCACGAGGCAAAGCCGGGCGGTAGCGCATGAACTCGTCGGGGTATTTGTCGTGCACCGGAAAATGCGCCCCCACCTTATTGACCACCACCAGTTCGGCCCGGTCATCGCCCAGCAGCTCGATCAGCTTCGCCGCAGCGGCCATGTCGCGATCGAGCACACGGGCCTGGTCGAATTGGACGAATTCGTCGATGTCCTGTTTTTCGCCATCGGTCATCAGGTTCTGCAGATTGCCACCGGTGCGCTGGGCGTCGATGTACACGGTGCGCAAACCGGCTTTTTTGGCGTACTGCCAGATCGACGGCAAGGTGCTGTTGATGCGCACATAGTCGGCGCGGGTGCCGCCGTAGCGCAGGGTGACATTGGTGTCGGCGCTGCAATTGGCGATGGAGGCCGCATAGCCAAAATTGAAGACATGGACGCCGTCAGGCGGCGTTTCAAACCCCGTGGGCACACCCCCCGCAGTGTTGATATCCAGGTAATTGCCCGCCACGCTCTCATCGATGATCAGTACGATATCGTGATTGATCGGCGAGGTTAGCCGCGCGATACCAATCGGCTCGCGAGGGCCGATCGTGTTGTGCAAGACCTCGTAGCCGAACAGATTCAGGTAGGCCAGCGGCGTGTACATGATCGGCAGCCCGCGCGCGCCCTCGCCCGCCCGCACGAACAGCACGGCACTGAGCAATAGCACCCCGAGCACTGGCGCGGCGACGGGCAGCCAGGCCGGTATCGCCATCCGCCGACGCGGCTTGAGGCCGATGCCCAATAACAACAACAGGCCACCGGCCGCCGCGCTGATGATCACCTGGCGATACTGGTAGGCCGCTTCCTGGATAAAGCCACCGGAATACATCAGCGACACGAACTGGCTATAGGTCAGGTAGCTGTCGGTTACCCGCCCATAGACCTCGAAAAATACCGCCGAGACAAACATCGCCAATGCGAACAGATGCCGCACCAGCGCCTGGCGGATGTAGGCAGTCATCCACAGCGCCATCACCAACGCCACGAACATCGCACCGTACAGCAGCGTGGCGAAGCCGACACCCAGGGCCGCGAGACGATCCAGGTAATCGTGATAGCCACGGATCAGGTACAGCAACAGGAGCAGTTCCTTGACGTATCGGGCCATGGTTTTCTCGACGGTCTCAAGGCGATGGAAACAGGGTTTGTCTCTGGACACTAGCAGCGACTTTTCAAAGCGCAAGAAAACACTTCACGCGCATCGCGTCAAAAAAATGCTACCCCAAAAATGACACACTTTGAGGATAAAAAAGGCCACAAACTATGGATAAATACCGTTCATCGTTTTGTTAAACAGCCTTTTCACCCTTTAAATCCGGACTTTCTCCAATTCAGTCAAGGACTTGATGTCAAAACGCCAAGTCCTGTCTAATCCTGCCGAAGATGACAACTGTCATTTTGCTGACACGCTTTTCTGAGGCTGCGCTATACCCCCTCTTAACAGTTTCATCCGAGTTACATAAACCGGTTGATGAGGCGTGCCGAAGATGGATGTGAGCGTATTTGGAACGGGGTATGTGGGGCTGATCCAGGCGGCGGCGCTGGCCGACGTCGGACACCGGGTTTTGTGCATCGACATCGACCCGAACAAGATCCGTCAATTGCAGCAGGCCGTGCCGCCGATCAGCGAACCCGGCCTGTCCGATCTGCTCGAAGACAACATCAAGGCCGGCCGCCTGCTGTTCAGTTCCCAAGCCAGCGATGCGGTCAACCATGGCGGGCTGATATTCATCGCCGTCGGCACCCCTGCCGACGAAGACGGTTCGGCCGACCTGAGCCATGTACTGGCCGTGACCCGGCAGATCGCCGACTTCATGGACAGCGACCGCACCCTGATCATCAAGTCCACCGTGCCGGTGGGCACCGCCGACAAAGTCGCCGAATGTGCCCGCCAGGCGCTGGCTCGCCGGGGCCTGAAACAACTGAACGTGCGGGTGGTATCCAACCCCGAGTTTCTCAAGGAAGGCAGCGCCCTGGCCGATTGCATGCGCCCGGACCGCATCATCATCGGCACCGCCGACCTGCTGGCCCGCGACCAGATGAGCGAGCTCTACGCGCCATTCTGCCGCAACCACGAAAAACTGATGTTCATGGACAACCGCAGCGCCGAACTGACCAAGTACGCCGCCAATGCCATGCTCGCCACCCGCATCAGCTTCATGAACGAACTGGCCAACCTCACCGAACGGTTGGGGGCCGACATCGAAGCGGTGCGCAAAGGGATCGGCTCGGACCCGCGTATCGGTTATCACTTCATCTATCCCGGCTGCGGCTTCGGAGGCTCGTGCTTTCCCAAGGACCTGCGCGCCCTGCTGCACACCGCCGAACAAAGCGGCATGCCGCTGCGCCTGCTGCGTAGCGTCACCGATGTCAACGACCGCCAGCGGCATATCCTGTTCGAGAAACTCGCCCAGCAATTTCCCGACGGCCTGGCCGGTAAATCGATTGCCGTCTGGGGCCTGGCGTTCAAACCCAACACCGATGACATGCGTGAAGCGCCCAGCCGTTACCTGATGGAAGCGCTGTGGCGCGAAGGCGCACGGGTCCAGGCGTATGACCCGGAAGCCATGGCCGAATGCCGTCGCCTCTATGGCTATCGCAAGGATCTGAACCTGTGCGCCACCCGCGACGACACCCTGGAAGATGCCGACGCGCTGGTGATCTGCACCGAATGGAAAAATTTCCGAGTGGTGGACGTCGACCTGCTGGCCAGCAAACTGCGCGCCCGGGTAATCATCGACGGTCGCAACCTGTACAACCCCGAGCACCTGGCCGCCGCCGGGCTGTTGTATCGCGGCATCGGCTTGCGCCATACCATGCCGGACGGCTACGCCACAGGGCCGCAGGCGTGAATATCCTGGTGACCGGCGCAGCCGGGTTCATCGGCGCTCACTGCGTCCTACGGCTGATCCGTGACGGCCATCGGGTCTGCGGATTGGACAACTTCAACGCCTACTACGACCCGCAGCTCAAGCACGACCGGGTGGCGTGGGTGAAAGACCAGGTCGGTGAATTCCCCCTGGCCCGGATCGACCTGACCGACGCCACAGCCATTGATGAACTGTTCCACGCCCGTCGTCCGGACGTGGTGATTCACCTCGCCGCCCAGGCCGGCGTACGTTATTCGCTGGAAAATCCCCGGGCTTATGTCGACAGCAACCTCAGCGGATTCCTGAATATCCTGGAAGGCTGTCGCCGTTATCCGGTCAGGCACCTGGTCTACGCCTCTTCGAGCTCGGTCTATGGCGCCAATTCGCGCACGCCCTATTCGGTGCAGGACAACGTCGATCATCCGCTGTCGCTGTACGCGGCAAGCAAGAAAGCCAACGAACTGATGGCCCACAGTTACAGCCATCTGTTCGGCATCCCCTGCACCGGCCTGCGCTTCTTTACCGTGTACGGGCCCTGGGGCCGGCCCGATATGTCGCCGATCCAGTTTGCCCGCGCCATTACCGAAGACCGGGTCCTGCAGCTGTTCAATCACGGCCAGCATCAACGGGATTTCACCTATATCGACGACATCATCGAAAGCATTGCCCGGCTGCTCGAACTCGCGCCCCACGTCACGCCACAGAACGCTGACGAACAACCCGGCCCGGGCACCAGCCGGGCGCCCTGGCGGATCTACAACATCGGCGGACAGCATCCGGTGGCGCTGCGCACTTACGTAGCGCTGCTGGAAAAGCACCTGGGCCGGACCGCCCGCATCGAGCTGCTGCCTCTACAAGCAGGGGATGTACTGAACACCTGCGCCGATGCCAGCGACCTGGCCCGGGCCACCGGATTCACGCCAGGCATCGAGCTGGATGAAGGCCTGGGCCGTTTCATCCAGTGGTTCCTCGATTACTACCCACTGCCTGTCGCCCACGCGCCGCTTGCGGCCGAAGTTCAGCGGAGGAGTCTATGACCCGACATGAGCAAGACCTACCCACCAACACCCTAGGACGCGACAAGCGTGTAGACCCCGAACACCGCCGGCGCCTGGACGCCGCTATCCATCGCCAAGGCCGTGGCTGGCTGACCGGTCGCTACGGTGGCCGGCCCTGGACCGTCTCGCGCACCAACCGAGTGATGGCTTCGCTGGGTGCGCTGGCCATTTTGCTGCTGATCAGCCCCGTGCTGGCGGGCCTGGCCTTGCTGGTCAAGCTGTCGAGCCCCGGCCCGGTGCTATTTGTGCAGAAACGCACGGGCTACCGTGGCCGCGTGTTCGGCATGTACAAGTTTCGCACCATGGTCGCCGACGCCGAAAATCTCAAGGAGTCATTGCGCCATCTGAACAAACACGGCGCCGATGCCATCGATTTCAAGATTGACAACGACCCGCGCATCACCCCCATCGGTCGGTTTCTGCGCCGCAGCAGCCTGGACGAACTGCCGAACCTGATCAATGTCGTCACCGGCGACATGCGCCTGGTGGGCCCGAGGCCGACCTCGTTCAACGCCTATCGCTACAAGGACAACCATCTTGTGCGCCTGAGCATCTACCCCGGCATGACCGGTCTGTGGCAGATCTCCGGGCGCAGCAATATCGACTTCGACCAGCGCGTGGAACTGGACCTCAGCTATATCGCCGAGCAGAGCCTGTTGCTGGATTTGAAGATCCTGATGATCACCCCCTTCAAAGTATTCAGCGGCCACGGAGCGAGTTAAATGGACGGTTCGACGAATATCCTCACCATAGCGAGCCCGAGCGAGAGCAACCTGACCTCGACCGTGCTCGACCCTTCACTGCGGACCTTGCTTCTGACGTCCGCCAATACCGGCACCGGCACCAGCACCAGCGCCATGGCGCTGGCTGCCCAACTGGCGCAGATGAGCAGCGGTCCCGTGTTGCTGGTGGATGCCAGCCAGTCGCCGCACAACCTCAGCCAGCAGCTGTCGTTGCACAAGGAGCGTGGCTTCAGCGACCTGCTGTTCAACAGCCTCGCCCCGCCCCTGTTGCAAGACTGCGTGGTGCAAGTGTCCAGCCTGCCCTTCGATGTGCTGCCCCAGGGTCGCCTGGGGCGCAATGCCGAACGCCTGAGCCCCGAGCGCCTGCGTCCGCTGCTCAAGCAATTGTCGTCACGCTACCGCTTCGTGGTGATCGACGCCGACGCGGTGTATTCGGCCAGCGACACCCTGGTGCTCAGCACCCAGGTGGACGGCGTGGTGCTGGTGGTACGCGGCGAGGACACCCGCTGGGAAGTGGCCCAGGCCGCCCGCCAGCGTCTGGCCCAGGCCGGCGCGAAAGTGGTGGGCAGCGTGTTCAACCGCCGCAAGTACTACATGCCCAAGTGGCTCTACAACAACCTGTAAGCCTGCAAAAGGATGACGAGATGAACGCCAAGATGCTTGTCCTGCTGTTGCTGCCGCTTGCCGGTTGCTCCAGCACTTCCGATACCCGCTCGATGCCGGTGCAGATCCTCACGGCACCACCGGCCAATGCCCAGGCCACCGACATGCCCAAGGTCGAACAGACCCTGCGGCCCCAGGATGTGCTGGATGTGATTTTTCACATCGACACCACCTCCTCCCAGGCTTACCGCGTGCAGCCGGGCGACCAGGTTGCCCTGAACTTCACCGCCGCCAGCCAACTCAACGGCACGCAACAGGTGATGCCCGACGGCAGTATCGAACTGCCGGGCGCCAACACCTCGGTAAAAGTGGCGGGCCTGACCGCCGAAGAGGCGCGCCTGGAGGTGCAGCGTGCCTATAACCAGAAGATGCTGTTCCAGCCCAATCGCAACCAACTAAGCGTAATGGTGACCAGCCCGCTGTCCGGCGAGACGAACCTGCGCAACACCTTGACCCACCCGGCCACCGGCATGAGCCGGGAAATCATCGTGGGCCGGGATGGCTACGCCAGCTTCCCGGAAATCGGCTCGGTGCCGTTGCAAGGGATGACCGTCACCCAGCTTGAGACCTTCCTCAACGAGCGCTATGCCCAACTGCCCGGCCACATGACTGTGGACGTGCTGCTCAAGTCCACCGCCGGTAACGAGATCTATGTGCTCGGTGAAGTGGCCCAACCCGGTTCCTACCCGATCCGCCGGCCGATCTCCGTTCTCGAGGCGCTGACCCTGGCCCGGGGCACGAACGTCAAGGCAAGGCTCGACTCGGTGGTGATCATGCGTCGCAACGGCAATCAGGTTGAAGCCCGCCACTACGACGTGGAGAAGGCCCTGAGCGGAGACGCCTCGCAGATCGCCTACCTGCAACCGGAAGACATGCTTTTCGTGCCCAAGACCGGCCTGGCCAAAGCCGGTGAAATGGCCCGGCAGCTGGCCGATGTGGTGCTGTTCCAGGGCGTTGGCGTCAGCCTCGGCTACGACCTCGACAACAAAAGCAGCAACAGAAACTGACCCAGGTGACCGATCATGAACCCCAAGGAAAACTATCTGCACGAGTTCTTCAGGATCTTCTTCGCCAACAAGCAGTGGATGAAGCGCGTCTTCCTGATTTTTGCCGTGATCGCCCTGGTGCTGCCGTTGATGCTCAAGCAGAGCTTCGATATCACCGCCCAAGTGATCGTCCAGTCGAAAAAGCTCTCCCAGGGCGACGCGACGACTTCGCTGAACCAGGAAAACGCGACGTTCGTCCCACCGTCCCTGGCGGACATGGAAACCGAGACCAACATCCTGCGCTCACCGGCGTTGATTCGCGAAACCATCAAGACCCTGCGCGACCAGGGCGAGTACACCCCAAGCCCGGGTATGCTCAACAAGTGGGTAAGCGAACCACTCAAGCGCTACGTCACCCAGCCATTGCGTGAGTACGTCATCAATCCGCTGCGCGACGGCTTGGGGCTCGAGGTCGATCCGGTACGCGACACCGTGCTCGATACGCTGACTGACCAAGCCATTGAAAACCTGAAGATCGAGACCTTGCCCGGCTCCAACGTCATCTCCATCGTCTACAGCTTCGGCGACCCGGCCCAAGGCACCCGGTTCGTGGCACAACTGCTGGAAAACTACCTCACCGGTCGTCAGAACCTGCAATCGATAGAGTTGCCGCAGACGTTCTACGAGCAGAAAAAAATCCAGTACCAGGCTCGCCTTGACGGCTTGGAGGGTAACCGCCTGACGCTGCTTGAAGGCGTAGGCTCTTCCGATCCCAAGGAAGAAATCACTTTTCGCCTGAATGCAATCAACACCGAGGAGCAGGCGCTGAGCCTGTACCAGGACCGTCTGCTGCAAGGCCAACGCTGGCTGGACTACCTCAAGACCAGCCTGGCGGCGGCGAACAGCTCGCGACTCAACGACTACACCTTCCCGTTCACCTTCACCACCACCGTGGACAACGTTGCCTTCGACGATCGGGAAATCAGGCAAATGGGTGAGCAATTGACCAGCCAGGTCAGCCGCTACATGAACGACCTGGCGATCTTCCAGCCCGGCAGCGAACCGATGCTGCTGGCCCGGGAGCAGATCATGCGCACTCGCCAGCAATTCCTCAAAGTGGTGAACAACCGCATCCAGGAACGCACCACCGACCTGGCGGTGGTCAGTTCGGTGATCAACCAGAAAGTCGAACGTATCGCCGCCTTCAAGGAACGTATCCACCAACTTCAGGAAACCCAGAGCAAGCTGCGGCAGATGGACACCGAGATCAACGCCCTGCATGCGGCGTTTTCCACCTATGCCCAGCGGTTCGCCGAAGCCAGTTCTACCCGCTCGCTGGACAACGACCTGTCCAACGCCCGGGTCTTGAGCCCGCCATTCGAACCCACCGCGGCGGCGTTTCCCAAGCCGATGCTGATTATCCCGTTCGGCTTGTTCACCGGCCTGCTGCTGGCGATCGCCCTGGTCTATGTACGTGAGTTCTTCGACCATCGCTTCAAGCATCCGGCGCAAATTGGCCATCAATTGGATCTGCCGGTGCTGTTGGTGATCAACGAACAGTCTCCCGACCAGATCAATCCGCATCGCAACTGGAGCGTGCCCAGCCTTGTCCATTGGGTGAAAAATTGAACGCGCCGTTCAGCCCGTCCCAGCGCAGCCGCCCCCTGTCGATCATTCATCTGCTCGCCAGCGGTGGCTTCTATGGGGCCGAGCGGATGCTGCTCGATCATTGTGTGGCGACGCCCGGCCAGCATCAGGTGCTGTTCCTGGAAGCGCCGCCGACTTTGATCACGCGGTTCCGCCAGGCCGGGATCGACTGCCACTCCTGCGCCAGTTGGCCCGAACTGTTGCAGCATCTGCGGCAACGGCGCGCCGAGCGCCCGCTGATCAATACGCACAACTTCAAGGGCCTGTTGTTCGGCTGGGCGGCGGCGACCCTGTTGCACCTGCCGCTGGTGATCACCCAGCACGGCTTTACGCCACGCGGCCCCAAGCAACGCTTCTATACGTGGTTGAGCCTGCAACTGTGCCGCACCGCGCCGGTCAAGCGAGTGGTATGCGTGGCTGAAAGCATCGCGACGCTGCACCGCGAGGCCTGCGTGAGCGCGGAAAAACTCGACGTGATCCCCAATGGTCTGCCGGCCGTCACGACACCGCTGCCTCATCGCGACGACGGGCAACGCTGGCGGGTCGGCTACGTCGGCCGCTTGAGCTGCGAGAAAGGCCCGGACCTGTTCCTCGACGCGATGATCCCGTTGTGCCAGCGCCATGCGTCGCTGCACGCGGTCATGCTTGGCGACGGCCCGGAGCGCCAGCCCTTGCTCAAGCGCATCGCTGACGCCGGGTTGCCCACGCGCATCGAATTGCCCGGTTATCAGACGGACATGAACGCCTGGTGGAGCCGCCTCGATGCACTGGTGATCAGTTCACGCACCGAAGGTACGCCGATGATCCTGCTCGAAGCCATGCAGGCCGGCGTGCCCGTGGTGGCGTTCGGCGTGGGTGGCATTCCTGATGTCTTGCAGGACCGTCACAACGGCCTGCTCGCCACGCCGGCCGACAGCGAGGAGCTGGCACGCCAGATCGAAACGCTGTTCAGCGAACCGCCCCTGGCGCGGATCCTCGCCGACAACGCGCGCCGCACCCAGCGCGACCGCTACGACCTGCGCACGCTGGCCGAACGCTGGTCGCAGCTCTATATCCGCACGGCGCGGGAGGCTCGGCCATGATTGTCCCACTCTCGATCGTCAGTCTGCTGGGGCTGGTGTGCCTGGCCTTGCTGGTCAGCCCTTATCCGTTTCTCGCACCGGGTGCGGTGCTCGGGCTGGTGGGCGTCGCCATGCTGTACCGCAAGCCCGGCTGGGGTTTGCTGGGCATTGCCGCGCTGCTGCCGTTCGAAGGCCTGTTCAAGGACAACGCGTTGTCCGGCAGCAAATTCCTCGGTGTGGCGCTGATCCTGATACTGATGCTGCAGTTGGCCGTGCATCAGATTCCTGCGATGCGCTTGCGTAGCAACATCTGGAAGCCGTTGCTCGGCTTCATGGCGTTGTATGGCCTGAGTCTGTTGCTCTCGGAAAACATGGAGGCCTCCCTGACGCATCTGCGTGAACTCGCAGTCGGGCTGATCCTGTTCGTGATCACGTTGTTGATCGGTCGCGAGCTGAACCTGGAGATGTTCGCCCGGCTGATGACCGTGAGCGTCACCACGACCTGCGTGCTCGCGATGTTTTCAGCCAGATACCAGGATCAGGGTCGCGCCTCGGGTTTGCTGGAAGACCCGAACGCCTTCGCGCTGTTGATTGCGTTTACCGTACCGCTGGCATTGTTGTTGACCATACGCAGCCAGAGCCTGCTGCACCGGTTGTTCTGGGGTGGCGCTTTCATCCTGTTGTTGGGTGGAATGACCAAGAGCGAATCGCGTTCAGGACTGGTCGTGCTGTTGCTCACGCTGATGATCGGGTTGTATCACTACCGGGCGCAGCTGCCACGGGTACGCCCTCGGCACCTGGGGTTCGCGATGCTCGGCCTGGCACTCATGGTCCCGGCGACAATCGCCTTGATGCCTGCCAGCTACATAGCACGCATCCAGTCATTGAGCATCCTCAGCTCCGGCACCAACGACTACAAGGACGGTTCCTTGGGGCGCCGCACCTCGTACATTGTGGTGGGCAGCCAGATGATCCGCGAGAAGCCGATACTCGGTTCAGGCCCCGGGACGTTTCCGCAGCACTACGCCCCCACCGGCTATGCCAAGGCGTTCTCGGCCAATCGCAAACGTGGGGACCTGTACCGTGAGGCCCATAACACCTACCTGGCAATCTTCAGCGAAATCGGCGTGCCAGCCGGTTTGATGTTTGTCGGCATGATTGGGCTGGGCCTCTACAACCTGGTGCGCACGCGCCAACTCTGGCTCCAGCGTCGGGACTGGGCCCAGGCGGACCTGTTGACGCACCTGGGCATGAGTTTCCTGTCGCTGGCACTGTTCCTGATGTTCTTGAGCGCGCCGAACCACAAGTTACTGTGGATCATGCTCGCCTTGACCAGCGTATTGCGCTACGACGCCGAACAGTCCGCCCCGCAGGAGGCCCGTTCATGAGCCGCATCAGTATCGTCATCCCAATGTACAACGAAGCCCGGCATATCGCCCGGACGCTGTTGGCGGCGCAAGAAGCGGCACGACAGGCGCAACTGGAATGCGAGTTGATCGTGGTGGACAACGGCTCCGACGACCACGGCCCGCGCATCGCCAGCGAGCTGGGCGCGCGAGTGCTGCTGGTGCCCGGCGTGCATATCGGTGCCCTGCGCAACCGCGGTGCTGCGGTCGCCAGTGGTGAGTGGCTGGCGTTCATCGACGCCGACATGGAAATGCCGGCCGACTGGCTCACGCTGCTGATCGAATTGGAAGGCCACCAGGGCGACGTGCTGGCCCTTGATTTGGACATGCCCGGGCAAGCGCCGTGGTTCGCACGAGCCTGGCAGCGGCGCAGCCAGCGCCCCGGTTCACGGCCCATGCACCAGGTGCAGTGGCTACCCACCAACACCCTGCTGATGCGCCGCGCCTGGTTCGATCAGGTGGCAGGCTTCGACGAAACCCTGCGCACCGGCGAAGACAAAGATTTTTCCCTGCGCCTGCGCCAAGCCGGTGCGCAATTGTTGCAGGTCAACAAAAGCGTGGCCATGCACTGGGGCTACGAAGGCAGTTGGCGCGAGTGGATGAGTAAGGAACTGTGGCGCCAAGGCAGTCATTGGCAGCTGTTGCGCAACCACGGGCCGAGCCTGCGCCTGTTGCGCTTTCCCGCATTGTCGATTGGCGCCTGGGGCCTGGACGGTCTGGCACTGGTCGCCCTGCTCCAGGGTCAGGCACGCCTGGGCCTGACCCTGCTGTTGATCAGCACATTGCCGGCCCTGGCTCTGAGCCTGCGCCAGAGCCACAAGCACCGCAACCCGTGCCTGACCCTGCAGCTTTGGAGCCTGCACTGGGTGCGCCTGCACCTGGCCGGCGCCGCGCTCATCCTCAGCCTTTGTCATTGGAAAGCAAGGAGGCCTGCCCGTGGCTGAATTCATTTATTGGGCCTGCCTGTTGCTGCCGGTGTACGCCTACCTCGGTTACCCACTGATACTGAGCCTGCTGACACCGTTGTTTCCGGTCCGGCGCTACGGCAAGGCGCTGCCGATGGACATCAGCATCGTCATCGCCGCCCACAACGAAGCACGGCACATCGAAGACAAGTTGCGCACCTTGCTCGCCCAGGATTATCCGGCGCGCTCGCTGCAGATCATTCTCGCCAGCGACGGTTCCAGCGACGACACCGTGGCCTGCGCACGCAAGGTGATCGATCCGCGCATCAGCGTGCTCGACCTGCCCCGCCAGGGCAAGGCCGCAGCCCTCAATACCGGCGTGGCCCACAGCAGCGGCGAGATCCTGGTCTTTACCGACGCCGACAACCAATGGGCCCATGACACCCTCGGCCATTTGCTGGCTCCGTTGGGTGATCCGGAGGTCGGCGCCTGTGCCGGACACATGGAAATTCCCGTGCCGGGCAAGGGCCTGAGCCTGGGCGACAGCCTGTATCGGCACTACGAGGGCTGGTTGCGGCGAGTGGAGAGCCGCACCGATTGCATGGTCTCGGCTGATGGCGCGTTGTTGGCCCTGCGCCGGGAACTGTTCGAGCCGATTCCGGCCCAGGTCAACGATGATTTCTTCCTCAGCACCTGCGCGCCGGCCGCTGGCAAGTCCATCGTCTATGTGCCGAAGGCCCGGGTGATCGACCAGGGCGTGGACGAGGCCGACAAACAGTTTCGCCGCCGCCAGCGGGTCACCGTCGGTGGCCTGCAGAGTCTGGCCCAGCGCCGGACGCTGCTCAATCCGATGCGGCATGGTCTGTACGCCATCGGCCTGATCAGCCACAAGCTGATCCGCCGTCTGGCACCGGTGTTGCTGCTGCCGCTGCTGCTCAGCAACCTCTGGTTGTGGGGCGACCAGGGATTCTATCGCCTGAGCCTGGCAGCCCAGGCGCTCGGCTACGCCATGGCGCTGCTTGGCCTGCTGGATCTGCACCACCGTTTGCCCCGGCCCTTTCGCCTGGCGGCGTTCGTGCTGGTGACGCTCGCGGGCATGAGCGTCGGCCTGTGGCAGTTCCTGCGGGGCCGGCGCTACAGCCAGTGGAATCCCGAGCAGAACCGCTGAGGAGCGTGGCCAATGTCGATCAAACAAGTCTTCAAGCTCACCGGCGGCTGGCTGTACCTGAACACAGCCCTGGGCCGCGGACCTTTGCGGGGTACCGGCATGATCCTGATGCTGCACCGTGTGCTAAGCAACGACCGCGCCGCCGAACTGCCCCATCGCAACGAACTGTGCGTGGGGCCGCAAGCCTTCGAGCACTTGCTGATCTGGCTACAACGGCATTTCGAATGCGTTCCCCTGATGACCCTGCTGCTGGCCGACCCCGCCACCGTTCCGGACCGTCCGCGGGTCGCCCTGACCTTCGATGACGGCTGGCGCGACAACGCCATGAATGCTTTCCCCTTGCTGCGCCAATATCAGGTGCCGGCGAGTATTTTTCTGTCCACCGATTTCATCGGCAGCCGCCAGCACTTCTGGTGGGAAAGCATCGGCGAAACCCTCTGGGGCAGTCACGGCCAGGTGGCGCGACTGGCGCTGATCGAACATTTGCAACAGGCCGGACGGCCGCTGCCGGTTATGCTCGATGACCTGGATGACGAGCGCCGCAGCCTGTCATTGCTGCACTATCTGCAAAGCCTCAAGACCCTCGATCCAAAAATATTGAGCGACCTCACCGACGTCTGCCCACAAGGCTCCCAGCCCCAGGCGCTGGACTGGACCCAGGTGCGCATGCTGGAAGACTCCGGATTGATCCGCTTCGGCCCCCATGGCGCCAGCCACGCGATCCTCACCGGGCTGGACGACCATCGCCTGCACGAAGAACTGACCCGCAGCCGCACGGCTCTGGAAAACGGCTGCGCCCAACCCTTGCCGGTGTATTGCTACCCCAACGGCGACAATGACGCTCGTGTGCGCGAGCAGGTGGCAGCCCACGGTTTTGCGTTCGCGTTGGGCACCGCGGCCGGACTGTATCGCCATGACCGCGACCCGCTGAACCTGCCACGTTTCGGCGTCAGCCAACGCAACGCCTGTCATCCCGAGTTATTGGCCTGGCGTATTCGCCGAGGAGCCCGTTCATGAACCGCGCACGTTACCTCAGGCTCCTGGCGTTGAGCATGGGCACGAGCCTGGCGATGATCGGCCTGCGCCTGTTGCGCAACGTGTTGCTGGCACGGATCCTGGGGCCCAGCGAACGAGGGCTGTTGGCGCTGCTCAGCACCCTGCCGGACCTGATCAGCGCCACTACCAGTGGGGGCCTGAATTCCGCCGTGGGTTATCAGGCGGCGCAGCATCGCCCGATGAGCCTGTTGCTCAGTCATGTGCTGGTCTTCGGGTGTCTGCTGGCGGCGTTGCTGACGCTGCTGGTGGTGGCACTGGCGCGTGAGTTCGGCGCGGGACTGGACATCACCCTGCAACTGGGACTGCTGGCCTGGTTGCTGTTACTGGCCGTGCCGCTGGCGGCGCTCAAGACCGGCCTGCTGACGCTGCACAATGCCTCCGGCGGCGTCGGCGTGTTCAACGCGTTGCGGCTGATGGAGTCCCTGATCCCGCTGTTGCTGTTCCTGGCGCTGTTCTGGATGTGGAAAGACACGGCACTGGAAGCGGCGCTGATCAGCTGGCTGACAGGCCTGAGCCTGGTGGTGCTGGTGGGTTTGATGTGGTTGCGTCGCGATCATGCGGTCACCCTGCGCTGGGATCGCACCGGCCAGATCGAACTGTTGCGTTACGGTGTCCGCAGCCATCCGGACCTTTTGTTCCAGCAACTGTTGACGCGTTCGGATTACCTGTTCATCGGCGCGCTGCTGGGCAGCACGGCGCTAGGGCACTACGCCATGGCCAGCGCGGCGGCCGAACTGCTGCATATCGTTCCGGAAGCCGTCACTACACCCCTGATGAAACGCCTGCTGCAGCAGGACAGCGACATGAAGCGCCTGACCCCGCTGGCCCTGCGCCTCACCGCCACGGCCATGCTAGGCGCCTGCCTGGGGATGGTGCTGGTCGGCGAATGGCTGATCGTCACCCTGTTCGGCATCGACTATCAGCCGGCGTACCCGGCCCTGCTGGCGCTGCTGCCAGGGGTGTTCGGCTTGTGCTATGCGAGCATCCTGCGCCTGGACCTGTTGGGCAAGAACCGCCCCGGCACCGTTTCACTGCTGATGGGCGGGGGGGCACTGCTGAACCTGGCGCTGAACCTGATTCTGATCCCGCGCTACGGCATCGTTGGCGCTGCCACCGCGTCCTCGATCGCCTACCTGAGTGTCACCCTGGGGCTGTTGTTGATGTACTGCCGTCTCAGTGGCGTGGCACTGTGGCAAACACTGATCATCCTGCCCAGCGATTGGCTGCCGATGCGCCAGATGCTATTGGGGAAATCGGCATGAAACGCTTCGTCGCCTGCCAGTACGCCATCGCGAGCCTGCTCGCGATGGGGTCAACGCGGTGGTGCTGGAGAATCGGCCTGTGGCTGGGCCTGTGGGGCCTGGCGCTTTCGGCTCAAGGCGCGGCCATGCAATGGACCGGCATCCGTGATGGCAGCCTGTATCTGCAAACCGACCGCCCGGACATTGTCACCGTGCGCTGGGTGCCCGCCTGGAAAGCCGAGACCAATATCGAACACCTGTATCTGCTTGACGGCCAGGGACGATTGGCGGGTGAGCGCGTGGTCCAGGCGGATCAGACCCGTGGTGAACAGCAATGGCCGCTGGCACCAGGTCCCGCCAGTTATCGCCTGGAAATTCCCGGCTACAGCTTCCGTCGCTACACCGTTGAGCACGACGCGCGCACCCGCGCTCTGTTTGCCCCGGCAAAGGTGCATTTCAATGCCGAAACCCATGACGGCGACGAGCTGTATTTCAAGGTCGCGGCTGGCGAACAGGCGGTGCTGGCAGGCAAGTTTCACGGCGGCGTACGTGCGCTGCAAGCCCGGCGCGTCGGCGACGGTAAGCAGTTACAACTGAACCTCAAGCCGTACCGGGCCTATTGGCAGTTCGATCAGGTCGCGCTGCCAGTGGCTGACGTCGAACAAATCTGGCGCTTGCATCTACAGGGCAACGGCAAGGCCGCGTTCTGGCTGGACGGCACCGCCAATCTGTTCGCCCAGGATCCGGCGCAGTTGCTGCCACTGCGCCAGGATCCGGGTCAGACCCACCTGAAACTGTACGACGAGGCGCTCGGCACGACCCCAAAGCTGGGCATATACCTGCCCTATGAGTTACTGCCGCCATCCAGCTACGCTGCGCTCGATGCGCTCAAACCCCAGGCGGCGAGCCTGTACAGCTTCGTCGATATCACGGCAGCCAGGGCCACTTATGAAGATGCCTTCCGACGTTTGTACCAAGACCGCTTCGCCATCAGCCAAGACATCACTCTGCTGGCCGGCAGCCAGCGCCAGTCCGATCTAAAGCCCGACCGGACGAGTCACAGCGGCTTGCAAGCCTGGCTCACGTCGACCCGCGCGTTGGGCGGCAAAGGTCTGCACTACCTCAGTTTTGCCGATGAGCCGAACCTCGGTTACCCAGATTTCGCCAGTTTCCAACAAATGTTCCAGAGCATGGCTGCCCAGGTCCGCGCCGATCCTGCCAACGCACATGCCGGTGTCCGCATCGCCATGCCGGCCAGCTCGCAGTTCGTCAACGGCCCCTTCACCGAAAATGCCGCTGACAGGCGTGGGATCGACTGGGCACGGCGCCTGCTGGCGACGTCCGACGACCAGATCGACGCCCTGGCCTGGCATGAATGGATGATCCGCGACCTGTTGGCGACCCGGGTCTACCGCGACAGTGTCCGCCAGGCCGCCAACCTGGTGGGACTGGACAACCAGGGTCGGCCGCGCAAGGCCTTGCTGTTGGACCAGACCAACATGTCCAGTGGCTCGAGCCTGAGCCCTTACGATCAGGAAACCCATTACGCCGGCCTGTGGTGGACATCCGTGGCCATCAACGCCTCGGCCGACGGCTGGCTGGACATGCTCAACTGGTTCATGGCCGCCGATGAACCGGAGTACCCCAAAGGCATGGTGCGGGTTCTGGACGATCAGCGCTTCGAGCTCAAGCCCGTGGGCCTGGCCCAGCAGTTCATTCAACAACATTGGCTCGATCAGGTGCTGCGCCTGGACAACGACGCGTTTGAAGTCGACGCCCTGGCCATGGCCACCGGGAAGCAGCGCAGTCTGCTGGGCGTGAACAAAAGCACCCGAGCCCATCAGGTCAGCCTCGACGGCACGGCCTGCCCTCAACCTGGCATGACCCTGTGGTATTTCGGCCCAGACAACCGTAGCCACAGCGCTGCGCTTGACTGCAAGACCGGCCAGGTCAGGTTTCTCCTGCCAGGGGAAACCGTGTTCGCCCTCAGTTGGATAGCCCCTCTCCCCCCCAACCCTGCCACTCGTCAGGAGGCACCATGAACGCTCTTCAGACATTGCGTGATCGCATCCAGAAAAAAGGTCTACGCGCCGTTCTAAAGCAGCTCTGCAAACGCTACGTATTTTCCCACACCCGACTGGTGTGGCTGGAGCATGATATACGGACCCCGCTCCCCCCCCATAACCTCAAGCCCTACCCACCGATGCGCCTGGAGTTCATCACGATCAGCAATGCCGATGCTTTTGCCCGGCACTTCGCCGACCGTGTCGAAACCATGCGCGAGCTGGCGGCCGAAGGCTACACAGGCTTGATGTACCTGGATGATCAGGGCGACACCGTGGGTTTCGCCTGGGCCAGTACACGGGACTATTTCGACCACCATTTCTATCACTGCAACTTTCCAATCAAGCCTGGCGAGTACTTTCAATTCGGTGGCGAGGCCATCCCTGAATACTGGGGTACCCGTATATCGGCGGACATGCAGTTGCAAGTGTGGAAAGTCATGGCAGAGCACGGTTGCAACACCATGGTCGATGTCTGCGATTTGCAAAACCCCCAGGCGATCAAGATGCACATCCGCATGGGCTTCCAGGAGCGCGGGCAGATCACCCATCTTTATCGCTTGTTCGGCCGTTGGCGGCTTCTACGCAATACGTCCTACACCGGCACGGTACTGGACCCCTTTCGTAAACCGGCCCAGCCGGCTGCCTCGACTTCAGCGGCCTGATCCCCATGGCGATCCGGTTCCAATGGTGTCGCTCCCTGGGCGCGGCGGACTTTCCTGCCTCAGCTTATGAACAGCTGCGAAACCAGGTGGCCTACGCAACACCGTTCAACACCCTGGCCTGGCTGCAAGCAGCGGAAATCGTCCTGTTGCCCGAGCAGCAACTGCATGTGTTGCTGGGCTGGCAGGACCAGACCTTATGCCTGTGCCTGCCCCTGATATCAGGACTTGAACGTATCGGTGGGTTGCGGTTCCGGGTGCTGCATCACTTGGGTTTTCCAATGGCCGACCGCATCGCCCTGCTGGCGCGCCTGGACGCCGAGGACATGGGCCAGGCGCTGATGCAGATCCGTCGGCACTTGCCTCATGCATTGCTGCAGTTGAACGAAGTGATCGAACCGGACGGTGAACAAAGCGTCCTCAGCGCCTGGATGGCGCTGAGTTCCACCGCAGAGCGACGACTCAGTTGCCGGGCTCCGGTGCACCTGATCAGCGACAGCGACCATCAGGAGGTCTCTGGTGATCCACGCTACAAGTTGCGTCGAGCGCGCAAGCGAATCGCTGCTTGTGGCGGCGAGATCCGCCGGATAACGCCAGATGCCATCAGCATGGGGCATTTGTTGCGAACCCTGGCTGAAGTCGAGGACGCCAGCTGGAAAGGCGAGGAAGGTGTCGGCATCTTCGCCACCCCCGTTCGCCGCCAATGGATGAACCTCGCCTTCACCGCCCTCGCTGCCCAAGGGCTGGTGCGGGTGGTAACGCTGGAGCTGAACGGCCAGTGCATCAGCTATCGCCTGGGTCTGCTGGACCAGGGCCGATTGTACGACTACAACCTGGCGTTCCTGCCACAACACGCTGACCTGGGGAGTGGCCGGGTATTGCTCGAAGAATGGATTCGCTGGGGCCTGGACGAAAACTGGCGGTGGATCGATGCGTCACGGGTCGGCCTCAATAACTCCAGCCATCAATTGCACGAACGCATGACCGGACAACTGGAACATTGGCGTTGGAGTTTTTATTCCTGGCAACCCGATGGCCTGATATTGGGGCTTGCCCTTCGGCTCTGGAAAAGCTTCAAACAGGCCCGGCTTCGAACGAGCCTGTGACCTGGCCCAACAACCGTTGCTCGACGGGCGCGTCGACCTGCACTTCACATTGACCTTGTGGCGAGGGAGCTTGCTCCCGCTGGACTGCGAAGCAGTCCCCTGGAACAAGGGCCGCCACGCGCTGGAGCGCCAGCCCGGCCCAGCGGGAGCAAGCTCCCTCGCCACGGGTGTGATTCTGGATCCAGAGACAATGTGACGCCGTCAGCGGTCCAGCTTCTGTTCAACCTGCCCGACCTTGTCCTTCAGCTTTTCGGCGTCCTGCTCATGGCTCTTGATCGACGTGGGGGTAATCACCTTGTCGACCTTGTCAGTGTCCGGATCGGGCCGGCGGATATCCCGCTCCACCACCGGGACCGGCTCGCCGCTCGCATCCTTGGCCGGCATGGCCCCCGCCTTTTTATCCGAATGTTGCGTCGTCATGAAATCGCCCTCGATGTTTGTGGGTGTTGAGTTTTCGAGTGGGGGCGCGACGCAGGAGTTCGATTGGATTGAAAAGCCTCGGCCTCTGAGCCAAAAGACCCTCCATCCATTGGAGGAATCTGCTAAAACGCATTCTTCTGTTCCCGGTAGCGAATCGCGTCGATGTCTTTATTTTCCCTTCCTGTTCTTAAACGGCGCTGGCTGGCACTGTCTTTCATGGCGGCAATGGTGGTCGGGCTGCCGGTGGGTTGCGCTGTGTTGCAGCACAAGGAACGCGAGCTGGTGTTTCGCATCGAGCCAGGGACCGCTACCTGGTTCAGCGGGATCCCCAAGGGCCTGCAAGAGTTCGATCTCAAGCCGAAGCGCTTCAAGGCCGGGGAAAACATTCATGGGTGGTGGTGGCCGGTCGCGCGCAAGAACGCGCCGGCGATCCTGTATCTGCATGGGGTGCGCTGGAACCTGACCGGCCAGTTGTTTCGTATCCAGCAGTTGAACGCGATGGGCTTTTCGGTGTTGGCCATCGATTACCGGGGCTTCGGCAAGAGCCAGGGCGATCTCCCTTCGGAGGCCAGTGTCTATGAAGATGCGCGAATCGCCTGGGAACGTCTTGAAGTGCTGCAACCGGACCCGGCCCTGCGGTTGATCTACGGCCATTCACTGGGAGGCGCCATTGCGGTGGACCTTGCGGCAGAGCTGGGGCAGAAGGCTGTCAAGGAAGGCGGCGTCGTGCCGGCCAGGGGCTTGATCATCGAGTCCACGTTCACTTCCCTGGGGGATGTGGCCACCGCCATGGCAGACACCTCCCTGCCGGTACGCTGGTTGCTGTCGCAGAAGTTCGATTCCATCGACAAGATCGGCGAGATCAACATGCCGCTGTTGATCGTCCATGGCGCGGCCGACCGTTACGTGCCGCCGCGCTTCAGCGAGCAATTGTTCAACGCCGCCCGGCAGCCCAAGCGCCTGTTGATGGTGCCGGGCGCCACCCACAACAACAGCATGAGCCTGGCGGGCCGAAGCTATCGCCAGGCCCTCGATGCATTGATGAGCACCCGACCGTCGCCCGTGGCGGTACAACCAGGAGGAAGCTCAGCCAAGGCGGGCTAGCTTGCACCCACAGGGCCCGCGCCAGCCGCGACTCTCAAATACACCCCCAATCAACTGTGGGAGCGAGCCTGCTCGCGATGGCGGCGGGTCAGCTTGCATTGCGGTCGAATGTGCCGCCGTCATCGCGAGCAGGCTCGCTCCCACAGGGTCCGCGCCAACGGCAGATCCAGGCACATCAGCGCTGGGAGCGTTGGAAAAAAAACGGCACCTTTCGGTGCCGTTTGTCTTTCCCTATCAGACGTTTTACTTGCGGGCCGCCTCCCAGGATTTCAGCAGCTCGTTGTAGTTCACCGTCTCGCCTTTCGGCTTCTCGTTCGCCAGTTTCGGCTTCGGTGCGCCCGGTTGGTCGAACCAGTATTGCGCGTCGCGCTCGGGGTTCATTTTCGGGGCGCAGGTGGCCTGGGCCTTGGAGCGCTCCAGGCGAGTCATGATCGCGTCCTGATCCTTGGCCAGGCCGTCGAGCGCCTGTTGCGGGGTTTTCTCGCCGCTGGCGGCTTCGGCGATGTGGCTCCACCACAGCTGCGCCAGACGCGGATAGTCCGGCACGTTGGTCCCGGTCGGGGTCCACTGCACACGGGCCGGGCTGCGGTAGAACTCCACCAGGCCGCCAAGCTTCGGTGCCAGGTCGGTCATCGCCTGGGAGTTGATGTCCGACTCGCGAATCGGCGTCAGGCCGACGATGGTTTTCTTCAGCGATACGGTTTTGGAGGTCACGAACTGCGCATACAGCCAGGCTGCCAGGCGCTGTTTCTCAGGCGTGGATTTCATGAACGTCCACGAGCCCACGTCCTGATACCCCAGCTTCATGCCCTCTTCCCAGTAAGGACCACGCGGCGAAGGTGCCATGCGCCATTTCGGCGTGCCATCGGCATTCATCACCGGCAGGCCCGGCTTGGTCATGTCGGCGGTGAATGCCGTGTACCAGAAAATCTGCTGGGCGATGTTGCCTTGGGACGGCACCGGGCCGGATTCGGAGAAGGTCATGCCTGCCGCTTCCGGTGGGGCATATTTTTTCATCCAGTCCACGTACTTGGTGGTCGCGAACACGGCTGCCGGGCCGTTGGTGTCGCCGCCACGGGTCACGCTGGAGCCGACCGGATGGCAGTCTTCGACGCGGATCCCCCACTCGTCCACCGGCAAGCCGTTGGGCAAGCCCTTGTCGCCGCCGCCGGCCATGGAGAACCAGGCGTCGGTGAAACGCCAGCCCAGGGACGGGTCTTTCTTGCCGTAGTCCATGTGCCCGTAAACGCGCTTGCCGTCGATCTCCTTGACGTCTTCGGAGAAGAACTTGGCGATGTCTTCATAGGCCGACCAGTTCACCGGTACGCCCAGCTCGTAGCCGTATATTTGCTTGAACTTGGCTTTCAGGTCCGGCCGCTCGAACCAGTCGGCGCGGAACCAGTAGAGGTTGGCGAACTGCTGGTCGGGCAGTTGATAGAGCTTGCCATCCGGCGCGGTGGTGAACGAGGTACCGATGAAATCCTTGAGGTCCAGGGTCGGCGATGTGAAGTTCTTGCCTTCGTTGGCCATCATGTCGGTAATCGCTTCGGTCTTGCCGTAGCGAAAGTGCGTACCGATCAGGTCCGAATCGTTGACCCAGCCGTCGTAGATGTTTTTATCGGACTGCATCTGGGTCTGCAGTTTCTCCACCACGTCGCCTTCCTGCAGCAGGTCGTGGGTCAGCTGGATACCCGTGATTTCGGTGAAGGCCTTGGCCAGCACCTTCGATTCATATTCGTGAGTGGCGATGGTTTCCGACACCACGTTGATTTTCATGCCGCGAAACGGCTCCGCCGCCTTGATGAACCACTTGAGCTCTTCAAGTTGCTGATCGGCTGTCAGGGTCGACGGTTTGAATTCATTGCCAATCCACTTCTTAGCGGCGTCTTCATAGGCGTCGGCCCAGGCCGCAGCACTCAGCCCGCTGAGTGCCAGCATGGCTGCCAATGAAACGCTATGTCGCAGCTTATTGTTTTTATCGAACATAGAGACCTCCTGTTTGGGTTTTAGAGCCTGATCGCCTTGCGACTAGCCCCACCGCATCACTGCCAACAGCCACACCAAAGACAACGCGAACGCTATCCAGATGCTCCAGTCGGTGGCGCCTATCACCATCAGGTGCAGGTAGGCGCTACCGAGAAGACCGATAAACAACCGATCGCCACGGGTGGTGGTGATCGGCAGGAAACCACGCCGAGGAATGCTCGGCGACCGAAACTCCCACGTGGTCATGCCGGCCAGCAGCAAGGCAATGACCCCAAAGAACGCCGCCGTGGGGACGGTCCAGTTCATCCATTCCATCATCGACTCCTCAGACCCGGCCCAGGGCAAAGCCCTTGGCCACATGGTTACGAACGAACCAGATCACCAGCATGCCCGGCAGGATAGTCAACACCCCTGCCGCCGCCAGCACCCCCCAATCGATCCCCGAGGCCGACACGGTCCGCGTCATCACCGCGGCGATCGGCTTGGCGTTGACCGAGGTCAGCGTGCGCGCCAGCAGCAGTTCGACCCAGGAAAACATAAAGCAGAAGAACGCCGTGACGCCGATGCCGGAGCCGATCAACGGGACGAAGATCTTCACGAAAAACTTGGGGAAACTGTAGCCGTCAATGTAGGCCGTCTCGTCGATTTCTTTTGGCACCCCGGACATGAAGCCTTCGAGGATCCATACCGCCAGCGGCACGTTGAACAGGCAGTGGGCCAGGGCCACGGCAATGTGGGTGTCGAACAGGCCGATGGACGAGTACAGCTGGAAGAACGGCAACAGGAACACTGCCGGCGGCGCCATTCGGTTGGTCAACAGCCAGAAGAACAGATGCTTGTCCCCCAGGAACCGGTAGCGCGAGAACGCATAGGCCGCCGGCAGCGCCACGGCCAGGGAAATCACCGTGTTCAGGCTCACGTAGTACAACGAGTTCAGATAGCCGGTGTACCAGCTCGGGTCGGTGAAGATCACCTTGTAGTTGTGGAAGGTGAACGCCTGCGGCCACAGGGTCAGGCTGCCGAGGATCTCGGTGTTGCTCTTGAACGACATGTTCAGCAGCCAGTAGATGGGCACCAGCAGGAACAGGATGTAGATCAGCAGCGCAATCAGCTTTTTCTTGTTCATGGGACGGGCCTCAACGGTTGGCGTCGGAGTGCGTCATGGCGGTATAGAACAGCCACGACACCAACAGAATGATCAGGAAGTACACCAGGGAAAACGCCGCCGCCGGGCCCAGGTCGAATTGACCGATAGCCATCTGCGTCAAGGTCTGGCTGAGGAATGTGGTGGCGTTGCCCGGCCCGCCGCCGGTGAGCACGAACGGTTCGGTGTAGATCATGAAGCTGTCCATGAAGCGCAGCATCACAGCGATCAGCAGCACGCTCTTCATCTTCGGCAACTGGATGTGCCGGAACACCGCCCAGTTCGAAGCCCGGTCGATCCGCGCCGCCTGGTAGTACACATCCGGAATCGCCCGCAGCCCCGAGTAGCAGAGCAAGGCCACCAGCGACGTCCAGTGCCAGACGTCCATCACCAGCACCGTGACCCAGGCGTCCATGGTGTTGGCCGCATAGTTGTAGTTGATGCCCAGGCTGTTGAGCGTCGAGCCCAGCAAACCAATGTCGGCGCGACCGAAAATCTGCCAGATGGTGCCCACCACGTTCCACGGGATCAGCAGCGGAATCGCCAGGATGATCAACACCAGCGACGACCACTTGCCCTTGGTCGGCATGGTCAGCGCGATGGCAATTCCCAGGGGGATTTCGATCAGCAGCACACACGCCGAATAGATGAACTGACGCAGCAGCGAATCGTGCAGCCGTGGGTCCATCAGCACCTGCTTGTACCAGTCGGCACCGACGAAGTAACGGCTGGACTGGTCGAAGATGTCCTGCACCGAATAGTTGACCACCGTCATCATCGGGATCACGGCACTGAAGGCCACCAGCAGGAACACCGGCAATACCAGCCACCAGGCCTTGTTGTTCTGCACCTTGTTCATGGCTGCACCTCGCTCAACGGTTCCAGCAGGTATTCATCGGCATAGACCATCAGCCATTGCGCCGGAAAACTGATGTACGCCGTGCCCTCGGGCACCGGTTTGTCCTCGGCCAGGCGCACTTTCAACGGCGCGCCATCGAGGTTCAGGGTCAGGATCTTGTAAGTGCCCAGGTCTTCGACGTGGACGACTTCGGCGCGCATCGCGTCGTCGTATGGCCCGTCCCAGACGTGAATGAACTCCGGACGGATGCCGACCTTCAGGCGCTTGCCCTGCGCCTCGGCCACCCGCTGTTGCAGGGTCGCGGAGAGCGGCAAATGGGTCGAGGCAAAGCCCACGCCACCGGGTTGCGCCGTGACCTCGATCAGGTTCATGCCGGGGCTGCCGATGAAGTAGCCGACGAAGGTGTGGCTCGGGCGCTCGAACAAATCACGGGGTGTGCCGAACTGCACGATCTGGCCGCCATACATCACGGCGATCTTGTCGGCGAAGGTGGAGGCCTCCAACTGATCGTGGGTGACGTAAACCATGGTGATGTTGAACTGCTCGTGAATCTGCTTGAGCTTGCGCCGCAGCTTCCATTTCAGGTGCGGGTCGATCACCGTCAGCGGTTCGTCGAACAGGATCGCCGACACGTCGTCGCGCACCAGCCCACGGCCCATGGAGACTTTCTGTTTTTCATCGGCGGTGAGGTTGCGGGCTTTCTTGTCCAGCAGGTTCTGCAGGTCGAGCACCTCGGCAATTTCCTGCACCTTGGTATGGACTTTCGGCTCGGCCATGCCTTGGTTGCGCAGCGGGAACGCCAGGTTGTCGAACACCGTCATGGTGTCGTAGACCACCGGGAACTGGAACACCTGGGCAATGTTGCGCCGCTCCGGGCTCAGCTCGTTGACGACCTTGCCGTCGAACTTCACCTGGCCCTCTGAGGGGCTGAGAAGACCGGATATGATGTTGAGCAACGTGGATTTACCGCAACCCGATGGGCCGAGCAACGCATAGGCGCCGCCCTGCTCCCAGACGTGGTTCATTTCGCGGATCGCGTAATCCTCGGGGCCCGCCGGAGTGCTGGTATAGCTGTGGGCGAGGTTCTGCAAATGAATTTCAGCCATCAGGCAACCCTCGCGATGCGCTGGCCCGGCGCCTGGACCAACTTGCCCTGGGCGTCGAAGACAAACAGTTTGTGGGTCGGGATGTAGATGCGGATCGGCGCATCCACGTCGTACTCGTGAACACCTGGCAGGTGCAGCACCAGCAGGAAATGTTCGTTACGCACGTGCAGGAAGGTTTCCGAACCGCTGATTTCAGCGACCTCGACGGTGACCGCCAGCTCCAGGTCATCGTCGTTGCTCGGCACCAGGGAAATATGGCTGGGCCGCACACCGAAGCGGAACTCGCCCTCGCCCACTGGCCGCAGGTCGACGTTCAGCGGGAAGTGCACGAAATTGGCGAAGCTCACCTCATTGCCGGCAATGCGCCCCGGCATCAGGTTGATCGGTGGTTCGGAGAACAGCTCGGCGGCCAGCACGGTTTGTGGCTGGTGGTAGACCGAGGACGACTTGCCGCTCTGGATCACCCGTCCTTCATGCAGGATCGTGGTCGTACCACCCAAGGCCAAGGCCTCGTTGGGTTCGGTGGTGGCGTAGACAGCAATGGTATGGCGCGCCTGGAACAGTTCACGCATCTCCTGGCGCAGCTCTTCGCGCAATTTGTAGTCCAGGTTCACCAGCGGCTCATCGAACAGGATCAACTCAGCGTCCTTGACCAGCGCCCGGGCCATGGCCGTGCGCTGTTGCTGGCCGCCGGACAATTCCAGAGGATGACGCTTGAGGAATTTCTCGATCCGCAGCATCCGCGCGGTTTCCAGCACCTTGCTCTGGATCACCTCATCGGAGACACCGGCCTGGCGCAACGGCGAGGCGATGTTTTCGAAAACGGTCATGGTCGGGTAATTGATGAACTGCTGATAGACCATCGACACGTTACGCAGCCGCACGGGCTTGTTCGTGACGTCGACGCCGTTCATCAGCACGCGTCCGCTGTCGGGCTTGTCCAGTCCGGCCATCAGCCGCATAAGGCTGGTCTTGCCGGACAGCGTGCGGCCCAGCAGGACGTTGAAGGATCCGGGTTCGAAATTCAGGTTGGCATCGTCGATCCAGGTCTGGCCTTCGACGGTGCGACAGATGTGCTCAAGCTTTAATGACATGGCTCGGCCTTTTTATTATTTGGAGTCAAGCGACCCACGTGCAAAAGCGAAAGCCATGCCAGAAATTACAAACCCTTGATCTGGCTGTATTTACCTGAAATCCGTCCGGAAAAAGTGTTCGTTGATGAACGAAAGTGAACAACTCAGACTGAACAACTGAACAGTCCGAGCGTTGACAATGAACAAATTTGAACAACACTGAAGGAAGGCATAGCGGGCCGGCTATGATCCCCTGTGGGAGCGAGCCTGCTCGCGATAGCGGTGTGTCAGCGCCGATAATGTTGACTGACCCAACGCCATCGCGAGCAGGCTCGCTCCCACAGGGGGAATGTGCATTAAGTGATATCCAGACCTGCCCCAGCACAAGGAGGATGTGCGAGACTCACCCAACAATAAAAAGCTCCTGCGAGAGTGCCCCATGGCCGCACCTGCTCCTGCCTTGTCCCACGAGGCCATCATCCAGGCTTCCTGGTCCCGTTGCCGCGCCTTTGGCCTGAGCCATCAGAGCGTGCCGTCCTTCGACCCGCTGCCCGCCGAAGGCATTGCCCAGTTGCTGGAGAGCCAGCATTCGCTGGTGCAGACTACCCACCAGGAAGTGCTGCCGTATTACGAAAACATCCTGAGCAACTCCAACTGCCTGATCATGCTGGCCGACAACCAGGGTCAGGTGCTTACCTCGTGGGGCACCCAACGCTTCATCGAACCGAAACTGGCCCACGGCTTCAGCGCCGGGGCAAGCTGGATGGAGCGCTGCACCGGCACCAACGCCATCGGCACCGCGCTGGCCTGCGAGCAGGCCGTGCACATCGAGCACGATGAACATTTCCTCAAGGCCAACCGTTTCATGACCGGCTCCGCCGCGCCGATCTTCGACGCCGAGCGCAAGGTCATCGCCGTGCTGGACGTCTCCAGCGACAGCTACCTGCCGCCCTCCCACACCTTGGGCATGGTCAAGATGATGAGCCAAACCGTGGAGAACCGGCTGATCCTGAACCTGTTTCGCGGCGAACACTTCCAGCTGACTTTCAACACCGGTTTGAACAACCTCGACAGCCAATGGGCCGGATTACTGATTTTCGATGAAACCGGCCAGGTGCTGTCCGCCAACCGCCGGGCCGACAACCTGCTGGGTCTGAGCCTGTCCAGGGTGAGCATCGAAAGCCTGTTCAAAGTCTCGCTGATGGAGCTGCTGAACCAGCCCGACGGCCTGCCCTTCTCCTTGCAAGCTTCGGGACGCAACCGCTTCCAATGCCTGCTCAAGCGCCCGAGCCAGTTGTCGATCAAGCCGCGGGTGTTTGCCGAGCCCCCACCCACACCGGCTCCGGCGCCCGCCAGCAACGTCATCAACCTCAACACCCTGCATTTTGGTGACAGCCGCGTAGAAAAGGCCGTGCGCCAGGCCGAACGTTTGCTGGAAAAAGACATTCCGTTGCTGATCCATGGCGAGACCGGCGTCGGCAAGGAAGTGTTCGTCAAGGCCCTGCACCAGGCCAGCTCGCGCTGCAAGCAGGCGTTCATCGCAGTCAACTGCGCGGCGATCCCCGCCGAGCTGGTGGAGTCGGAACTGTTCGGTTACGAAAAAGGCGCCTTCACCGGCGCCAACCAGAAAGGCAGCATCGGCCTGATTCGCAAGGCCGACCGTGGCACGCTGTTTCTCGACGAGATCGGCGACATGCCGCTGCCGACCCAGGCCCGGCTGCTGCGGGTATTGCAGGAGCGCTGCGTGCAGCCGGTGGGCAGCGCCGAGCTGTTCCCGGTGGACATCCGCATCATTTCCGCCACCAACCGCTTGCTACGTGAACAGGTGCAACTGGGCCGGTTCCGGGAAGATCTGTACTACCGCATCGGCGGCCTGACCCTGGAGTTGCCACCGCTGCGCGAGCGTAGCGACAAGCAGGCCCTGTTCAGACGCCTGTGGGAACACCACCGCGAACCGACCCAATGGGCCGGCTTGAGCCGCGAGGTTCTGGAGCTGTTCGAGCGCCATCCGTGGCCGGGCAACCTGCGCCAGGTCAGCAGCGTGCTGCAAGTGGCCCTGGCGATGGCCGAGGAACAGCCGATCCGCCCGGAACACCTGCCGGACGACTTCTTCGTCGACCTTGAAATGGAGCCGGTCGACACCCCCGAACCGCTGGCGGTGGACTTGAACGATGCCGAAGACTTGAACAGGCAGTTGCAGGCCGTCGGCGGGAATATTTCACACCTGGCGCGACGGCTGGGCGTCAGCCGCAACACCTTGTACAAGCGCCTGCGCCAACTTGAAAACTGATACGAAACCTGCTCGCGATAGCGTCAGCTCAGCCGATAATGCAGCAACTGACGGACCGTCATCACGAGCAGACTCGCTCCCACATAAGGTTCGCTTCACCGACTGGCCAACGCGTCAGTCGAACGCGCCGCTCAGCACTTCATAGATAATGCCGCTGGCAATCGCCACCAGAATCAGGTCGGTGCCTGCCTGGCGCCATTCGTAGCCATCGTAGTGCGGCAACCGACCCAACAAGCGACCGTCCAGTTTCTTTGCGATACCGGGAGGCAACGGCTTGCCTCGGGCGAGGTTTTTCTGGATGCCCGGAGGCAGCGCGGGGCCCGGGCTCCAGTAATCCCGATAGCCGCCGATCACACTGATGATGCCGCCTCGATCAATGCTGGGGCCGTTGTGCCAATCGCCGCCGCCCTTGCCGCCCTGATTCCCCTTGTTGCCAGGATTGCCCTGCCCACCCTTGTTGCCCGGTCCACCCTGGCCTCCTTGCCCATGACCCTGGCCATGGTCGAATTGTGCATTGCCCTTGCCGTTGCCTGGATCCGCCATGGCAACTTCGGAACCTGCCACCAGGGCCAGGCAGGTAAAAGCTGCAATCAACGAACGTGATGTAACCATGGTCATTCTCTTGAGAAAGGGAGATACCCCTAAATGTAGACGATCAGTACGGTCATTGGGTGCGCGCCGCCAGAACCCTGTACGAGGCCCGGACGCCAAGGCGACGTGCCATTTACCCTCAGCGTTCGTTCTACGGGTGTTCAAGATTATTCTTACTTGTATAGAAGATCGGTCTTTAGGCAATTTCTCACATTTTTTCGCTTCTTCATTATTGTCACGACACCGTGACAAAAACCTTGCGCCAACACGACTCAACACGCTTGACAGTCAAACTTGCGAATGGAACTATCAGGCCGACTTCGAGCTTCAGCTTCATCATGGATGGCAATAAAAATAACAAGGAGTTCACGCTATGCTGCCTCTCGCTGCTGCGCTGTATATCGCTTCTGAATATTCATCCCACTCCTGTACAGGCGCGTGTTTTTTCTCGCCTTGTATCACCGCCCAGGTAAATCCTCGACTCAATTGAAACAACAGGCAGTTAATGCAAGGGATCGCTGATGCCTCTTTTTCATCATTTCTTTGAAAATAATGCCCGTCGTACACCTGGCAAATCCGCCCTGGTGATCGATGGCGTCCACACGCGCTACGACGCCCTGGAAAAACGCGCCACATCGATCGCAGCTTTGTTGATCAAGTGCGGCGTCAAGCGCGGCGACCGTGTAGCGCTGTACTCTCGAATCAGCGCGGACCTGGTCGCGGCTTTTCTGGGTGTCTTGAAAATCGGCGCCATTACTGTCGCGACGCACCCCACCTACAGCCGCAGTAAACTGCTCTATCAACTCGAACATACCGATGCCCGGGTATTGCTCACTGATCGCTACGAGGATCCTGAAGCCCTGGCCTCGGCGGCGGACCTGCAGACGCTGCTTGTCTTCGGTTCACTCCAGGACCTCCCGGCGGACGCTCCCAGTCTTGAAAAGGCCTTGCAAGCGTTGGCTCCGGAAGATCTGGAGGAGTCCTTTCCCGCTGTCGACGAACGCTTGCCGACCTCGATCTTCTATACCTCCGGGTCCACCTTCAATCCCAAGGGCGTAGTGGTGAACCACGCCATCATGATCGCCGCAGCGACCAGCGTCATCGAGTACCTGGGCAATACCGCCAGCGATGTCATCCTCAGTTATTCGACCCTGGCTTCCGACTACGGCGTCTACAACATCATGATGCCATTGTTCTTTGGCGGCACTGCGGTAATCGAAAGCCAACCTGCCCACTGTGCCGATGACGTGCTCAACGTGATCAGACGGGAACAGGTAACCGGTTTGCATGTCTTCCCGCCGGTATTTTTCCTGCTGGCAAGCATGGACGAGCATTGGCAACGGCAATTACCCTCACTTCGTTATATTTCCAGCAGTGGCCAGCCGCTTTATCCGAAACATATCCAACAAATAAGACGGGCACTTCCCAACGTCGATATTTTTTCAAACTACGGTCTTACCGAATGCAAGCGAGTCAGTTATCTGCCCCCCGCCGATATTGCAAGTTATCCCAATTCGGTAGGCAAGCCGCTTAAAGGCGTGCACGCGGTGATCGTCAACGAACATGACGAACCGGTTACAGAGCCGGAAGTGGTCGGCGAACTTCTGGTGAGCAGCGACTATTTGATGCTGGAATACTGGAAGATGCCTGAGGAAACGGCCAAGGCGTTCAAATACAACAGTTTCGGCCGAGACAGACATTACCGTACCGGCGACTTCTTTCGCAGGGACGCGCAAGGTTATCTCTATTACGTCTGCCGCAAGGACGATCTGTTTGCGCGCAATCTCTGGAAAGTGAACCCGCGCGAAATCGAACAATGCCTGGCGTCCCACCCATCGGTCGCCCAAGTCGTGGTGGTTCCCGTTTCCGACGAGTCCGCCGGCTTCGTCCCCAAGGCCTGCGTCGTCCTGGAAGCCGATTGCCAGGACACGACCGAACAGATGTTGTTGGAACACTGCCAAGCGTCGCTGGACTGGCACATGGTGCCGACCCAGTGCGTCTTCATGGAGACTTTGCCGAAAACCGACTCGGGAAAGATCACCGCCAAGGGACTGATCTGATATCAGGGAGCGATATAAATGGACGCTGCACAACCGGTCATTTCGTTCAGCCCGGACGAAGACCTGAAAACCAGCTCGATGCTGCATCTGGCCGAGCATTTCCATCGCCTGGCCACCGGTGCGACCCAGGTTCCGGCGCAAGCGCTGACCAGCCATCTGAGGCACGCCATGACGGACGCCGAAGTCGTGGCCTATCACGACCGCCTGGTGGCGGACGCCGGCCCGCTGTTCCTGCACTTTTTGGCGAGCGTTCCGTACATCCTCGAAGAGATGGCGCGTATTGGCGTCGCCCTTACACGACTCTCCCAGGCGCGGCAGGCCACAGAGCCCCGGACCTTCAGTTTTTTCGAGATCGACGCGTTCGACGGTAGCAACGGGCGCGCCCTGGCTGCGCTCTCACAGGGCTTGATCAACACCTTCACCACCTCGCCCAACAAAGCCAACCAACCGCACTTCGACCGGTATGCCGACCCGGCGCGTTCCGTGTTCTATCCCCAGTCGTTCCTGACCCTGCAACCCGGAGTGTTCACCGAGCAGCCTTACAGCCGCTTCAAGGAAGGGTTCGACTACGTCTATGAAACCGCAGCCTTCCAGTTCTATACCCGCGACCGCAACGCCCAGGTCAACCACATCAAGCCGTTGTTGAAACCTGGAGCCCTGGTGTTTTTTCTTGAAAAGCTCAACCACGCGGACGCTGGGCAGTACCTGGAGCGTGAGCGGAAGAAGGACGATGGCTTCAAGACGCGTTATTTCAGTCAGGAAGAGATCGACTGGAAACGCCGGCAGATGCTGGAGCAAATGCAAAACGGCCAAGTGCTGATGGGTGAGCTCGTCGAAGCATTGTCCAGCCATTTCAAATACGTCTATCTGTTGTGGAACAGCACCAATTTCTATGAGTTTGTTGCCACGGACGATGGAGCCCGACTCGAGCAATTCCTCGCCTTGCTGGGCCCGGTCCACCAACCTGAAGGGTTTTGCTTCGAGGCCTCTGCCATCGGCTATCTGAGTCGCGCCCCGCGGCCTGTCGAAGAGGAACGCGCCAATGCTTGAGGACGACATGCACGGCGTCGGCAAGACGATCCGGCCGACGCCCGTGGAACGGGTTCGACAACGCCTGGCGGATTGGCAGCAGCGCGCGGCGGATGCCGAGCAGAATCGAAAACTGAGCCAGATGACGTTTAACGAGCTGTTCGATGACGGGTTGCTTGAACTGGTCTCCCCTCGCCGTCAGTCCCTGGACACGCCCGGCTGGCCCGTGCTGATGGAGACTTCGCGACTGGCCGCCCGCGCCTGCGCTTCGACGGCCTGGATGATCAGCCTGGTCGGTGGGCATGCCGCCATTGCGGGCCGCCTGAGCCAGGCATGCCAGCAGCGGTTATTCGAGAATGACCGACCGCAGCTGTTCGCTTCCGCATCGGTCGGTCCTGAAAGCCGGTTGTCCCGGGACGCGGACGGGATTCGGGTCAACGGCACCTGGCGCTTCAGCTCAGGGATCGAGCACGCCACCTGGTTATTGCTCAACGCGCCCGTGACCGACCATGACGGTACGCTTGGCTCGGAACGCATGCTGCTGGTCGTGTCGACCCGCGACGTGGAGATATTGGATACGTGGGACACCTGCGGCATGGCCGCCACGGGCTCGCACGATGTATTGCTGCGCGATGTCCGCGTCCCCGCCGGACAGGTGTTCCGTCTTGAGGAGATCTTCGCGCATCGCACAAGCGACCTATCTGACGATTACCTGTACAGCGTGCCCATCGTGCCTTTTATCACCACGTCCCTTCTCGGCCCTGTGCTGGGCTGCGCCGAAGGGGCTTATGCCAGTCACATCGAATCACTGAGACAGCAGAGGATCCCGGCCTCGGCCCAGGCAAGGGAGCGGCTGGCTCACAGCGCCGCGCAATTGTCGGCGGCGACGGCCTTGTACACCACGCTCGTCTCCGGGTTGCACGAGTCCGGCCAGGCACGACGGTCATTGACCACGGACGAATTGCTGCGGCTCAAGCGCGATCGCAGCTATGTGGCGCGGCTTTGCCTTCAAGCCGTCCAGCGCCTGGTCGAACATGCGGGCGCCTCGTCCATGACCCGCCACAACATGCTTCATCGTCATTGGCGCGACCTGCAGGCCATGGTCGCGCACCGGGACGTCCATTGGGACAGCGCCATGCAAGGCTTCGCCGACTTTATCGTCGACGCGCCGGCCAGCGCCCAGATAACTATCGCGCCGTAACACCACCAAGGAGACAGGTATGTTTGTTCGCAACAAATCCGACATCGAAAAAACCGCCCATTTCGTCGAGTGGGGAGCCGGCACCAGCCATCGGCTGCTGACCGAGAAAGACGGCATGGGCTACACCGTGTGCCATACCGTAGTACGCGCCGGGACCGAGTCATTGCTGCACTATCGCAACCATCTCGAAGCCTGCTACTGCATTGCCGGCGAGGGGGAAGTCGAAGACATGGAGGGCAACGTGTATCCGATCCGTCCCGGCGATATCTATGTACTCGACCAGCATGACCGCCATTACCTGCGTGGCGGAAAAGACCAGGACCTTATTCTGGTCAGCGTTTTCAATCCGCCTCTCAGGGGCGACGAGCGACATAACCTCAACGATGCGTCCGGCTCTGCCTATTGAGCTTCGACCGGCTCCCCGCTCCTCGATACGAGAACACCATGCGCAAGGATTACCTGGCCTTTTTCACCTCGATGTTCCTCTCTCGGCTGGCCGATCAGATACTGCTGTTCATCGTCCCGCTGATTGTGTTCCAGACCACCAACAGCGTCTCCTGGGCGGGCCTGGCCTTCTTCGTGGAATCCCTGCCGCGCTACTTGTCGTTTCCGATCTGTGGCGCCCTGTGCGACAAGTTCCCGCCCATCCGTATTCTGCACATCAGCCAGGTCTATCGCGCCGCGGCTTGCGTCGCGGCAGTGGTCCTATATGCGATTTTTGGAGGCATCTACTGGATCGTGGCCCTCTCGGCACTGTGTGGTGTGCTGACCACCCAGGGCATCATGGCCCGCGAAGTGGTGATGCCCTACATATTCAAGCACTACACCTACACCAAGACCTTGTCGTACTCGCAAATCGCCGACCAGACCGGCCTGGTACTGGGCCCGCTGCTCGCCGCGCTGATGCTCGAAGTGTGGGCGTGGCACTGGGTAGTGCTGGCGATTGCCGGTCTGTTCATGCTGGCGGACCTGGCGATGCTGTACTGGCAACGCACCAGCTCGGTCACCCTGGAAACATTCGAGCAACACCACGACCTCTGGCTCAACCCGTTGCGCATCGCCTTCGGCCATATCCGCAATCTGACGGAGCTCAAGAAGGTCATCAGTCTGGCCGTAGGCGTCAACCTGATCATTGGCGTCACCCTGGCGACTTCGGCCGCCATGGTGATCGGCCAATACAGTGCCGGTAAGGATTATTATGCCGGGTTACAGGCGGCGGGGGCCGTAACCACTATCCTCATCCTGTTTTTCCTGGCCCGGGTGACCCTCCCCTCGAAACTCCTGGGCAGCCTGTCCTACTGCCTGATTGTCGCAGGCGCCTTCATCACCGCCTTCAGCCCGCACGCATGGGGCTATGCGGTCGGTTTCCTGCTGATCGTCGGTTTCGACAAGATGTTCAACGTGTACATGCGCAGCATCCGCCAGCGAGTCATTCCGCCTCAGGATTTCGGCAAGACCGTCGGCGTCATGACGCTCCTCAATAACCTGTCGCAACCGCTGGCGGGGCTACTGGTGGCGGTATTGGCTGCGCCTGTTGGAACGCAACGGGTGATTCTGTTACTGGCAGTGCTCAGCAGCCTGATCGGCGTCGTGACCGTTTTGCTTGTAAGACCGACACGCGCGGCGCCTGTCTGCACGGCAGGGACAGACTGACCGAAAGCCCCGGCTCCGACGGGACGGCTTGTATTACCAGTGACTTATTGTTGAGGCATGGTTGATACGTCGTCGGCGTTGTTGACGTCGTTCGGTGCAGTCCGCGTGCGCCATTCGTCACCTGTCGAATGTGGCCCGCACACCGCGACCATGTCTGGCTCAGGGCTTGCACAGGATGCTGTCAGCAGCCCAAGGACGACGTGCGTCTGACGCGGCGGCAATTTATCAATACAGGGTCAGCCAACCGGAGATGTACCGTGTCAACTCTCAACGAAATCGCAGCGAACCACGCGAGAATGGCAAAGGCAAAGGAAGAAGAGTCAATCCGGCTGGGCGAGCTTCATGGGCAGGTCGTGGGTGGTTTTGAAGTGGCGTGCGCTGAAGTGAAACTAGCCATACCGCTGCCCTTCATGGTCACGATGCAAGAACAGGCGTTTGGTGAGGGAGCGGCGGCATGACCTGATATTCGGGTCGAGGGCTCAAGGGGTTTCCGCCCACTTTTCAAGCAGTGGGCATCCCCGCCAGATCGCTACAACAAGCAAAGCCCACTCTCGCAACACCAACCCATCGTAAGTTGACCGTTTGTCGCACCTGTCATACCTGACAGTTAAAAACCGAGCAGGAGTCAGGCTACATAAGTAGTTACTCATTCAACTCGTCTGTCGCAAAGCTGACCGCCTAATATCCGGAGTACATCGAAACCTGATTTCAACGTTGAGGTAATACTTCGACGTTTCCTGCGTAGGAAACAGTGCCATGGACCGTCAACTTGAAGAACTGCCTGATCATTCAATTACCGAAGCCAAACTCACACGCCGCCTGTCTGCGCGTATAGGTGCATTGTTTAGTTCCGTTTCCGAAATGCTGGAAGATGTTGATCTTGATTACTCGACACTATCGGCCGGCGACCTCCTTCTGGCGCAGGGCTGGCGTTATGAAGTCATGATCCAGACCGCTGAACCTCATCTTGTTACTGCCGCAGGGTTGAAGCTGCGCGTACTTCCCGACGCATCGGAGCGGATGTCCCTGGCGGCATTCGGTGCAGACGCCTCAGGCAACGAGGATTGCTTGCCCGCGCTGCAGAAAGCAGCAAGCGCGGCCAACGAGGCACAAGCGACGCTGGTTGCAAGGGGCCGATTCAAGCTCCTGGGTAACGGCCTGGTTGAACTCACCACCGATTGCGATTTCTCTGGCGCCATATTTGATTGTTCGTCCTGGTCCGGGCGTTTCGTATTCACCCGACAGAACAGCCCACAGACCTATGGACCGGACTCCCCGGTCGTCCGGCTTTTGATGAGTTCCCAGGATCTGGACGTAGGCTCGTCGCGATTCTCGGGCTGGTTCGGCCGTCCGGAAGTCAGCGACAGCTTTGTCATCATCTACACCGAGCAGGATTTTTATACCTATCGCTCGGAGACAAAAAAACGAATTGAGTTAAACAGAGTCTACAAAGATGGCGTGGTGTGCTCGCCATTAAGATATTCCTTGGCGGGCGTTAACGTATCCTCGGTCAAAGTGTTTCGAATGGAAGAACGACGACGCACGGTCAAGGGATTAACGTTGGATATCCGCAACAATGCCGTGTCGAGTGAATATGTCCGGGTAAGTACCAGCCTGCTCGATCTGGATGTGCGCTTCATCCAGGATGAAAGTATTTATACGCCACGCAATCCAACCTATATTTACTTTTTCGAGTGCTGCCAGGTTACGGCCCGAACGGAAATGCAATGGGCCATCCGCAACGAAAGCTTCAATTATGCCTATAACTTCCAGCTCAATACCTGCTACGACATAGAAGTAACCCCCCGTGCCGACGGTGAAGGATGGGGGGCGACTGGTAATAATCTCTGCCAACGGGTCACCCTGCGAGACGGCGTGCTCAGTCGTGTGGATTTCCATCAGCCGTTCATGGAATGGTTGCGATTGCGCAACATGGTGGTAGGCCACAGCGGGATCCTGGTTACCGCGCTGGGCAATCTGGACCTCGACACGGTCACCTTCCACGCCCGAAGCATGGCGCTTCGCAGTGACGGGTTCGTCAAAGGAAGAGGCGACACGGGAGGCTTCTGCGATGGCGACCTCTTGATGCGCAACATTACGATCATCAGCCACAGAGCGGTCGGCGACCTGGAGCTGCTCCTGCATTCGCAAAGCCCTGGCACAGCAAAACCCGCGGGAACCCCGATCGACTATCGATTCTGGCGCAGGATCATCGTCGAGGGTCTTCAATATCGATCCCAGTTGAATGTGCCCCAACGGCTCTGGGTCAGGCCTGGCCGAATTCAAATCATCGATGCTTCCATCGCAGTTTGCGAAGAATTCACCCTCCACAACGCCCATGGCAGCGGCCTGAATGTGGACGTCAATCTCAATGACAGGCTCCCCTCGAAGCCATCCATGTTCGCGCTCAAGCTCGACCTGGAAAACATCGTGGGGGAATCCATTGCTACTCAGGGCGATAACACGAATTTGCGGATCATTGCGTCCATCAGAAATTGCCGTGGTTTTGGCCAGGAAGACGGGATCGCCTTCAAGCCACAGGCGCCGGGCGAATACACCATGACTGGCGGTTGCGTCTCAAGAATCGACTGCTCAGCCCCCCAGCCACCCGTTGCGCCTGTCCTGCTCCAGACGTATGGCGCATTGCTCATTGATACTGACGATGATCAGGACTGGGTCAGTGCCGGACAGAACTGCGATATCCGTTTGATCGATTGCACATTCAGGGTACGGGTGCAGGACAGGCTTGCAACACTCCTGGGTGCATTGCTGGAGCGCCCGAAATTCTTCATCAACAACAGCAGGAAACTCTGGCCTCTCGGCGAGGACCTGCATGGCAAGCCAGGAGACCTCGAGCTACCGCACCCCCCGCGAGAGGGACAAAAAGTCAGGCTGGTCATGGGGTACACCAGTAACTCGACTGTAACCGAAGTGGAGTTGCTCATACCCGCCGTAGGGGGACGTACGGTCTTTGCCGGCTTTCATGAGGACGATGAACCAGGCCTGGGCATCCTGCATCGCATCACCGAGACCACTCTCGCCGTTTCCGGCGATGTCTGGTTCAGGTACTTGCGTCTTGGATGACAGCAAACTCGGCGCTGCCAGGCGGCGAGCGACCTGCGGACTGATCGCGATGAACCGAAGAACCTTCGGCAATGATCTGGCACAAATCGTTAAGCCCAGCGGTCTACCTTGTTGTCGCCTGGCGATCCCAGGCCTTATGCAAGGAACGAAGCAATGACTGATAACTTGAGCAACCGCGGCCCCCAGGACCGGAACCGCATCAATACTTCCGAAGAATGGGAATTGAAGTACTGGACGAAGGAGCTCGGGGTCAATGAAGACCAGTTAAAGGCTGCCGTAAAGGCGGTTGGACCGATGGTGGTAGATGTTCGCAAGCACCTGGGTCAATGAGCACCTCGAGCCCTACGCATGACGTGGGGCTCCTTGATAAACCGCTGGAATCCGCCAAATAGAAAAAATGAATTATTGCTGAAGGCCCTCGGTCAAGAATTATGAATGCAGTCAACGCAGTGACGCAGTATCTGACGAGGTAACAGCAATGACTATCGAAGCAGAAACACTCGTACAACTGACCGAGGCACTTCAGGACCGTGGGATGGTGATGGTTTGCGATGTAGCTTTCACACGAGCCCCGTACAGACAGAATCATCGCTGGGTTTGCATCGTAGAGTAGACGCCGCGCCGGTGGCCAGGATCCGGTTATCCAAAGCGCTTTGAGGGCGGCTATGAACCGTCCTCCTGAACCTCACCAATCCTGAGCTCGCGCACGCCACCTGGGGCGGCGAAACGAACCACCGCTGCCTTTCCCTGGGCCAAGGCATGGAGATGGTCGATCAGCGCTCGGTGAGTCTCGGCGCGCATGATGATCTTGTAGCCGTGCGCTTTATAGAGCGTCCACCTCCCCTCTTCGAATTCGATCCTGTAGACATCCATACCGGGTGCTCCGAACGTGTTAAAGATAGATGACCGGCCGACCGTCGCGTTCCACGTTTATGCCGGGCGGAAGAAACCAGTGTCGGAAAGTTGCACCAGCACCCCATCAAGACATTCGCTACGATGTCCCGTGAAGCGGTCACACTGAAGAGCGTGGCGCGCTGAGAAAATGAGAATTAGGCGAGACAGCTCATGAGTACGCTTGAAAAGGCCATATCCATTGCAGCACAGGCCCACGAAGGGCAAATCGATAAAGGTGGCTCACCCTATATCTTGCATCCGCTGAAAGTCATGCTGCGCCTGAGGGGTGACGAAGAGCAAATGGTGGCGGTGCTGCATGACGTGATCGAAGACACCGAGGTAACGCTCGCCGACCTGCGCAATGCAGGCTTCAGCGAAGCCGTCCTGGTCGCCATTGAATCCCTGACCAAACGCGAAGACGAGACTTACCAGGCCTTTATCCAGCGTGCGGCACATAATCCGCTGGCCCGCCGGGTGAAGTTGGCTGACCTTGCGGAGAATAGTGATTTGTCTCGGATCGAGCACCCAGGTCCGAAAGACCTGGAGCGGGTGGAAAAATATCGCAAGGCCAGCGAATACCTGGCCCGGTTGGAGCAGGCCAACTACAACGGACAAGTCCCGATAACCGAATAGTCTGGACTGGAAGATGAGATTTGCACCGCCCAACCCTTGGCGAAAACCAATTCGTTCTGCTCGACAAGTGCGCTGATTTGCGGACAGAGTTTTTGGGCGTCTTCGGCAGAGCCGTCTATGACAATGTTGACCGTCCGGCTCTTGGCCGAGAACTCCGAAGCCTGGGTCAAGGCGTCGAGGCCATCGAGTATTCTGCAGAGCGTTGATGCGCTCTCTTCAGACTCATCCACCGCGCTGCTGTAAGCAGTCTGAACAGTTAACACACTCAGCAGACATAACGCGCACGCCACTAACTTGCTTGTCACTTACGTGCTCCTTGTTCTACTCAGGAAATCGGCTCATGGATCGCCGGCATAGCTGACGGCTCAGTCCCGAGCAGGGTCACTGGCAAAAGCGGTATACGGCAGGAACAACGTATCGACGACGATGCTGAACGGCAGGTCGATCACCGCCAGCGGTACCAGGGCCCGTAGGATCCCGGCATCTTCGTCCGTCGCGGCCTTGATCAGCTCGATATCACTGGCGGATCCGCAATAGGGATGAGGCCCGCAGCGGGGGCGATCGTCGAAGGTTTCGGAGAGTGTGGAGCAGCCTGCGAGTGATACAACGGCCAGGGTGGCCAGGAAGAACTTCATGCGGTGGCTCCGAAATCGCTACGCACGGACTTACCGTCGCACAATTGATATTTAATAGTCGCCAGAGTTCGTAACCTTGTCCACGTACCCGTGCACGAACCAATCCGGTATTTCCTCTTCATGGAACTGGAGTTCCGTCCCATCGGTTACTTCAGCCAGCAGAACGGACTGCTCCCCGGAGTTATCGAAAATATAAGCACGATTCGAAGCAGCGATGGCGGCAGGAAGAAGCTCAACCGAACGGTAGTAACGTTCAATAATCTTGTCTTGCGCCACGTCGTGACCACCATCGTCGACACGGTTCGCAACCCGGTTGATATTGATTTCTGGGGACTCGGTCGCGACAAAATATAGATATGTTCTGTAGCCATTGGCCCGTGCCAGCTGCATGAACTCAACTTTGTCCTTAAAAGACATTACGGTTTCAAATGTAAAGCTGACCTTCTGGGCAAGCAGATTGTGCCTAATGAAGTCAGACATTACAGAAGCATAATAGGAGTTCATCTGGACGCCGCGAAAGTCCACGCGCTGATCGTTTAGAGTTATCAGGTCTGCATGATCTTGCTGTCCTGCTTTTTGAAGCAGTGGGTGATCCGCGAAGAACGTTTGCAAAGCTTCTAGAGTCGTTGTGATATCAAATTTTGCAAGATCAACAAAACCAGAAGCGTTGGCCTCCTTCTCTATCTCGTCAGCGTTTACATACGTGCCGATGAGATTAGCGGGGATCTGCTCTTTGATCGTGCTCTTGCCGGATCCGTTAGGGCCTGCAAATACTCGCAATCTAGGCACTGGCATTGATACAACGAACTTTGACGACTTCTCCTACAGTCACCTTGCGACGAGGCTTGGCTTCGCCAACCACCCGTACACTGCCGTCAGCCTTCGACTCAACTATCTGGTTACCTTCAACCTTGAGCACCGCATGTCCAGCCGCGAGGGCGCGGAAAAACGCCGCATGAGTGGCTCCTGCTGCCACATCAGGGATCTGAAGCTCCAGATTCCGAATAGCTTGCTCTGAAAGAGGTTTTTTTACAGTTTCAGTCATGAATTTCCCCTCCAAGATTCCATCGTACTATTGACACGAATGAGCTTTTAAAGGGCTACCGCGTTCCTCCCCTTGCTCAGAAAAAAGACCTGAGAGTATCGCCGCAACGACAGCATGATACAGGCTAACGAGACCACTGTAGTGCTTTTGCAGCTCCCTGGGAACGTGCGCCCCAGAAGCCGCCCGTTTCAGTTATTCCGCCGCCTCCGCCCGCAGCCGTCTTCCAATCACGTCACACCACGTCACACCGCCACACAGCGACGTTGTTTGTCATTTACGAAAAACGGCATCTGAACTGATATCCGAACGAAACGCGATATTTTCCAGCACCTGAGTGACGGTGCGGATGCGGTAAACGGCGATTTCGAAAACGACATCGAGGGGCGCTTCGGTGTCGATGAGCAGTCAAACATCAATGAAGAACCCTGCGGCTCTGACCTATCCTGATCCTGTCGAGCGCTCTGTTTAAAGCATCCAAGGCGCTCAGCAAGGCTTTCGCCTCCGCTTCCCGACCGTCCCCCCAGAGGCGTTCAGCCATTTTGTTGAGTGCCTGGATAGAGCGCTCAATGTCGGCAGCAGTCACCGCTGTGCTTTCCTCAAGCTTACTTGTCATTGGTTAACCCTTCTTCGAGGTCAAAAGCACAAAAGCCGAGTAATGCGTGGTCTTGCGGCGCTTCTATTGGAAGTGGATATTGTCGGTTCGACGAGCCCAGCCCTATGCTGGGCTTCTTTGCCTTTTACACCGTCCAGATTATTTTCTGCGGCGTATTCTCGTTGACACGGATGATACCAACACCCTCCTTGTCCTGGGGGCTCGGTATCCTGGTTTCGACAAGGTTGTAATCGGCACGGGTTGCTTCCGCTCGCAGAGCGTCACTCCATTCCTGCTTCAAACGAGCTCTGAAGTAGGATTTGCAAAAGTTTTGCAAATGGCAGAAAACAAAAAGGGGTTACCGTTTCCGGTAACCCCTTCTAGACCGCCCAGCAGAGCGGATTTTGTTTGGTAGGCGCGATTGGACTCGAACCAACGACCCCCACCATGTCAAGGTGACCGGTAGGCTACCGTAACCCCTTGATATGTAAGTAAAATACTTATTTTTTCGTCACGCGCAAATTCTGCATATGCCCCTATAAGAATCAATAAGTTAGCGTTGGATATTCCTACAGTAGTCCCCCCTCCTCCGGCGTCCTGCCGACCAAAAAACATTCCCCCTGCTACGCTGATTCCAATGAAGCAGGAGTCACCCATGCCGAACCTCGATTTACTACCCTCCCTGCTCACAAAAATCACTGAAAACCAGCACGCCTTAGAAGCTGCGCTCATGGAACTCGCGACCTGGGCGAAAAAAAGCGGATCGCCCGAAGTCGCTGAAAACGTCCGGGGCGCTCTGGCTACGCTCGATCTCAACGAAGAGTTCATAAAGATGAGCCTGGCCGTCATGAGTTCGCCCGACTGAAGGGCGGCAGCTCGTCGGCTCCTTCTCGCCCTGATCCGCTCGCCTCGATTACTGTATATCCAAACAGTATTCGACAAGCGAACCCGCACCATGAACTTTGAAGAAGCCAAGGCAATGAGGATTGCCGCCTGGCGATCCACGCTCGATGACCACGAATTCAGAATGAGTAACCCGGAGGCGTACAGGCTATCTCTTCACAGATGCAGCGCCAGGCTTGCCGAAGAGGGACTGATCGACAGTCTTGATCAGTACGACATGGACGAAATGGCAAATGCTGCCTACTGGCTAGAGATTGAAGAGCGTGATGCGCACCCTGTGTGGCGGAACCCTGCTTCGAACTACGACGTCATACCGGTAAGTGGCGGGCCAAAAATCGCGACAATCATGAATGCGGTTTTTCGCTTAGAAGCAAACAAGGGTGATCGAATTCGTCCGTATGACGGTTTGATCCGCCGCTCTGAGCAAGGACTGAAGCTCGAAGGTCGCTACGGCTCTTTCGGAGGCCGCATCGACGGTTTGGTCCTGACGGTGGAGGATGGCAGTCAATTCGACTTGGTCGAAACCGAGCGCAGGGTGAACGGGGTTATCTATCCCGCAATTGAAGATCCTGAGGTGTACCGGTGGATGTCCGATGTTGTCCAGGTGGCGCTGGAAAATAGGCACTTGGACCTCATGAGACAGGTTCGCCCCTTTTTCGAGCTGGCGAAGTTTGTTCGATGCGACGTCTGCGAGGATAACTTTTGCTTGCGGGAAGAGTGCGAGAACTGCGATGGCTGGGGCTTCGTGCCGAAAACGATCGAGCACCAGCGCGAGCTGAGCATGAAGGGGTAGGTATGTGCGGACGACTGTCGCAGTACACCGGAATCCACGACTTCGTAGCGGTGTTGGGTATGCACCCTGGAGCCTTTGTCGAAACCGTGGGTGGTCAGCCGTTGGAGCGATACAACGCGGCTCCCTCGCAACAGCTCGCCCTCTTCCATCAGGAAGGCGACGAGTTGCACGCCGACCTGGTGCGCTGGGGTTGGCGGCCGCACTGGGCCAAGGACCGCGCCGCCCCAATCAACGCCCGGGTCGAGAAAGTTGCCCACGGTCCCTTCTACCGTTCGATCTGGCCCAACCGCGCCATCACCCCGATCGACAACTGGTTCGAGTGGGTCGATGAAGGCGGGCCAAAGAAACAGCCCTACCTGATCCGCAGGCGCGACCGGGCGCCGATCTTCTGCGCGGCCATAGGCCAATTCCCCACGGCAGGCCGCGAGCCGAAGGAACACGACGGCTTCGTCATCATCACCGCCGACAGCCAGGGCGGCATGATCGATGTCCACGACAGGCGGCCCGTGGTGCTGAATGCCGAACTTGCCCGGGAGTGGCTTGACCCGGCGACGCCGACGGAGCGCGCCGAACAGATGGTCCTTCACCAGGGCGAGCCGGCCGAGGCTTTCGAGTGGTTCAAGGTGGACCGTGCTGTGGGCAACGTGAGGAACCAAGGCCCGGAGCTGATCAGGCCTATCGCTGATTCAATCCCCTGACATACGCCTGGCAAGCAGCCAGCGCGATCAACCCCCGGTCGCCGTCGTCGGTGATGCCGATAATTCGTTGAGCATGCGCTGGGTCAAGTTGGGCTCGCGCTCTTCCATGAACCACGCCGCCGGCGCCGGCGGTGGCAGACACTGGGCTGCAACTGGCTGGATCCTCGATGAGGACTGACAGCCGCAGATCAGCAGTGGCAAGGCGATCGCGCAGGCGATCCTGATCACGTTGGGCATCGCTCAATTTCCTGAAGTGGGTTTGTTCGCTGGCTGACAGTTGCTGTTCCAGGACGAGGCGCTTGTCCTGCTCGGCCTTGGCCTGGGTGGCGGCTGCGCTGCTGATATTGTCCAGGTCGGACTGGTGCAGGCGCGCCTGGTCAGCCAGCCGCCCACCGTAGCGCCAGTCCTGGACCCTCCAGGTGACACCGACGGCCAGCAGCACGACCGCTAGCACACCGACAGCCCAGGCCTTCAGGCCCAGCGGGTTCATGGCACGTCCTTGAAGAAGACGTGGTTGCCCAGGCGCAGGGTCTGGGTTGCTTTGGCTGCCCAGGCGGGAGGCTTCGGCATCGTGGTTGCGTAGTAGTGGGTCGCGCCCTTCGTCAGGTCCGGTTCTGCGCCGGAAATCACCAGATCGGCCGCCCGCTGGGCCTGTTCGAACTGCTTCGGCGGGATGGGCTTCGCGCCACTCAGGAATGGATAGTTCGGGTCGTTCTGGTTCCAGCAGCTGAACTGGTACGGCTTCAGGCACACGCCGGCATAGCCCTCACCCCACCAGGACTTGTCCCGGCCGTCCTCTACTCGGTTGCGGATGGTCCAGGCCACGGCGATCTGGCCGGCCAGGCCCTCGCCGCGAGCTTCTCCGTATAATGTCCGCGCCAAAATGTCGCGGTCTTTTTCGGTCGCGTTCATCAGATATGACTCCAGGATTTTCGGTTGACGATTTTGGAAATGGTTTGGAAGGCGACGCCGAACTCTCGGCCGATAGCGCTCAAGCTTGCGCCGGTCGTCCGCCGCTCCCTGATCTTCAGCACCAAGTCGTCTGTGAGCTTTGCACAACCATTCTTCGCACCCGCCGGGGCTGTGCCGTGAGATATCTTGTCGCTCTCGTTCTCGGCGTGAGTTTTCCAGGAGAGGTTCGAATAATGCGTGTTGCTCGGGTCGCCATCGCCGTGGGCTACTTCGTTTCGTTCCCCTGACGGGGCCCCAAGGAAAGCCAGTGCCACCAGTCGATGCGCTTCGAAGTGCGCATGCTTGCCGTTGATCGTGAGCTTGAATCTTGGGTAGCCGGCGTGATGCCAGCAAAAAGAAAGCATCTTTCCGGGAAAGGTGCGGCGGCCAGGGGTACGCCGGCGGACGTGGCCATATTCACTCACTTCATAATCGTCAGAAGCGTGACACCTACGCCATTCGATAGCCTCCAGGCTCACCCCAGCGGGCATCGGGATATCTCTCATGTCCACCCCCACAACGTGCGGGCCAGGATGTCTCGGTCCTTCTCGGAAACAGTCATAACTTTTCTCCAGGCAAAAAAAATCCCGCTCGGTGGCGGGTTGCGGTGGCAGCTTCGTATCAGATGGTTTCGTCGGCTCGCAGCATCGGGGCAGCGATGATCTGGGGAACGGGCGGCTCTACCGGCCACACCGGCGACTGGTACCAAGTCGGCTGGACCGTGACCTTGCCCAGGTCATACTTGTACTTCTTCCAGGCCTTCAGTGTGGTCAGTAGCGCGGCCTGCTCGGCCTCGTCCTCCTCAGTGGCCTCGCCGATGTCGATGCCGAAACCGATCGTGTCGATGCGGTCCTGAATGCGGGCGATTTGCGCAACCGCCCTGGTGTTGCGGGCCAGCAGCTCCGCCTTGGCTGCGGCGAGCTGCGCGGCCTGTTCAGCGGCGTCCTTCATGGCTTTTGTGATGAGCTGTGACCAATCAATGTTCATCTTCGCCCTCCGGCGTTGTTTCAGCATCAGGAACAGGGAGAGGCAGCGGAAACTCAACAGGGCCGTCCTGAATGTTATCCAGCGGCACTGGGAATGCCTGCTCCTGGCTGTAGTTCCAAGGAAGCGGCAATAGGATCGTGAAGACCAGCTCGCCGCCGACTCTGTCCACCTTGTCCAGAAACCACTGAGAGGAAATGGCAGAGGCCGGCAAGGTGTCACCCTCACCCATTTGCGAGAAATCAAACGACTCGCCGTTTACTGACAGGACGTCGCCGGTCTTAACTATTTCCAGCGTGTCATCACGCCGCTGTGGGGAAAGAAACATTTTCATCAGAACCACCGTCCCATAGCGAACCATTTGCGGGTGACTGAAGCCCCCGAAACCGATACGAAGTCAATGATATAGAGAGTTGCCGCACTCACAGAGGACGCCCCGCCACCCGTGGCAAAAACACCGGATGTGCGGTTGGCCTGCAACGAAACAGTTGGCGAGGCGGCGAACTGGAGAGGGAACGTCCAGGCTGCGGCTCTATAAAAGATCGAGGCGTAGCCGATGTCGATGTTCATTGTTACGACATCTGTGAAGCTCGCCAGCATCGTCCCGTCGGCGAATTTCACATACTCGCCGTTGGCATTGCTTCCACGCTCTATGATAGCCCCCGTCGGGACACCTGAGCTTTGGCTGACCGTGCCCACCATTGCGCCGGGCGCTATGCGTTGTGCGATACCTGCGTTATTGCCCGTGCCACCAAACGCCACGCTAAGGGGCGTGGTTAAGCCAGTCAGAGAGGTGATATCACTATTGGCACCGGCCTTGGCTCGAAAGTCCCAGGCTGACCATGTTCCAGCCACCTGATACCGGGTGTATTCCGGTCCGCCAGTTACCGCTCGGCAAGTCTGGTACGCATATCCGTTGCTCGGGTTGTTCCAATGGAACACGTAGCTGTTGATGTTGGCCGGAAGAATTCCAAGCCCGGCGGCTGACACGATGTTCAGCTGTGTCTGCCGAGTGCTGTTGAGGCTGGCTTCAGCGATAGAGACGCCAGTGCCGCCCCAGCCGAAAGCGCCAGGTGTTAGCAAACGACCAGCCGTCACATCGCCCGTATTCTGTTGTGGGACGAGCCCCAGGCCCGACTGCGCGGCTGCCTGGGTTGTTCCACCTGTGCCACCCTTTATTACCGGCAGCACGTCGTAGTTGCCTGTGGTCCCCAGGCCTAGCCCTGCTCGAGCGGTAGCCTGATCAGTGCCTCCGGTTCCGCCTTTGTTGACCGGCAAGATGTCGTAGTTGCCCGTCGTACCGAGTGCGGCAAGCTGCGCTCCGTAGGTATTGACCAGCGCTCGCAGTGCATCAGCCGAATCCTTGACGTAACCCTGCATCGGCGCAAGCGCGTAGCTGCCCCCAGATACAGTAGCCCCCAGGTACGGTGGATCGATTGACAGGGAAGTGTTGCTGGGTGCGTTGGTTACCTCGTACCAGCGGCCATCCGGACCACGGAATGCATCACCGACCCTACAGTTCGCGATGAAAGATGTTCCAACACCTGTTACAGCATTGGAATTCAGGACGACAGAGACCGTCCCGGTTTTATACCAGGGCATGCGCAACCCCTCAGTTAAGTGTTGAAATATCTGGACGCGGGAAACTTGCACACAGGAATGGCAAGGCAAGTGCCATTAGTTCCTTGATAGTACCAGTCAGCCGTGATTTTTTGATTGTGTATTTGAAGCGTGCGAACGCCACCCGACAACAAAGTTAAACCTGCGTACTGAGAATGACCTGTAAACCAGTTGACACCTTTATCTATTGAGGAAATAGAAACAAAATCATCTTCATCTATAACAAGACCACTGGCATAGACATCCACTATATCGCCCTGTATAAAAGTCCAGCTTTTTGTGAACTTTCCATATCTAACTACGTTATCACTTGAGGAGTAGATAACTCCACCCAGGGAATCATACAGCTCTAGTCCGTAGTTAGAAGCGCTCCTCAAATTTGAATACATGCATGAAACATATTCCATGTTATAGTTTTGTAGATTTGGGTTCCCCCTTACCGCAGAAACAACTTGGAATCCAGTCCAGGAACCAGGACCTCCGAGAATGGTGGTGAACAGACCAAGGTCAGCATGCACCCCGTTCACGACCCTGACGAAGACCTGCGGCGGCTCCTGGGTAGTGATCGGCTTTGCAAACGTAACCGCACCAAAGCCTTCAGCGTCGGTATACTGGGAAAGTATTTTAAAAGTACCCCTTTCCGAAAACACCATGATCTTGTATTCGCTGGATATCACCACTGACCCAAAGTCATTAACAGCAGACAAACCGAAATCAGCCATCTAGATCACCCTAACCACCTCGATAACACATTCAACAGTGCTTTCCACCCAGGACTCCAGCCAGCCACCGGTACCATTTGGCCGCCTGTAATTGACATAGGAATAGATCGCAATCTGCGTCCCCCCCAAGTCTTTATAGGTTGGAATTACCGACCTTCCAAATAGCGCTCCGGTGTTGTAATAGCGCGGCGTTATAGTCACAAAACAAGTTTCCGGGCTGTATCCCGCAACATCCATCAAGATATAGTCACTGCGCGGCGCGGGACGCACTATGCCACCTGAAGGATTCGCAGGCAGTATCATCACGGCCAGTTTCTGAAGAGTGAAGTCGTCCATGCCAAGAGCTAACGCGCCACTCTCATTCCAAACATTGATACCAAAACTCATGCGCTTAGATCTCCCAACTGCACGCGCTTGACTCCATTAGCATCAAAGACCTTGATGGCGCGATTGGTTATTGCCAGCCGGCCTCCGCCTGGCGCTGGGCCGTTGAACTCGAGATTTCCGGCTTTATCCAGGCGCCATCCTTGAACACCTGCAACGTAGTTGTCCGATTGCAGGTACTGGCCGATTTTCAGCATCGTGATGCTGCCGTCCTGGATGAAGGCCGAGTTCATGAACACCTGGCCGCCCTGGACCGCGAACGGCACCGAGACAGCCCCGCCCGCGATGGTGTTGACGATGGCGAACCGGTCGGCGCTCACCAGGAACTGGCTTTGCAGTCCAGCGGGCCCATTTTCAATGCCCAGCCCGAAGCCCGCGACGATGTACTGCCCGGTCCCGGAGTTGTACTGCATCTTCACCGACCAGCTCGCCGCGATCCTGCCGTCCACATCGTTGATGATCGACGCGTTCTGCTCGATAGCAGTTTGCTGGTCGCCGACCGTGGTGCTGAGCTGGGTAATTTGCTGCGCGGTCGCCTGCTGATTGGTGACCACCACCTGTTCCAGCTGGGTCACGTTGGCGGCGTTGTCGGCTACCTGCGCATCCAGCGTGGTCAGGCGCTTGGCTGAAGCCTCCGTCTCTGAAGCCCTAACCTTCTGCTCAGTTGCGATTGCCGCCGTGCTAGTCCATCCCTTGAGCGCGTCGGCAAGGTCGCCCTCCCCGTTGTCGTCCCGCCACGAAGCTTTCAGCGCGTCGAAGGAAGTTGCCGTCGCTTCAAGCTCGGTGATGTTGACGGTGTTGGTGGCCACCTGCTGCGCCAAGCCATTGGCAGCGGACACCGACTGGCCGACGTCAATCCAATAGGTCGCGTCCGGCGGCGGCGTGTTGACCGGCACCTGAATCTTCGCCTGGAAGATCCGACCGTCCTGCACCACCATCTTGTCCTTGGCGTACACCTCGCCCGGCTTGTAGGCCGACAGACCGTCAAGTGCGTCGATCTGATCTTGAAGGCCGGGAATCAGGTTGATCTTGTCGACGATGTCCTGGCCGAGCTCCGTTTCGCCGATCTGCCCTGCGATTAGGTCAAGGATCGGCCCCGCATTCGAACTGGCCTGACCCATCACTCCGTTGCCAACCGGGTGCAACGGCCCGATATTGCCGGTCCGATCCACCAGGCGCGCCCAGAAGAAGAACGTCGTGCCCGCCAGAAGGCTCTGCAACGCATAGTCGCTTTGGGGATACGCCAAGTCGGCCAGCTTCGTGGCGTTCTCCAGCACGTTCGTAGGCCCGTACCAGATCTCGGTCCGCTGAGTGTCCTCGGCGCCAGCAGGGAAACCCCACTTGAGGCCGATGCCGAACAACAGTGAAGTGGCAGTCAGGAACGACACTGCCGGCGGGAGGCCTTCCTTGCCCTTGAGTTCCGTCAGTGCCGAGTTGCGCCAGATCGACGAGATGTCGAAAGCGCTCACGGCACGCACGCGAGCCACGTAGGCGCCCGCATAGATGCCGACCACATCCACGTTGGTCGAGCCGGTGCGCTGCACCTTGATCCAGTTACCGCTGTCCTTGCGCCATTCCACGTCATAGGCCACGGCCCCAGATACAGCGGGCCAGGTGATCGTCATGGTGGCGACAGCGAGGCCCTGAGATACAGCCGATGTTGCCGACAGGGTCACGCTGGCCGGCGCCGGAACGACGGTGATCGGGATGACGCTGATTGGCCGCTCTTCCAGCCGGGCGCCTGTGTCGATGTGAGCAAATTTGCTCGGGTCGTACTGGACAGCCGATATCTCGAACACGCCAGGCTCTGGGCGGGCGACTGTGACCACCCGATACAGCGGGATAGCCAGGTCATCGGCATCAAGCGCCCACACCAGTTCAGGCTCCGGAACCACGGAATAGGCAAGTGTCACGGTGACCTGTCGACCGCTGACCAACTGCACAGTGCGCCCTTCACATTTGCCGTCTGGCAGGTTGAGGATCAGTCGATCACCAGGCTTGACCTGGGTGTCGCGGTCCAGTGTGATAACCCTGCCCGCAACAGCCGAGATCCGGCCCCCGACCGGCCTGCCTGCCAGCAGCTCGTCAGCAATTGGAATCACATAGCCGGGCAACGGAATTCTGCCGTCCAGGCCAACCTTGAAGGTGACGGCCCGGTCCTTGGAGTTGGTGAGCAACGCCCACTTGCCCCGGCGCTGCGCCTCGGACTCGCGGGTGCAACCAATGGCGCTGATCTCCAGCGGATTGTCGCCATAGCGTCTCTGGAGCTTCTGGTCGGTTACCGCCGTGACGTCGGTGTCGTAGTTGTTCAGCGGATTGTCGTAGCTGATCAGCGCACGGGTGTACCGGGTGCGCTCCGAGGCGCTGGAATAGGTGAACTTGCCGTCGATGACGTTCGCCCTGGTGTAGGCAAAGTCAAAGTCGGTTGCCCGAGGCATATCTGCCAGGGTGAACACTTGGCCCTGGGCCCAGTAGGTCATTCCCCGGTAGATCGTGGAAATGTCGCGCAGCAACGACCAGGCGTCGGCTTTACTCTGCAGGTTCAGGTTGCAGATGAAGCGAGGCTCCTGTCCACCTTTCCCATCCGGCACCAGTTGGTCGCAATACTGCGAGATGCGGTAGAGTTCCCACTTGTCCACCATCCAGGGCTTGATACGACGGCCAAGGCCGAAACGATCGTTGGTCGTGATGCCGTATGTGTGCCAGACAGGATTATCGGTCCACGCCTCTTTGAAGGTGCCGTCCCAGATACCGCTATAGCTGCGGGATACCGGGTCATAATTGCTCGGTACCTGCCACTTGCGGCCATCGCAGTCAATCGTCACCGCCGGGATGCTGCGGAACTGCTCGGCCGAAAACTCAATGTAAAGGAGTGCGGTGTTCGGGTAGCGCAGTTTGGCGTCGATCACCTCAGTGAAGCCAGCGATCTGCATCGTGTCCGATATTTTGTTGTTGTTTTGGTTGGGCGTGATTCGGGTGATGCGCATCAGCCAGCCGGACGTTGCCTTCGGCAAGTCAATGCGGCGGGTTCGCTCGTAAATGCTGGTGGTTTTCCCATCCACGGCCTCGCTCAAGACCTGCTGATAGGCACCGCCATCGGTGGCTAGCTCAACCTTGTACTCGATGCGATACCCATTGATATTGCCTTTGGCGTCCACTGACTGGAGCGCCGGCCACGCGAAACGCACACGAACGGCCGATAGCTGGGTGTTGCTGATCGCCCGAACCCACGGCGTACCACTGCGCAGCTCGGTACTGATCGTGGTCTCGTTCTCGACCGACGGGATTCCCTGGATATAGCTCTGATCAACCGAGCCGCTGCGCCATTCCCACTTCACGTTCGGGAAGTTCATGTTCCCCTGAGGATCTTGCAGCGGAGTGTTGTCGAGGTATATGTCCTTGGCAGTCGGCGTGCCTGCAAACTCACCTTCACCGACAGCAATCAGCATCTTGGCAATGGCGACAGAGCGCAGGCTATCTGGCGCCTCGGTTGGAGTCTTAGGTTTATCGGATCCGCCCTTAGCGCCATAGATGTCGTGCTTAAGTGCTGCGCCCATGCTTTCCTCCAGGCATTAAAAAACCGCCTCACTGGGCGGCCTGTGTATCTATACAGAGTGGATGAAATGCCACTATCGCCAGAACGATCCGTGGTAGTAGCGTTACGCCTTCCAAAACCAAGGAGCGGTCATGTCAATCAGAAGCCTTGCTAAAAACCTTCCGAAGGATCCAGATAACGCAGGCTGGGTATTGGGCTGGGCTGTCGTGCAAAGCTCACCGTGGCGCTTCATCGACATTTACGCCTCGAAGGATGTGGCCGAGACTGCGGCTGAAGCTCGCGGCCCCGGATATCGCGTCGTCTACGGCTCTCACCGAGTGGGCTCTGACGATTTTATGGGTGGCGGGGAGCCGCCTTTGGCTGGCTATTCAAGCTGAAAACCAGTCGGCAGTTGCCAGAGATCAGAGCGGCAGTAAGGCCTGTCTTCCCGCGGTACTTTCGTGTGTAGCCGCCTGGCGATGTGCATTTCCCGATAAAGCGCTCACGATAGATTTCGCGCCCATCGTCCAGAACAGCAACCACTGCCTCGTCGGCGCAAATCAATCCGCCTTCGAGTCGGTGGAGATCGTGGATCGTGATGCTGTAGGTGGCGTCGGTCACATCTGATCCTCCGCATAGATCGCTGCGCTGACGACTGCTCCGCCCCACCGCCGGCGGCCCGCGCACAGCGGTGCTGGGTTGCCGGATGCAGTTGTGTTTCGGGCGCTCCCGAACGCGTATCCAGGCTGGTTTTCCGGGGCTGCACTGGTTTTCAGTCCGCCAGCTTGAGGGCTGAGCATCTGGATGACGCCGCCGGCAACGAGACCGATACCGGAGGCCATCAGGCCAGGCCCGGCTGGTCCTGCAAAAAATGAGGCAACGATCAGGACAGCGCCGAGGATGGTCTGAAGAATCCCAGCCCGCTTGGAGCCCGTAATTACTGGGACTATGCGAATCACGCCTCGACCCTGGTAGCCAATCTCCGCCTCGCTAATGTTCCGCTTGCCACGGAAAACTGCGAATTCAAGACCTCGCGCTTTAGCAGAGCTAATAAATCGTTCAAGCCCAGGGATTTGGACGCACAAAGCCTTAATAGCCTCTGCTGGACTGCGAACCGCCAGCCTGTACTCTTTTCCGAATTGGCGTAGCTGCCCGCCGAGTTGAACAGTTTCTATCGGTGCATATTCAATAGCGAGTACTGCCATTGCTTTTCTCCATGTGTAAAAAAACCGCCGTTAGGCGGTTTGTCTGCATGAGCGTTTTAAAGGCAACTACGAACCGCATCCTCTATCGCGCCTCGTCCCAGCATTTTTGCCCAAGGCATACGCTGATATAGCGCGACCTTGCTTCCACTTCCAGATCTTCCGATTTCAAGGACTTCATCTGCCATCATGTCTGTCGCTACAATAAGGCGATAGCCATATTCCGTCTCGGACATGGTCGAAGCTGAGCGCTCCTCCTGCCACTTCGGAAAAACGCAAAGCGCGTATTGTTTTGGCGATTTTTTGCTGATCGAACTGATTGTTGGGGCATTTTTTTTGAGATCGCCTGGCGTCGAGCACGCCGCCAGCAACGCGGAAAAAGCGATGACCGAAGCCAATAAAATACGCATGACATCCCTCCCTGTTAAAGGAGGGAGCGTATCACTACAGGGCAAGCCTTCCTATGCGGAGAGCGCGCCTTCGACAAAGCCGAGTGCGCTCAACACATCCTTCCTGATGTTGAACGTTCTGCACATGAAGAGCATGTGATTTCCGCTCTTAGCCTCGTCGAGCATCTCGCGAACCTCTTTTGAGACCGCTCCGCGATCCACAATCATATTGATCTGCATCTCAGCACCGTCAGGGATTCTGGTGTTATCCATGTCCTCTTGCTTGGCGCCAAGCATTACGAACGCTCGCATCGTCTTTCCCATGTATTCGACTTTCAATGTCTCGTTACCTTTCACATTTCGCGGCTTTTCTCTATGGCTGACCGGGCTCATTTCTGGTGATCCTTGGGTGGTTTTGGTACGCCGAAAGCCCCGCATGGGCGGGGTTGGGTGGTTGACTGATTCAGTTTTCCTGCAACAGTTTGAAATGTGTAGCGAGCGTTCTCGAAAATCCAATCAGCCAAGCGGCGATCATGTCGTCAGTGGGGTGTGGGTTAAACCCAGCCATCCAGTCTTGAAGGTAATCCTGCATTTCGTCAGCCAACGAAGTCTCGCGCTCGCCAAAGCAAGACTGCGCCGCGCAAATGCCATCACCCATGCATTGCTCGATAATACTCCCCATTAGATCATCCCTCCGTCAGATAACAGATCGCGAAACCGGTCAATGGCAGCTTGGTTGTAGTGAAACGTTTCGACTTGCTTACTGCTGTATCGAGACTTGTCCAGCCGGAACTCGCCGTACTGGTCGGTCTTCATTCCGTGCTGGTTGGCCAACTTGCCAATACGATTTCCAGTGACGCCGAACAACTCGCCTACCTGCCCGGCCAACAAAAGGTGTTCCTCCACCTTTGGCAGAGGGATTAGCCGCTGACCATAGGCAAGCTCCGAAATATGGCTGAGCAGTGCCTGCTTGCTGGTGTCACCCAGGTTCGGCAGGTGCTCCAACGCCAGCTTGGCAAACTCGACTGCAGAGTCATTGGCCGCAGGCTGCTGAGTACGTGGGTTCACCGCATGACCATCGTTCCAGTACTGCCATAGGGCGTCGTCGCACTCGTCTTGGAACTCTTCGATCTTCTTGCGAGCTTCAAGATTCTTAACCCTGGCGGGTTCCAGCGTCCCAAGCCAGCCAGGAAGCTTTCTAAGAGGTATGCAAATCGACTCCTGCTCACCACCCGCTGAAGGGGTTGCTATGACAGCAACACCATACCGACGCTTCGAAGCGTTCAGCTTTCTGGATTGGTAGGACCAGTCAATACCCATGCCCTCCACCATAGGACGCATCGGCACATATGGCTGGCCTTCATGCTCGACCAAGTAGAGCTGAACACCGTGAAACGGAACAGCCATCAGCGCACTCATGCTGCTTCCTCCTCGCTGATTGCGTAGCGATGAGGCTCTTCTATAGCTACTCCAAGACCCTTCACGAAAGATTCAAGCTGGCGCAGCTTATTGCGGTAAGTGCGAAGCTCCCACCATGCACCATCAACGTTATAGCCTGCCTCTCGCAACGCATAGAGGACGGATTCGCACGGGGTGTTTTCGCCTTTCAAATCTCGCAGGTCATGAATTGTTACGTCGAGCCACGCTTGGTTGCCTCCACGACGCTTAACCATTTCAGGTCGACGCTTCGCAAGAGCCTGGACCGGAACGTGGATTTCCAGGGCAGGCTTGTCGCCCTGCTCCTCCTTTCTGAGGTACTCGCCCTCAATCGCATAACTCGCAACAAAGTTGGCTGCAGCATCGAACTGGGCGCTCGGGATCAGCTCAATCCTAGGAACGCCGAAGCAAGCGTGAACCGCGGACGCGAGTTTGGCGGTGGCGCTACGCTGATGCTCTGCATCCAGCTTGGCGACTCGGCACCGCATCACGTTGCTCAGCCGAAGAGCACCCGACTTGCCGAGAAGATCATCAACCATCGGCGCCATCACGCCTTTGGAGTCCTCGTAGCGACCATGCTTGCGGATCGCTGGCAGAACCTCAGCGGTGACCCACTTTTTGAAGCGCTTGGCTTCCGCCTTGCGGCTGGTGAGGATCAATGAATAGAGGCCGGACTCGTTAACCACGCTGAGATTCTGCGCGCCTCCAAGGGTGTTCATACTATGAATACCCCTTTCATCCTCATCCAACCGACTGAGCGCCCGAGCAGTGTTGACGATCGCGAGAGACTCGCAGACGTCGGTTGCTACGAACCACGGCTGATCATTAACCAGCAGCGTGCGTACCTGCTGCTTTCCGAAATTGAACGGGATGACATTCGAAACTGTTGTGCTAATATCGCTCATGACGATTTCTTCCTCGAAGTTGATCTCGTTACCCAGAACCCCATCGCCCGCCAGCGTTGGGGTTTTTTTATGCCTGCTGTTTTTCATGCTCCATCTCCTGCTCAAGCGACTTCCTCAGGCGATAAACGATCTCCCCGCTCAAGCTCCGACCGTTCTGCTCGGCCTTGCTACTCAGCGTTTCCCGCATCAGGTCAACCAGCCGAACCCCAACAACCCTCTTCTCTTTTGCTGCGCTCATGGCAATCTCCGTGCCGCTGTTTAGTTTGTGTAGTTTTGTTCCGTTTGTGTCATCTGTCAACAACAATGTTTAGTTTGTTGCGTTGAGCCAGGGTGGGACGTACGCTTTGTCCGAGGACAAAATGTCCGCGTACAAACGCTTAAGGCCGTCATGAAAGAAAATTTTGCTGAAAAACTCGCGACCCTGAGAGCCCAAAAAGGGTTCACTCAGCGAGAGCTTGGCGCCATGGCAGGCGTTGCATGGTCGATGATTTCTAAGTACGAGGCAGGTCAGTCTATGCCTCGCCTAAAGGTACTCATGCGCCTAGCTGAAGCCCTTGGCGTAACGATCGAAGAGCTTCGTGGCGGGGATCCTAAAAACGCTTCTGGCCTGAAGATTTATGAAGGCTTCTCTGCACGATTGGTGAACGAGCGACATAAAGCTAACGTCAGCAGGCAGAAACTCTCCGAGCTCACCGGAATGGCCAGGAAAGAAATTACGGATTTAGAGCTTGGAGTTTTACTGCCATCTGAGGATGACGTTCACAAAATTACCAATGCTCTCGGCATAGATGTTCTAACGTTGGCCGGCACAAAAGATGAAGAAGGGGTTGTGCGCCTCCACTTTATAGAGCCAGGAGAGGAGAAAGAGCCAAGCTCTCCTGAAGATCTTGTGGCCGTTCCTGCTGACGTCTACCGAAATTTCCTCTCTACCGCCGAGCGACTTGGTGCAACTCCAGGAGAGCTGATGATGGCTGTAATTTCCAGAGAGGCGGCGTTCATCAATGCGCCAGAGAACGAAGTCCCTTCTCTTGCTGATTTTGTCGAAAAAGTGAAGTCTGGAGCCATCTAAGATATACAAGATCCGAACCGCAGCTGTGGTGATCATCACCACAATTGAACCGAATGACCAAGCCCGGCCCCGCCCGGGCTTTTTCTTGCCTATACGAATCCCCAACCGCACCTACAAAAAATCTCATGGGGTCACTCCTGTGGTAGATGCGCCCAAGATATCACCCTTCCAGGCTGTACGAATCCTCAGTAACGCCACGCCTCGCTCCGATAGTAGCCTCTTGCCCTCACGCAACGGATTCCCCAGTCCTTCGCTTGCAAGCCCAAGGACTGGGATTGCGCCAATTTCGGCGCGGATAACGCAAGGAGAGTGCAATGAGCGAGATACCAGACAAATTTGGCCCCCAGGAAGCCATGCTTCTTGGATTGATCAAGGCCGTCCAAGCGCTGACCGCTGTCACATACCACACATCGCCAAAACGCGATGCTCTGGAAGAACAATTCAAGATATATCTTGATAAAGAGACTGGTTTCGACGGCGAGCGACTGAGAAGCTATCGAGCGCCTTTGGAAGGAATGCTAAAAATAATCAACGACATAAAAGAAGCCCAAACAAAGGGCTGAGGTCGGTTTCATTTATCTTTGAAACAACGAAGGCCAACAGTGCGTGCGCATCCTCCTGAGATTGATCCTCTGGGATGCGCACTTCACTGTAGTGCGCTATTTCAACTATCTGGCTCATAACGATCTCCCGCGGCCACGCCGCGTCTTGTTGTTGGTTTTGCATTTTTGTGTCGAAGAATCAGGCGCGTCCGGTCAAGCCATGGCCCGCCGAACACGATAATTTCGCTCGGCCGGCCGTACAGGTGGTGCAGCAGGAACGGCCCGGGGCCGAAGGTCTCGCCATCCTCGCCAGGCAATGACGGGTCGGCGCCGAGGAAGATCCCGGCATGGTTCGGGTGAACCGTCCGCCCCACTTCCATGACGATCATGTCACCGCGCTGCGGATGGTCGACGCGGTAGAAGCCCGCGGCCTCGTAGTTCGCCTCGTACAGGCTGGTGTTGTCCTTGCTTTCCCACCAGCCGTCGGCGCGCTTGAAGGCTTCGAATTCCAGCCCCCACTCGCGCTTATACCAGTCTGCGCAAACCTGCCAGCAGTCCCAGGCACCGTGGACAAAGGGCCGCTTGAGCAACGGCGTCTCGCCGGTGGGCACCACGGTCCGCAGGTCGCCCTCCGGCCAGCTCAAGATGTGCCAAGGCAGTTCGGTTGCTTCGCACATGGCCAGGTCCCGGGGCGAAGGCCGGCTCGTGGCGTCAGGGTGGGAGTGAACAATGCCGATCACCTCGCCCAGGTCCTCCGCCGCCGCGTATTCCTCGGGATTGATTCGAAACTCTTCGTTTGGCTCGGTTGCGGTGTTGGTGCACGGGAAGTACTGCTGCTTCCGCCCAACGGCCAGCAGAAGCCCGCAGCACTCGGCTGGGTAGGTTTCCGCAGCATGCGCCTGGATCGCGCTCAAGATGTGTTTGCGCATGGTCAGCTCCGGGCGATCAGGGAAACTGCAGGGAAACCGCCGAAGGACAGTTCATTGTTTTCGCCGAAGCGCAATTTGCAGGACGAGAGACAGCCCTTGCACTGGTCTAGGGCCGGATCTTCCGTTGGGTTGTCCTCGTCATCGAACATAGCCGCGCCGGTGTAGTTACAGTCAGGCCCCCTGTACCCACCGGTCATAGCCCAGTGGCAGAAGGTCGTCATCTGGCGGCCGGGAAGTCCGTGGTTGTCGATCTCGCCCGGGGAAGACAGCTCCCAAACCACAGCCTCCCCGTCCTCGCTGGTCTTTTGGTCGATGTACCAGATTTCCAGCGCTTCCTGGGTCGGGTCCGCAGTCGGGTTGCCGTCTGGGAAGTTCGCTGCATCCAAGTACTGGGCCAGCGTTTCGCGGACCGTCAGCTTGAACTTCAGCATGTCCTCAAAGGCCAGACAAAGTGCAGTGACCCGTCCGTTGATATTTCCCGCAGCGAAAGTAGGCCGAGAAGCCGAGCCGTCGCTGCTGGAGGAGATACCTTCGATTTGGACGGGCCACGCTGCGTATTCCTGGCCCTGCCAGATGATCGATTTGGCCGGAAGATCGTCTACGGAGCCCTCATAGGCAAGCAACTCCTCAGGCGTGTGCGGTATGGCGTGCCCGTGGAAGCGCAGGTAGTCAGCGCCATATTCGGTCCCGTCAATTTCGAACAGGCGAATCTCGCCGCCGGGCTCCAGTTTCTGGATGTCCGTGATCAGTGCCATGGGCAGTTATCTCAGGGGTGAAAAGTTTGTTCAAAGGTAGCGGTGATGGCATAGACCTGGCCCCCGCGGTGCGCAGACTTGTAGCCGTTGCACCTGTAGAGGCCAAGCTCGCCAAGGGGCGGCTCCCAGAGGAATCCCTTTGCCCCTTTATGCCGATCGATGAAGTCCATGATTTCCTTTATGCGCGGCTTCAGCCCAGTAAAGGTCACCGGCCAAGATTGCGACCGGTTGTTTAGGCCATCCTCAACCGACTGCTCATATCCATCGCCGAACTGCTTGGAGCGAACGCGCTGGGCAATATCGCCCTCCGCGCCTTTATCAATCGTCCATGTGAATCGTTCGATTGCCATCATCGCCCCTTGATTGCGTTGTTAATAACGCCGCCTTGGCGCATGTCTCTGGTACGCAGCTCCTGGTACTTCTGCTCCACGAACGCCGCCAGTTCCTTGCCGAACAGATCGTAGCCGGGGGCGTCTGCCGAGGAAGATGCGTTGCCGTCACCGTCTATATGCACTTCGACATTGATCTGAGTCGCACCAGCGCCGCCGCCCAGAGCCATGACGCCCAGCTTGCCGCTGGAGGTTCGGGTTAGAGGCATAATTGCCTCGGGGCCAGCCTCACCCGCCAATCCGGTCCTGCCTCCGGCCATAGCAAATGGTGTCGGCTTATTCAGAATGGAGTTGGTAAATGCGCCGCCGTTGGCAAACATCTGCACGCCGCCTGACCAGGCGCCGCCGTTGGCCTGAACGCTGCCTGGCGTAAAGCCGGAAAGGTCGCCCGAGTAGCCTGCCTGGGTAGAGCCTGCTGATGTTGTGCCACCCCCTCCGCCAAGCCAAGCGCCCAAAGCGCTACCGGCTATACCGGACAATAGCCCTGAGGCTGCTTGCCTGGTGGCGATCCGAGCCATGTCCGCAAGGATCGACTTTGTGAAGTCTGAGAAAGAGAACTTCCCGGAAATCGCGAAGTTGGCGACGGCGTCTTCCATGGAACTGAAAGCATTAGTGAACAGGGTTTTGGTCTGCCCGGCCACATCCTTGGCTGAGTCCAGATAATTCTGGAATGCAGACCTGGCGCCATTCGTCCAGTCGCCCTGGGCCTTTTCGATATCGGCATAGTTTTGCCGGATCTGCTCAGTGGCTTCCTGGTTCTGCTTGGCGAGCGCAGCAACCCGAGGGCCGAACTCCTTGTCGAGGTCGTCCTTAGAGGCACCCTGGAGCGCTGCGGCGCTACGCTGATTCGCTAGTTCTCGTGACGCATTCGCGAAACGATCATCCTGGGCGTTCAGCTCTCCCGATAAGGCGTTTTCCCTGTCGCCCCGGCCAACGCCGAGCACGGCGCGCTGCCCAGAACGGCGCAGCGCCTCAGTTTGCAGGTCCAGCGCATCGGTGTAGGTCTTGAGGCTGGCCGCTTGCTTCTTGACCCGACCCTCCTCATTTGCGGCCAGAACCCTAAGCTCGCTGTCGGCCTCTTTCTGCGCCTTGACCATGTTGGCCTTGGCGTCGGCGATCTTCTTGTCTAGCTGGATGCGCTGGGTTGCCGATGTGCTGGCCTTTCCCTTCGCGGCTTCAAGGGCATCGATCTCAGTCTTGTAGGCCGCCGTTACCTCATCCCGCTCATTGCCGATCAGCGCCTGGCGCTTGAGCAGGTAGTCTTCCTGGGTGACCAAGCCGGCCTTCTGCGCAGCCTCCAGTTCCTTCTGGGCGTTTTTGTACTCGCTCAGGATCAGTGAAAGCTGGTTTTTCGAGTCGTTGAACTCGGTCAGATTCAGTGCGCCGGCCGGGCCTGCGGCCTTTTTATTGGCATCTGCAATCTGCTTTCTGACGCCAGCTACTGCGGTCTCGTACTGCTTTTGCAGGTCAGGTGAGTATGTGTTGTTAGCGATGTTCTTCTGGCGGGCTTTGTCCAGGTCAGCGAGCTTTTTCTCAAGTTTCTGTACCTGTGTCTGCGCTGAATCTGCCTCGCGAGCGATAAGCTGCATGCCGCTGACAGCCGCTTCCTGGCGCTGCTGGTCTTGTTGCTTGGCTTGAGCACGGTTACGGCGCTCCTGCTCTTCAAGCATCAGCGAGGCGCGATCAGCCTCGATCTGGGCCACACCGCGACCACCGCCGCCTCTCGGACCGGCACCGAGGCGCGCTGCGTTCTGAGCCTGTAGCTCTAGATCGGCCAGCTTTTCCTCGTATGTCGCCTCCCGACCAACATCCAAGGCCGAATCCCACGCCCACTTGGCAGCTTTGGCGACCTTGTTCCAGGCGCCCTCGATCAAGCCAAGGCGCTGGGTGATTTGATCCCCTCGCGACTGGATTGCATCGGCGAACGCATCGGTCGCCAGCCTGACAGCGGCTGCCTGCTCGCCCTGCTTTTCCAGGGCAACGATTTGCTCGTAAACCGAGGCAGTCAGGTAGTGATACTGCTCGTTGAGCTTTATCGAGGCGGCCACAGGCTCCTTGGCGATCGAGGCGAACTGGGCAACCGTCTCCTCAACGGCTTTGCCCGTGGCCTCCTCCATGGTCAGGGCAGCCTTGGTGATCTCCTCGAAGCTGTAGGCTGCGATGTTGCCACTGCCTGCCAGTTGCGCAAGAACAGCCGCTGCTGCGCCAGTAGTGCCTACAGTTGAGCTGACCTGCTTTGCCAGCGAGGCCAGCCCATCAGCCGTGGTACCTGCATAGTTACCGGTCAGGATCAGTGATTTGTTATACGCGTCTGCTTCCTGGCTGCCCTTGTAGTAGGCCAGCCCCAACGCCGCTGCCGCAGCTGCCGCCAAAGTAAACGGATTCACCAGGCCGAGCACATAACCGCCCAGGGCCTTTGCTGCTGGACCGATGCCCCCGAACATGTCCCGTAATTGGCCGCCTTGTTGCAAAAGAACTGTCAGCGGAGCCTGTCCGCCCTGCAGCGATACGGCGATGTCAGTGAACTGCGCGGGCACTCCGCGCAGCGCAGCAGCGGTCTGCTTGGCGGTGTTGCCTGTGCGGGTCAGGGAGTCATCGAAGCGGCCCAGATTCGTCCGGGACTGGTCGATCTTCGCTTGGTATTCGCTGAAGGTCGAAGCATCCAGCGCACCGAGCTTCTTCTGCTTCGCCAGCTTGCTTTCGAGCTCATCCAGACGACCCAGGGCCTTGACGGTCGGGTCGATCTCGCCGAGCAGGTCGGCAAGCTCGTCCTTCTGCTTCTTGATCGATACCGAAGCCTTGTCAGCGCTCCGGGAAACTCCCTCGGCAGCTTTCTCGGCGCGGCCACCCGCCGCGGTCAGCTTGTCGAGGTCGGAGCTCGCTTGCGCAGCATCGGTCGAATCGACCTTGATGCCGAGTTCAGCAATAGAAGTCATGCGGGCTCCGTTATTTCGATTCGCTCATCACGAGCATGGCTTCTGCTTCCATGACGCGGATGTCGTGGAAGGCTTGGGTGAGTTCGCGCCGCTTCATGCCCAGCATGCTGGCGACCGGTGGGAGCGCGTTGTAATCCAGGCCAGAGGCCCCGCCCATGCCGGTGCGCCACTGGGTAGACATGGCCTCGAAGAGCAGGAAGGCGGACCAGTTGTCCGGCCAGACGTCGTACTCAACTGGAGGGATGTCCGCCAGAGTCATGCCGAAAGCCGCCAAATCTGCTTCGGATGGCCCCGGCTCGTACAGAACACGGGCGGCGCCGGTCAGTTTCCCAGGCGAGCCGGTTGATACGCGTTCTGGTAGGCCTCAAGCACGGCCTGGGGTGCACCGACACAGGTGGTCACCAGGGCGGTCATCGATTCATCCGACAGTTTGTCGTCGAAGGCCCAGCCCGCAACGATGTCCTTGAGCTGGCCCACCTGAATCGCAATCTCGGCGACCGTGGCTTCCTGCCAGGACAGGCCATCCTCTTGGACGCGCTTCTGGTGTTCCTCCCGGGCGGCGTTCCATTTGTCGAAGTGCGCGGCCAGGGCCAGGCGGTCCAGGTACTTGAATTCGAACTCCACGTCTTCGGGCTTGCCTCCCACGCGTGGAATGGCGACCTTCGCCTTGAAGGTCGGGTTCTGGGAGATCTTGATCTTCGCCATGGGTTACACCACCGCCGAATAACGGGTTGGGCGGCCGGCCAGCGACAGACTGATAACGCGGGTCATCAGGTTGTTGCGGGACAGAGCCGGAGTCGAGGTGATGGTGACGTAGGCGTTGTAGAGGATGCTGTCGCCGTTCGGCAGGTTCAGGCGCAGCACGCGGGTCACCTTGTCCTCGTCGGCAGCCTCAACCACTGCCACGTACGGAAGGCCAGGATCATCAGCGACCGTTACCGACATGCTGATCGGATTCTTGGTGGTTGGGATCTGGCGGTCATCGTCGTCCGCCAGGAAGCCGAAGGTCAGGAACTGCTGATCGCCGCCGCTGGTGGCGACGTCCGTGATCTGTGAGATCTCGACGAAACCGGTCACCTCACGCACCGAACCCAAGCCCGAGCCGGCCGGGTATGGCTGGAGGTTGGTGGTGTTGATGTTTTCCAGGGCGAAGGATCCGGTCAAGCTGTCCGAAACTCGTGCCGCACGGTCATTCAGGCGCGTCCAGCCAGAAGTCACGGCAATGATGTCGCCATCGGTCAAGCCGTGGGCCGCAGCAGTCGCCACGGCTGGATTGGCATTGCTCAGCGCGGTGACCGGGATCGCCGGACCGTAGGTCGAAGCGATTTGCAGGGTCGCGCCGTTGGGGAGTCGAAAGCCCATGTGTTTTTCCTCTTTGCAGAAATGACAAAACCCGCTCAATGGCGGGTTCTGGGTTTGCCCAACGGGCGAGTTAGTTGGTGTCGGCTCGGTACTGGAAGGACACCGGCAGGGTGAAGGCTGTGTCCTCAGTCTGCTCTGGCCCTGGCTCAACCGGGGTCATCACCAAAGCAGTAAAACCGTTTCGGGTCAGGCGATCATTCAGGGGATACAGCGCGGCAAGCTCATCGGCAATCGTCTCGGCGCCGGCAGGGCCATTGCCGGTCGGCGTCACAATGGTGATTTGAAACAGCCCGGTGTAGAGCCGGTGCGCGCCGGCTAAGTCATTGCTGTCGGTTCCGGCTGGCAGAAGGACCGCCCTGAGGTAGGTTTCACCGCTGTTCGGGGTGAATGGCACGTTCTGGTAGGCGATGCGCAGCGCAGGCGTCCGGGCCGCCGCCCAGGCCTTCAGGCGCGACTCCAGCAGGGAGCGGATTATCTTGTGGCTCATGACACCACCCTCAAAACGAGGGTCGGCGATAATTCCTGCAATGGTTTATCCGCGCCGCATGCTTGGCACTTATGCAAGTACCATGGCGGCAAGCTCAGCGCCACAACGGATCCATCAACGTACTCCAGGCGCCCGCCACAATCGCAAAGCGCGTATCGCTGGAAGGTCTGCACCGGAACCTCTTCGTATTTCATACCTGATTGTTCCTGATGGCCTCCAGCACAATCTGCTGGAAGCGGGCCACAGTGATACGGACCATGCCGCCCGGGGCCTGGGTCGAATGCCCGAACTCAAGCGGGATGGCGTACGGCAGGTTGTTCACGATGAACGCAGTCTGCCCCGCCTTGAATTCAAGTGCACCGCTGACCAGCCGTGCGGTGGCGGCCTCGCCCGTTGGGTCCGGTTTAATTCGAAAGCTGTTGTCCGGGGAGCCGATCGAGAAATTCCAGTTACCGCGGAACCGCCCGCCCACATAATCCTGGCCGGCAACCAGCCCGTTCACGTTGAAGTTTTGGTCCCGCTCGGTCTTTGTCAGCGGCTTGGCATACTTCACGCCGCGCTTGAGGTTGCCGGCCTTGGTGAAGTTGCTGTCGGTCAGGTTGATGACGGTGTTTCGGACAGCAACCTTGAAGTCATAGTCATCCGCTGCCCGCGTATTGGCCTGACGATAAGCTACGTTTGCCGCCCAGATTTCGGGATTGCCCACTGGCGACATGCGGATAACGCTGCTGCCGATCTCGATGATGATCTCGCGAAGGCTTGCGTCGATGGCTTCAGTAGCTTGTTGAGCAAACTCGGCGAGACTCAGGGCGAAGCTGCCGGACTGGCCCGTTCCGCGATTTGCCATATCAAAGCCTCAACTGAACGGTCCAGATTGCTCCAGCGGGATCTTGGCTTACGCTCAGAGCCCGCTTGCCACCGATGACATCGCCGATCTCTGGCGCCGCTACGGTAGCGGTCGGAACGTCCAGCAGCGTGATGAACAATTCGTTCTGCAGGATGGTGAGTTTCTCGTCGGTCGTTTGGATCAACGTGCCGTCGATTTCTTTGCCAAGGTAGCTGCCGAAAATGCCACGCCCTGCATAGTTTGTGATGACTTCAGGGGTGGTTCCGGTATCAGGGTCGTACTCACCCTGCACTTTCCGAACCCCTACTACAGGCTTCACGGCATCGGCGAGCCCATCAGGATCATCGAACGCTTCGGCCAGTTCGGCCTGGATCTCTTCGCGCATGCCCATGATCAGGTCCTTTTAAGCATCGTCACGCTGGAGCGTTTGATCCAAGGCGCCAGCAAGGCCAAGGCGAAGTTCACACCCGCCGACTGATCGGTAGAGCCTGCCACGTAGGTCTTGCTCACGGACGTGCCAGATTGAGCTGATACCGTTTTGCTCTGCACTTCCTTCTGCGTGGCCGTGTACAGCTTGCCCGCCGCCGCCTCCTTGGCGACCTGGGCGCCGGCTGTTTTGATCTCGGTCGGAACCGGATCGGGAACAACCCGCTTAATCTTGGTCGTGAGCCAGGCGTTTGCCATGGTCACAGCAAGGACCGGATCACCGGTGCCGGCCCAGTCAGGACCGAGCTGGGCGTCAACATCGGCAACGGTGATGAAGTCGGTCATGTGCTTGTCCTTATTCCTTCGGCACCAGGGCTTGGAGGTCTTCTTTCAGCGCGGAAGCCTCGAAGGCGATGCCTTTTTTGGTCAGCCACTCTTTCAGCTCAGGGACCTTCATTTTCAGAGGGTCAGTTTCGGTGTTTTCCTGCTCGGTGCGCAGCGCTTCCGCAATTTCCTGGTCAGTGCTGCGGGAAACGTAACCTTCTGGCGGGTAGTTGCTGGCCTTGTAGCCGGCAGCGATGTATTCAGCCACGGTCGGGCCGTCAGTGCGCAGGCCGTCGGCATCCGCTCCTGTGACCTTGATGCCAGCACGCTTGTACGCTTCGATGATGTTCGGATTGTCGCCCTGGACGAATACATCAGTCGCCGAGCTGATCACTCCGAAGAACTCATTGAGCAGGCGGTAGCAAACACCCGGCTCATTACCGGGCTTGTCGGTGTAGATCACTTTCATGATTTGCTCCCATGCAGCAGGAGCGTCCGGAGACGCCCTGCCTCAGTTAGATTACGGGGTGGCAGTGCCGCTGATCACGGCGGCAAACGGAACCTGCTTGCGGTCGAATACGCGCTCCCAGTTGGCGGCGTTCGCGTACTGCGCGGCAGTCGGACTGAGGTTCTGATTGTTGCTGCCTTTCCAGCTGAAGCCCGCAGGCTGCAGAATGAAGGTCTTGCGCTCCCACAGGACCTCAGCACCGCCACCGTTACCACCATCGGGCTTGCGTTGAAGCTCGACCGGAACGGCTGGCTTCCCTTCGCCGTAGCCGAATGCACCCTGACCGAAGAACACCGACAGATAGCGCCCCGCGCCATACACTAGGCTGTCGTCCATAAAGACGGGTTTGCCCAGGTAGGTTGCCAGGATGATTTTGCCTTCGGAGTCGCGCAGATACTCGATGAGATCCTGCTTGACCATCTGGTTCATCACAACAGAGTGCACACCGATCGCGGAGAACACGTCAGCAGCGTCACCGGAGGTGAATGCAGCATCTTGGAAGGCGCCAGCGCTGATAGTCGCGCCGGCGTCCACCACCATGTCGCCACTGTTGTTGGCGATGTTCGAAGCAATCACGCCACGGGCCGCGCCGAGCAGATAACGCTGCCAGCGACGGGTCCAGTAGGTACCGAAGCGGTTGCGGATGTGCTGCATCGGCTCAGAGTTAGCCAACTCGGACGTCAGGTCGGCGACGCCGTAGCCTTTGTTGAGGTAGAGAGTCCGGGCACGCATAGAGCCCTGCTCAGCCTTGCCGACTTCGCCCAGGTCATCCGGGTTGTCGTTCGAGATGTTGGGCTCTTCGTCAGCGTCCAGATCCTGCCAGTAGCTGATTTCCGAGGTGCCCTGGCCGTTCTGCGCGATGGCGTCCAGTTCAGGCGATTTGACGATGATCCCCGACTCGAAGACCGCAGTCTTTTCCGGGGAGTTGACCGGCGCGATAGTGCCGTAATAGTCGGCGACAAAGATGTCCGCCAGTTGGGTCGTTGCCATGGATTAGTTTCCTTTGGTGGCCAAGAGTTTTTGGAACGCTTCGGGGTTGTCGCGGGCCAGCGCAGCACGCTCGGACTCCGTGTACTCACCCCACTTTTTCGTGGCCTTGCCACCGTTGTCACCGGTCTGCCCGGCACCCTGAGCCCTTGGCCACAGGTGTGTTGCTGTTTCACGCAGCGATTCCGCCCATTCGAGCGGTGACAGAGGCGTTTTGCCGTCCTTGCCGTAGATGACCTCGCCATCACGGTCGGTGGCGATCGCTTCGCCGTCTTCACTGAGTTTGAAAGTGCCCCGGGCTCGCAGGATGATGTCCTCCGCAGCCTCAGGGAGCGCGCCGGCCTTGATGGCGGCAGCGCGGATGGAATCGGCTAGTACCTTGTCGCTGTACTTTGCGGCGAAGGCTTCGGCCTTGTCGGCGCGTTCTTTTTGGGCTGCCAACTGCTTGTCGTAGTCGGTGCGCAGGCGCTCGGTGCGACGGGTGATGACCTCGTCGAGCTTGCCCTCTGCGATCAGCTTGGTCTCTTCATCCTGGCCGACCTTGTTCAGCAACCCCTTTACCGCATCGATGTCCAGGCCTTCGAACTGGGTTTTGAAGCCTTCCAGCTCAGTTTTGGTCGTTTTGAGCGAGCCAAGCAGCTCGGTGTTTTTGTTCTTCAGGCCCAGAGTTGCCGCTTCCACCGCTGCTGCGATGGCCGATTTCACTGCCGGGTCTTCAAGATCAATCTGGTTTTCGTCTGCCACTTGGTGCACCCCTTGGGTTTGGTCGGCCCGCTTTGCAGGCAATAAAAAACCGCCCATTGGGCGGTTTGGTGTGAATTCCGTGTTTTATCGGACTATTGAGAGCCCGCGCATGACCAGGTAATCGGCAAATTGCGTTCTGCTCGACGCGTATGGCGGCGGGCGCATGCGAAAGCCTGGCGTATCGCGATTGAGTCTAGCTCGCCGGCCGTTCGGCTCGGTGCAGTGCGTCGGCTCTTCGATCTGAAAACCCTGCTCATCTGCGTACAACTCGACTGCCAGCCGCACTTGACCCCATTCAAGCTCAAAGGGCACGAACGTCTCGGAAAGCGTCTGGTATTCAATCTTGCAGTCACGCCGGGGCCAAGCCATTGCCTGGTTTGGATTGGCCTTGCGCCCTTTCCACTGGCGAGCATTGATGTCGGCAGCAGCGCGCAGCAGAAGCTCAACCTGCTCCACCTCCGCTTCAGGTATCCGGAACCCGTAGTAGTCGCGGTAGAAGGTCAGCTTCTCCAGTGGTACGAAGCTGTTGGCATCGGGTCTGCCCTTCCCGTCCTCAACGATGATCTGCATCGGCTATCTCAACCTGGTGGAGCGTCGAGTGTAACGCCTGCCCGGGTGAACATGTCAGGCTCTGCGGCCTTGAGTTGCGCCAGAGTCAGTGGCTTGAACGACTTGTCGAGCTGCAGCTTGGCGAACTTCTCCGGCGTCAGGCCGCCATCGCGGAACAACCTGCCTCGGACCGGGCCAAGGGCATGATCTTGGAAGCTCGCCGGCTGCGTTGCCAGCCACTCGTAATAATTCAGGCTGGCGTCCACCTGGGCCCCGCCGTTCTCGCCCACTGAGGCGCGTGTGGCGTCCTTGGCGAACAGCTCCGACAATCTGGTGGTTGGCACCGTCGTGGATCGGCATCTGATGTGCGCCGGCGGAAGCGGGCCTTTACCAAGATCGAACCGCATGCCGTCCAGGCCCTTGCATTGCTGCGAGGTCTTGCGGTCCAGCGTTGAAACCCAGCGGTAACCCATCACAACATCGCTGTTAGCCTTCAGCGTCTCCATGCGCGCCGTAGTCGCCACATGCTGGATTGCCGTCTGCACCACCGAGGCCGCGTTGCGGTTGCTCACCGCCAGGATGCCGTCCGTGAAGTTCTGCGCCGCAGTCCCGCGAATCGCCTGAATGATCTGGGCGTTCGTCTGGCCCTGGCCGAAGCCAAGCCGGATGGCGTTGGTGACACGCATCGTCTCCGTGCGCGTCCAGCCGCTAACGAAGCTTTTGAGCATCTTCCCGCCATCGATGCCTTTCACCTGCAACGGATAGGAGAATACCGCTGCGCGAATCACAGCATTGCTCGGTACCACCGCGTCAATGGACAGAGCATTGCTCAGGCTGTTGGCCTCGAAAGTCGACGCATACAGGGCGATGTCCACCAGGTCAGCTTGCACCAGGTCGTCATAGGCCTTGTAGATCTCCAACAACTTGCCGTCCACCCGGGCCAGGAACTGCTCAAGGCGGTCCCGGCTGTAGGTGGTCAGCTCCTTTCGGGTCAATTGGTCCCGCACCAACTTGTCGATCTGGCGCAAGTACTTCTCGAATTTCTTGACCTCGCCAGCCTTAAGCCGCTCGATCATCACCGAGTGACGGGTCGTCTGCTCCAGTAGCTGGCTGTCCGCCTGTTCCAGGTTTGCCGTCGGCATCGTCTTTGTCCAGGTTGATGCCGGCGGATTCGCGCTCATCGCTGATCAGCTCGGCCTCTTCTTCGTAGGGGCGCTCCGGCAACTTGCCGGTGGTCAGGTACTGCCAGTAGGTGTCGGCGCTGATCGTGCCAGCCATCACGCCCTTGAGCAGCTCGGCAAGGACCTGGGCGTCAACCACTGGCGTTACGAACTCAGGGTTAACCGTGAACTTGACTTGCTTGGGGTCGTAGCCTTTCCACTCGGCGGCATACCGAAGTCCCTGCTCCAGCGCCTCGGCAACCGTGACGACAATGCTGTGCAACGTCGCGTGCTGATCGTTCTGGCGCGTCTTGCGTGCCTCACCCGACTCTGTGCCGCTCACGTCCATGACCTTGGCGCCGGCTTCAAGAGCGGCGTTCTTCTGGTCGTCCATGGCCTTGCGCACAGCTTCAATCCCGGCGCCCTGGAACTCCAGGTAACCACACTGTCCGGTCGGCCCGAGATCCCACGCGGCCGACGGCCCGGTCACGGACAGCTCCACCGACTCATCCAGGCCAGACACCCACGGTTGCGGATGGCTGGTTTGGTGCAGAGCAGTGAAGTAGTCAGCGCTGAGCTGGTAGGACTTCAGCGCGGCCCGCGCCATGGTCAGCAGCGGCACCTCATCGACCTCAGGGGAGTTGTCCGTGGATCCACAGTAGATCACCGGTAGGTAGCCAAGACCCTTGATCAGACGATTGTCTGTGCCCGTGGTCCCCAGGGGCTTTTCATCCTCGACCAACTCCCCGCCTTCGTTTCGAACAGCGGTACGACAGACGCCGTCCTGCATGAAGAACTCGCGGAACACCGTGTCACAGTCATGGCTGTAGCGATCGCCACCTTTCTTACGGAACTCACGGAACACCGAGAGGACCAGATCCTGCCGGCCGCCTTGGTCGGCGGTGTCCCAGTTGATGGCGTTGCGCGTTGCGTAGGTCGAGAAGTACGGGTCGCCGCGGTCGTCGACGTTCACCACCAGCGGTACCCGACCATGGGAAATGGCCTGGCGCACCATGCGCAAGAACAGCTGCTTGAGCCCGAAGCCGTCCGCCGTGGCATTGTCCTCCAGCCCTTTCAGGCCGCCGGGCAGTTCGATTTCAGGTATCAGCCGGGAGACCAGCCCCATCATCGAACGCAGCGAGTCCCGAACCCAGTGCTCATACTGGGCGCGATCGGTGTAGTTCTGGTACAGGTACTTGTTACCCGCCACGTCGAGCTTTTCAGCCTCCACCATGCCGCTTGGCTTGGGCAAATTGCGCTCCTTGCGCTTCACGGCACACTCGCCTTCGAGCGCGTCGTCCATCATTTCCCACTCGGCGATGTGCGCGTCGTAGTCTGGATTTGTCGATTGCACTGGCATCAGGCCAAGCCTCCAATTCGGCGTGTTCCGCCTGTGCGTGTTTTGATCGGGTACCGTTTGGCGATGAAGTATCCGGGGGCGTCCACCAGGTGGTCATAGCCGGCCTTCTTGTCTGGCTCGCCTTTGTCGTTGTAGACCTGCCGCTCAAGGCACTGGGTGTACTTGGGGCATTGGTCAACGTTCACCCGGTACCGGCGCTCGCCGTATGTATTGGCGAACATTGCGCACATGGCGTTCACCCGGTCCTTCACTGCTGGGTTTGTCGAATCCACAATGACCGTGAACCCAGCCTTTCTGAGCAGCGATAAGTCCGACTCGCTCGCGCTCTTGCTGCTGGTGTTCTGGCCGCTGGCGTCTGGGTAGATCGCGATGCTGTGATCCGGGAAGCGGAGCTTGATCTTCTCGATCATTTCCGGTGTATCGCGCACATCGAAAAACTCACTGAGAGCCAATGGCAAATCGTCACGAATAACATGCACCACTGCCGCCATCTTCATGACGTTGAAGTCCATGCCGATGTGCAGCGCCTCACCGCGCTTGATAGTTTCGCTGGTGCGGTTCGCTTCACGATTGAACGTATAGTAAACAACGCCGGCATAGTTCTCGAAGCTGGCTTCGTACTCCTGGCGGAATGTCCGAGGGTCCATCTTGCGACGGGCCGCCTCCAATTCGTCAGCAGGGACGTTCCCTCCGTCGAGCGAGGTGTAGAGCCAACTCTTGTGGTCAGGCTCATGGCCTGGTCGGCCATCCTGGTACGTGTCGTAGCAGTGATTGAAGCCCTTGGGCGTACCGATCCGCAGCGCGTGCCCGCCCTTTCGCATCCCAACACCAGGGATCGTGTATTGGCAGGTCGAAAGCATCGGCCGCAGGACTTCCTCCCAGGCCTCCCACGGGCAGTCGGCCCATTCATCCACCAGAACAAAGAACAAACCCGAGCCACGCAAGTTGTCGTAGTTGTCGAGCCCTACCACGCGCATCACGTGCCCAGACTTCAGCGTGATCGAGCATTCCGTCTCGTTCGGGCGGTGAGCGCGCCAGGCTTCGGGGATGGCCTGCTTTAACCGACGCCAGAACACGCGCTTGGCCTGCTTGAACGTCGGCGCGCCGTACCAGATCTCATCCTCTACGCTCACGCCCCACTCGGCAGCCAGCCGGGCAGCACGGCGCATCTCAGCCTTGCCCAGAAATGTCTTGCCAAATCGTCGGCCGCAAACCGCATCACGGAACCGCGCCTCAGGCTGGAAGCCCCAGCAATAAATGTTCGCCTGCTTCGGCGTCAGCTTTACCGGCGGGTCATAGGTACGGGGTAGTCGGGACATTCTCATCAGGCTCCAGGGTGTACTCAGCAACTGCGTGCTGCTGGTCCGCCTGGGAGCCCAGGGGTTTTTCAGTTTCTAGGCGGCGATTCACGTAGACGTCGCCGACTTCTTTGGCCGCCTGCTCGTAAAGCTGCGCGGTCAAGGCCAGGTTACGCATGCTTTCGGCCTTCTCAGCCATCCTTCCCAGGCCGCGCAACCTGAATGCCCTGTTGGCGATCGGAATCTCAGCCGTGTCTTCGCGGAAGCGCTTGCGGGTATCTTCGAAGACTGTCCGCCACTTCACCCCAAGATCACGACCGGCGTACTTCGTAGGGTCGTATAGCTCGCACTGCTGGCGAGTTACGTCTAGCCCGAATGTGTCCTTGACCGCCTGCACTACCTGCGTAGGCGTATCAAAGCAGGCCAACGCCTGCACAATGAAGCGCTTCACCTCATCTTTCAGGGCTGCCATATGGGTTTATTCCGTCAAGGTCCTGTCAAGGATCAGGCCGACTTGAGCAGACAGGTTCCGCAGGCCCTCGCAATATTCAATTTTCCCACCTCGGCAGGACTGTTTGCAGCATCCACCAACGCTTGAACGTCAGGGCTCGCACCGTAGCGGCGGACAACACCGACGAACTCTTCGACGTCGTGGCCGCGCATCTCGATCTTGGGTGCGCCTTCCTTGGTGAAGGCTGGCTGACCGTATTTGTCTTTGGCGTGGGCCAGGTGATAAAGCTCGTGCTCGATCAGGGCACAGAACTCCAGATCGCTGCACTGGGCGCAGTAGTCGGCAGCCAGGGTGATGATGAAGGCCGGCACATCGCCGAACCAATCACGCATTTGCTGTTCCATCCTGGCCTTCTGCCAACCACCAGCGCGGAACGCTACCTGTTCGGCCTGGCCGACGACTGTCCGCCCCTTCTTCGTGAAGGCAGCAGACGCCCACATGACTCGCACGTCCGCATCGATCAGATGGGCATGGTCTTCGTTGTGGATGCTGCCGGTATCAGCGAGGATTTCTGCTTGGAGCCATTGCCAGACTTCCGGAGCCGGGGTCAGGCGGATCCCGAAGTTGGATATCTCCGACAGTTCGAGCAAGGACGCTGACGGATACGGCCTCATCATCCAATCCCTCGATAAAAAACCCCGCACGCGGCGGGGTCGGTCTGACCAAAACTAGGTCGTTACATTTCTTTCCCGGCCATGTAAAGAATGGAAAGCGCTATCCGAGTTATGTCGATGTCTTCCCCCGTGAAACGAAGCCGAGCATGGATAGATCCTGAGATTTCATCACCCTGGAACACTTGCCCATCAGTGTTCAAGCGTAGGGACCAAATCCGCCGCCAAAAAACCTCTCCGGTTTCGGAAACTCCCCGTTTCTCGACCACGTAGCGCCCTTGCACACCTGAGTCGTTTACAAACGGCACCAGGTCCATCCGAACAAGACCGAAAGGCGTTGAGATTTCAGCAAGCGGCCCATGGCTGGTCGAGACCAGCGACAGTCCCCATGTATCCTGAACAAATTGTCCGGAAAGCAGATTTCTCAGCCTGTCAAAAACGCTGAGTGCATGCTTTCTGATTTGCTCAATTTCTTCAGGCGCGCGCCTTACCAAGTCTGCCTGCCGATCGGTAACGGGTAGATGCTCCATGATGCCTCCTGATTAGTTGAAAAATCAGTATGGCATTGCCTCATCAGTCGTCCACGCTATCCAGCAGCACATCAATCAGCTTCTGCTCACCCAGGCGCATCGCACCCAGGCATTGCAGGTCGTCGCACTTGGGGCCAAGGCCGAATACAGTCACCTGACCTTTCGGGCCGAGCAGCGTCAAGGCGCCTACGGTGCATTCCGGATGAACACCCGCATCAAGGTCATCGGCGATCTTACGCAACGTCTTTGCGGCGTCGCGCCATCCCTCGCGCTTGAACTCAACAAGCTTCGCGGTCATGTGGTTACCTCCTGGAGCCACTCTTCAATGATGCGCCGCACTACTAGCTCGGTGAGGATGCTGGAAGGCTTCTTACCGTCGATTACTGACTGGATCAGTTCGCGCGGGATGACATAGGCGCCGTCACTCGCTACAACCATCAGGTGCGGTCGGTGGTCGGCAATGTCGTGGACTTCTGCCGTCAATTACCCCACCTCATAGCAGAAGGCCCGCTCACTATTGAGGTCGCTCATCACAACCACCGCCCGGTGAGAGTCATATTCTCCTTCGAAGGTGATTTTTCTCGCATAGGGCGAGGATGTCTTGCCTTGGAATACTTCTGAGTGCACTAACTCGCCGACCGCGTAGAACGCAATCTCGGCGCGGCCATTCAGATTGTTGATCGTGATTTCCATCCCTCCCCCCCCGTGTCGCGACACAATTTGCTTATTCGCGAAACGTGTCGCGACTTACTGACTTACCCGGTCCACTGCTTCAATAGCCTTGTCCGCTGCCTGGGTAGCGGTTGTCGCGGCCTTGGTCGCCTTCTCGGCGGCCGTGCTGGTCTTGCGGGTGAGCTCATCCAGACGCTTATCTCGCTCTACCATAGCGGTGGCGTAGGCGCTCCGGATGTCTTCGATTTGTTTGGACTGGCTCTCAGCCAGTGACCAGTAACAGGCCTGATACCCGAGCACCGCGCCACCACCAATGAGGACGATCGCAATAGCCCAGACTTCTGCTCGGCGCCACCACCGGCGGGCGATGAATTCCATCGCGCATCTATCCATCACACGACTCCTCCAAGCTTGGTGCGCAGACGGTTGATCTCGTCGCTTTGCAGGGTCACTCGCTCTGTGAGCTGGGCGACCTGACTGGTCAGCGCTTCAATTTTCCCTTCCATGCGGCCAACGGCTGCGGCCAGGTCGTTTCGCTCTTTCGCGAATTGATCGGCACGGGCTTCAGCCTCCTTACGCGCCGTGCGCTCGGAATCAAGCAGTTCGTTCAGCCGGCGGACGGTGCCGATGTCGGCGTTATCCATTGCCCGGTCAGCTGCGTCCTTCGAAAGGAATTTTCGCAGCCACAACAAGCCGCCCAGAACGACAGTGGCACTACCGCCAAGCCAGGTGGCTGTGCCTGGGCCGAGGTCGGTAGGATCCATCGCTACTCCAGAAGAAAAAATGGCCTGCGTCGGCCTGGGCATTGCCCGAAACGAAAAGGCCCCGATCAATGTCGAGGCCCTGAATAGGTGCGGATTGCGACCCTTTCAGGTCACCGTCGTGGCGCTTCCCTCCAGTCCCCACGATGACTGTTACCCCTGCACGTTTCCGCCGGGCTCGATATCCGCATAACGCGCTCGTCTTTCCGAGCTGTCTGCCAAAGACCTTCACAGCGTCGACGCCCCTATGCATCGATCTCGCCGCTCCAGTCTCGCGCCACCCCGCAAGCATGTGAGGTCAGGGTGCGCGGGCTGCCGGTGTTCTTTCGTGACGCGTGACTTCCGGCTATACCGCGTCCAGGCCGCCCCGAAGGCTGTCCTGGCTACAGGTGAATCAGAAAGCTGGCGAGATATCGAAGTAGTAGTCCTTCCCTTCTTCGAAATGCTCGGCGCGATCAGCAGCCACGTTTACGACGTATTCGCCGTAGGGTGTGTACTTGCCGTAGATCGCGTCCTCTTCCGCCGGATTGGCCGACCATACCGCGCCGAAGTGAAGGCGGGTCAGCGATTCCGTCGAGCCCTGAACAGGCCCTTTGGAGCGGAGAGTCATTTTGCAGCGAGTGATGTGGGTCATCGGTAGATCCTCGAACGTCGAATGGGCAGGAGGGTCTTTCCGGTCTTTCGCCTGCATTTGGACAATAAAAAACCCGGCTCGATGGCCGGGTTCTTGTTTGTCACTCCTACACACGCAGGAATGACAGGATGGGTGAATAATCGGCGAACCGGCAGGCCCTGTCAAGGCCCTCTATGCAGCATCTTGATCATCGAAGAAAACACCCTCCTTGGTCAGTATCTCACCAGCCTCGAGCAGCGCCTCATTGACCAGCTTGTCCAGGCCCTTGAAGATCTTTCGGCGCCAATCCCGACGCGTGCGCTCCGGCGTGCCATCAAGGTCCCAAGTGTTCATGTCGTAGTTGTGCGCCGGGAGAATGATCACTCCTTCGCACGGCGCCTCATGACGCTGTTTCAACTTGGCGCTGATTGCCTTCTGCGCCTTGGCTGTCGCTGCCTTCCTCCATTCTGGAGCATCTTCCTCAATCTCAAGCAACACCTTCCCGGCGGGCCTACGCTCGGCACCTCCAAGCTGCGGATATGCCCAGGCTGTGACCGCCTTGGTCAGGAACAGCCGCGGCGCCGGTGACGACACGTGCGACACAATTCGGCCAATGGCCCCCACCTTCGAGGCCATATGCGTCGAGTAGCAGGCGTTCAAGGCCGTCCAGTGCTTCGGTGCGAGGGAAGAATGGAGTCGTCCAAACACCCAGCAATCGGTGAGGAATGCCGCTTCCTTCCCCACAATCTCGCCCTTGAGCTTATTGGCCTGTACCTTTGGCGTGTAGTCGCAACCGCCGGCGCTGTTGATCGTCTCGGACGCCAACGCACGAATTACTGCGGAAATAACGTCTCGATAGATCATGCTGCAGCCCTCTTGAGTTCGCGGGTTTTGGCCCGGTATTCGGCGGTCATCGCCTTCAGTTGCTCGACGGTGTATTTCTTCGGTTCATGCGGGCCTTCCAGCCACTCGACGGCTTCGATTCCGATCTTCGCGATCAGCCGAGGCCGATACCCAAGCAGGTTCCCGGACTTGCCCATGTTGCAGTTGCGATTGCATTGCAAATGGACGTTCAGGGGTTCAAAGCGAAGCTCTGGAGAGGCAGCAGTCGTCCTGTAGTGCCCGGCGCAGTACTGGACGTCTGCTGTGGTGCCACAGCTGATGCAGGGCTGGCCGGCGTCACGGGCGCGAATCCAGGCGTTGAATGCGCGCTGCGTGTCCTGGAGATGATCCGCCCTGCTCTTCAGCTTCTCCTTGCGGACCTTGATCTCCCGGCGCTGGACCTGGGCCAGGGACTTGCGGGCCTTCTCCTGGTTGGCTTTGTTCGTCGCGGCGTCGGCAATTGCGCAGGCCGGGCTGCATACGGCCTGGCCCAGGCGCGCAGGGACGAAAGAGGCCCTGCATGATTCGACGCGGCATTTCTTCGGCCTGGGCGCCTTCTTCTCCTTGAGGGCTACGCGCATGGCTCGGCCTCCTTGGCTTTCTGCTGCTCGGGGGCGAAGTCGCCGCGAAGGGGCATTAGGTGTCGCTCATCTGCCAAAACCCACCCAGAGGCACCGCACCAAGATCTAAGCCCATCCCCTACAACGAGCCATGCTGGCGAGCCTGCGGAGTTCTGGAGATGGAGCCCGTCGCTTGGGTCGACCCAGCCGCTGATAGCTTCAGGCTGTAGATACTCAATCAGTTCGCAGGATTGCCCGATGTTGCTAGGAACATTGAAGGCGCCCACGATCATCGCCAGGTCGCCCGGCTTGAAGTTGTGGTTCATGCCGCCACCTCGCTCAGAAGGTCGGAGAACACCACACCCTGGCCGGTGAAGTAGGCGACGATGCGGTCGGTGTACTGGACGCCCTGGGCGCGATTGAACAGGCTGGTCACAGGGAAGCCATCCGGCCCGAAGAGCTTGCACTCGCCCATCATCGCCAGCTTCGTCTCGTATGGCAGGTGGCGCATGACCTGGTACCAGGCCGCTTGGAATCCGGAATCCTCGTTGAGCAGGATCTGGACGCCGATGTGGAGCTTGCAGTATCGCCGGGCGTCCGCCGGGTCGCCGATCTGGGTCATTTCCGAGATCCGCTTGTACATCGCGAACCACAGGGCGTTCTGGTCTAGCGTGCGGTCCTTGCCCGGGCGTAGGGACACAACCACGAACTTCTTGTCCCGGTACATGGTGCTGAGCTTGGTGATGGCCTCGGAGAGCTTGGCCTGGCAGTTGACGCTGATCTTGTCGGTCATGGCTGCCCTCCTTGAAGTATGAGCAACAGGCAGAGAACAATGAATGCGATCCCGAATACATCGCTCATGGCTGCACCGCCTTGCCCATGGCGGCGTCGATCTTGTCAGCGCTTTCGCGCAGACGAACTGCCCAGTGGGTCGCGGACTTGGTTCCAGCCTCCACTTCGCGGCAAATCCAGCTCGAGGCCTTCCTCAACTCCAGCCCTGTATCGATCGCTAACTGGCGCAACAATCCGTTCTCGGCCTTGAGCTGGTCGCGCTCGGCCAGCAAGTTGATCGCTGCCTGGGCGGTGCCGCCGTGGCACTCCAGCAGGATCAGCTGCTTGCATTCTGCGTTCAGCCGGTCGTTCTCGGCGATCAGGGCCAGTACAACATCCGGGCGCGCCGCGTCGATGAACCGCTCACACTCAGGCCGCTCAAAAATCTTGCTGTCTGGCCAGTTGCGCAATGCAGCCTCAGCCAGCCGCTTCAGCTCGGTGTAATCAGTCATAGGCACCCCGCAAAATCTTCCAGCAGCCCTTGCTTGTCCTCGGCCAGCTTGTCGCGCTCTTTGCGCAAGTCTTCGTTCTCGGCCAGCAGCTCCAGCGCCACCTCCTCGAT